>JACQGN010000011.1 GCA_016199545.1 Betaproteobacteria bacterium | reverse complement strand
CCTGGAGGAAGGGCAGGTTCGGATCGAGCAAGTGTTTCGAGTCGGTGTCGAGGGTCAGATGGCTCGCCGTGTAATACATCAGTGCGGCCGTCAGCACCGCGACCCCCCCCAGCACCGAAGCCGCGCGCCGCGCCGATGCTTGCACCAGCCCCGCGAGGGTCTCGCAATAGAAGCGCACTGCAGCGCTCAGGACCTGGCGCACCATGCTCAGACGAGCGGCCCTTCGCTGGGTCTATGCTGCAAGAATAAGGGGCTCACGCGATTAAAAGCCGCGCTGTTGAATTCGAAGAGAAATAGCCGTTTCCTCGGAACCACTCGATGGCATCCGCCAGCGCTTCCGCCACCGGGCGGGGGTTAAACCCCAGTTCACGCCGGGCCTTGTCCGAAGAAAAGAACATGTACTTCCTGGATAAGCGCACCCCGTCCACGGTGACGCGGGGTTCGCCGCGATTCGTGACCCGCGCCCAGGCTTCCGAAACGTATGCAATGGGCAGCACCAGATTGTGCGGCAGGCGCAGCCCGGGCGGCGGCCGGCCGGTAATAGTGGCGATTTTAATGAAGATCTCCTGCAGACTCATGTTGCGACCGCCAAGGATATACCGCTCACCCACCGCGCCGCGCTCGAAAGCAAGCAAGTGCCCGGACGCGACGTCGTCCACATGTACCAGGTTGAGCCCGGTGTCCACGTAGGCCGGCATGCGCCCGCATGCGGCATCCAGCACCATGCGACCGGTGGGCGTGGGCTTGATATCCCGCGGTCCCACCGGCGTGGAAGGGTTGACAATGACGGCGGGAAGACCCTCCTCACTCGCGAGCCGCATCACTTCGGCTTCGGCCAGGAATTTCGAGCGCTTGTAATGCCCGATCATGTCATTCAACCCGACCGGTGTCTCTTCGTCGGCAGGCGTCCGGTCGGCTTTCAGCCCCAGGGTAGCCACGCTGCTGGTGTAGACGATGCGCTCGACGCCCGCTTCGGCGGCGGCTTGCATCACGTTGCGGGTGCCCGTCACATTGGTGGCATGCAGTGCGGCGGAGTCCCTGACCCACAAGCGGTAATCAGCGGCCACGTGAAAAACATATCGGCAACCCGCCACGGCGTGCCGGAGTGAGACCACGTCGCGCACGTCGCCGACCGCCACTTCAACCGCCAGGTTTTCGAGGTTACGGCGGCTGCTGGTCGCCCGCAGCAGCACGCGAACCCGATGGCCCGCGGCAAGGAGGGCCCGCACGACGGCTGAACCGACGAAACCGGAAGCGCCCGTCACCAATGTTGTCACGCGCCGCCCGCCCTTTGCAGAATCGCGAAGATGAGGATCATCGCAGCTCCATCGTTCGTGCCACCGTTTCCAGCGCGGCCTGCGCCCGCCACAAGCTTCTGGCGGTGCCGGCCAGCCGGATGAGCTCTGATGGCCGCGCAGCCAACGCCACGCCGAGCCGCGTCAGCGCCACGTTTCCGTTCTCGCCGAGCGCGCGCGTCACGCAGGAAGGCAGCGCTTCGTGTGCCGTGTCGAGGATCGCTCGAATCGCAAGGAACGGCACTCCCGCGGCGAGCGCCACCTCCGCCACGGCCGCGCTTTCCATATCGACCGCGACTGCGCCGCATGATTCGCCCAGCGCCCGCTTCTCTTCGCCCGCGGTGAGCACATGCGTGCTTTCCGCCAGGGCTCCTGTGGCAAGCGTCACGCGCCGCGCCAATTGCTGCAGCGTTTGAGCGTGCCACTCCACGTCAACGCAGAACACACGGCCATCGGCCGCGATCACCGCGTCAGGCACGACCACGGTTCCTCCCGCGAGCCGCGGATCGAGCCCGCCTGCGACCCCCCAGCTCAGCAGCACTTTCGCGCCGGCTGCGAGCAGCGCCTGCGCCGCCTGTGTTGCGCGGTTTCGTCCCGTGCCGGACAGCTTGAGCCAGCCGCTGCGTGCGAGCCGCGTGAGTTGTCCGGGCCGCGCGCGCCGCGCCACCAGCGGCGCGGCTTCAACCGTCGCTGCGGCAACGATGCCGATTTCGGTCACAGCGACCGCTGATACCGGATGTTGTAATACCTCGCGAGCGCCCACAGCGGAAAATACTTGTCGTAGCCGTGATACTTGAGATAGAACACGCGCGGGAATCCCGGGGCCGTGAACGCCGCGTCGTGCCACACGCCGTCGCGGCTCTGTGTCTGCAACAGGTATTCGATGCCCCGCCGCACTTCCGGCGCGACGCCCTCACCGGCGGCGATCAGGGCGAGCACCGCCCACGCCGTTTGAAAAGCGGTGCTCGCGCGGCCGGCGCCGGCCCGCTCCGGATAGAGGTAACTGTCGTTGTCCTCACCCCAGCCGCCGTCCTCCCGCTGCATCTGCTTCAGCCATCGGACCGCGCGCTCAACGTCGACCCGCGTTTCGGCGGCGCCCACGGCTTCCATCGCTGCGAGTACCGCCCAGGTTCCATAAATATAGTTGGTTCCCCAGCGGCCGAACCATGGTCCCGCAGGCTCCTGCTCTCTGGCGAGAAAGCGTAGAGCTGCATCGATCACCGGGCGATAGTCCGGCAGGCCGGGGCTTGCGAGCAGCATGACGCAGCGCGCGGTTACATCGCTGGTCGGCGGGTCGAGCAACGCGCCATGGTCGGCAAATGGAATTTCGTTCAAGTAATAATGCGTGTTGTCCGCGTCAAACGACGCAAATCCGCCGTTACGCGACTGCATGCCGCAAATCCAGCGCGCCGCGCGCGCTATGGATCGCTCATAGCGAAGATCCCCGCTTCGCACCATCGCCCACGCCACCACCGGTGTATCGTCGAGATCAGGATAATGGTCGTTGCGATATTGGAACGGCCAGCCGCCGGCCTCGAGGTGAGGCCGGTTTTCCTGCCAGTCTCCCGGCATATGGATGTGCTGCCTCTCTTTAAGCCAGTCGAGCCCGCGCCGCACGGCGCCAGCGGCAGCCGCATCCCCCGTTTCCTGCAGCGCAAGACACGCCAAAGCGGTGTCCCATACCGGAGACACGCAAGGCTGGCAGAACGCCGTGCGCTCCCCCACCACGAGCAAGTTTCTGAGCGCCGCCGCCGCCGCGCGACGATACGGGTGATCCGCGCCATAGCCGCGCAGCGCCAAGGCCTCGTAGGCATTGACCATCGCAGGAAATATGCCGCCCAGGCCGTCGCTGCCATTGAGCCGCTCGATGATCCAGTTTTCGGCGGCGGCGAGCGCATGCTCCCGTATGCGCCCCGGAATCGCCGGTTCTAACAAACGCGCCGCCCTTTCCATGGCGAGGATGATCCGGTTCAGCAGTGAACGTATCGGAAAATAATCGGTCTCCAGCTCCGGCGGTGTAGTGAAGATCTCCCGTATGCTGACCCGGCGGGGATTTCGCGCCTGCGCCTTGAGACTGCACAATATCGCGAGCGGCACCAGGACCATGCGCGACCAGTAGGATACCTTGCTCAAGTGAAACGGAAACCAGCGCGGCAGCAGCACGATTTCCACCGGGATGAACGGCACGCCGCGCCACGGAATCTGGCCGAACAGGGCGAGCGCGATGCGCGTGAACACATTGCTGCGCGCCGCACCCCCGCGTGCGAGGATCGCCGCGCGCGCCCGCAGCATGTGCGGCGCGTGGCGCTCATCGCCGGCGAGCTTCAATGCGAAGTAGCACTTGACGGTGCAACTTAAGTCAACGTCCCCTCCCGGATAAAGCGTCCACCCTCCCTCCGGCGCCTGATGCTCCCGCAAATAGCGCGCGATCTTTTTCTGAAGCGGCGCGTCCACCTCGTCCATGAAATGCATCATCAGGATGTACTCGGCGGGAATCGTGCAATCCGCTTCGAGAACAAAGCTCCAGTGGCCGTCCGGCCGCTGCATCGCAAGCAACGCGTCGCGTGCGGCAGAAATCGCGCTCAATAACCGCCCGCGGTCGACCGGAACCGTTGCGGCGACTTCGCGTTCGCTCACGCGGGCCACGGATTCGCCGTGGGGCAGAAAGCCGAGTTCGCTCACTATGGATCTCAACATCACGCATTCCCCTCGGAGCGCGCCGGCGCCACGCTAGCCGTTTGCGGCAATGCTGCTGCGCGCGGCAACCCGCGCGCGAGCCACGCAAATGCGACCGTCAGTCCCGCATTCGTCCCTGCCAGCGCCCGCGTCGCAAGACCGGATACCTTGACCGCAACGCGTGAAATTTTCACTTGTTCCCCGGAAGAAAAAGTTGCGCGCCGGTGTATGCTGCGCAGCGTGAGCAGCGCCATCGCCACGGCCCAGAAACAGAACCGGCGGATCCCCCTCTCATGCGGCGGGATAAGCAGTGTGTAGGCCAGCGCGTTTCTGAGATGAGCGTGCGCGGTGGCGAGGAGATCATCGATCGCATCACCCAATCCCGGCGGCTGGCGCTCCGGCGCAAGCCCGGCAAGATCGATGCCGCGGCTATCGAATATTTCCCGCGGCAACCAGCACGCGCCGCGCCGGCGGTCTTCCCACATATCCTTGAGTATGTTGGTCATCTGCAGGCCCTGTCCGAACGACACTGCCAACTTCATCAATCGGTCGCGATTTTCCGCGACGGCCGGCGCATGCAGGCAGAACAGCTCGGTCAGCATCTCACCCACTACGCCGGCGACAAAATAGCAATAGTGGTCCATTTGCGATTGGTCTCTCAGACCGCGCACGGAGCTTTGCGCCTGAAAGGCAGCCATGCCCGTCGCCATGATCGCCACGCAGCGCTCCATCGCGCGGCGCTGCGCCAGCGGAAAGCGATGCGTCAGGCCGACGATGCGCGAAGCGTTCAACACCAGTTCGCGCTCCGCTTCCGGTGTCGCCGGTGAGAGGAGCGGCGCAAGCGCTTCCGTGAACCGCGAGCCCGGCTCGTGCCTGGCGACGACGGCGATGAACTGACGGGAAATACGCCGCTTTTCAGCGGCACTGAGAGCGGGCTCATCCTCGATGGTGTCGGCGATGCGGCACAGCAGATAGGCGTTGGCGACGGTCACCGCCAGATCGCGCGGCAACAACGGAATAGTCAAGGCAAACGTTCGCGATACCCGCGGCAAGATTGCGGCCTGAAACTCTCTGTCGGACACCGGACTCACGCTTACGTTCGTCATCGTTGGTTAAATATCCGGACGATCAACCGTTCGAGCGGGCGGACCCTAAATAGCGTCGTTCCCGCCACTCCACGCCATACCCCAGCCAGTGCCTGAACGCGGAATGCCACGTCATGGCCGCGAACAGCACGCCGATTGCCGGCAGCGCCAGCGCCCAGCCCGCGGGCAGACCGTAATACCGCAGCGTGGGAAGATAGCTGAGCTCCATCAGGCAAAGCGTGGCAAGCGCAATCATTTGCACGGCCGGCTCAGGCGCCGCCAGCCCCGCAACCGGACCGGCGAACGCGATAAGCAGCACGGCTATCGCAGCCAACAAGAGCAGCGACGAATATCGGAGTTGGGCGAACGCGCAGCGCGCGACCATATTCCAAATCGCAGCTAAAGTGGGATAACGGCGCGTGCTGCGGATGGCGCGGGTGAGGCCGATCCAGGTCGCGTGGCCCGCCCCCTTTACCAAACGCGCCAGAGCGCAATCATCGATGATTGCGCCGCGGAGCGCCCCGAATCCGCCGATTTCAGTAAGCACCCGCGTCTCCAGCAGGATGCAGCCGCCGGCCGCGGCAGCGACTCGGGGCGCGCGCGGATCATTGGACAGGCGGAACGGGTAAAGCAGCCGAAAAAAATAGACGAAGGCAGGCAGCAGGAGCTTTTCCCAGAATCCCTCCATCGCCAGTCGCGCCATGATGGAGATGAACCGAAGCTCCTCCCGCCGCATCTTCTCGCGCAACGCGGCGAGCGCGCCGCACCCAAGCTCGATATCTGCGTCAAGCAACAGCGTCAAAGGGGTCCTCACGCGGAGGCGCGCCTGCTCCAGCGCCCACAGCTTTCCTGTCCAGCCCGCAGGCGGCGGCGTGCCCGCGATGATCTCGAGGTTCGGGCACGGCAGGCGGCTTGCGATTTCGCGCGTGCCGTCGGTGGACTGGTCGTCGATGAGAATAATGCGCAGGCCGTTTCCCTGCGCCGCCAGCGCCTTCAGGGTCGGTTCGACATGCGCCGCCTCGTTACGCGCCGGGATCAATGCGGTAACGTCGCTCAGATCGCTGGCAGAAACGCATGCATCCCATTCAAAGCTTTCGCCGGTGCGCCAGGGGCGCCACGGAAGGAGCATGATGCCAGCCCAGATCAGCAACCCGGAAAAAACGAGCAGCGTCCACATCACCGCGGCCGCCCGTCATCCACTTGGTGGATTCGCCACTGCTTGAACGCCGGCGCGGCCGCGCGATCGTCCGGTTGCGCCCCGCTCCCGTCCCAACCCGGTTCGGGCGCAAACGGCCCGCTGGTGCGCGGGCCCCGGAGGTACACCTGCAGCGCTTTCAGCGGGTGCGCAAACGCATCATTCACCGCGGTAGGTTCATAGCCGCAGTGAACCATGCAGTCCGCGCATTTCGCGTTGCGTCCCACGCCGTAGGCGTCCCATTTCGTCTCCTCCATCAGCTCCCGGAAACTCGCGGCGTAGCCTTCGTCCACCAGAAAATAACAAGGTTTCTGCCAGCCGAATACGTTGCGCGTCGGGTTTCCCCACGGGGTGCACTGGTAACTCTGATTTCCTGCGAGGAAATCCAGGAACAGCGGAGACTGATTGAATCTCCAGCCCCGGTTTTTGCCGCGCCGGAATAATTCCCTGAACAGCCGTTTGCTCGCGGCGCGCCGCAGAAAGACATCTTGCGCAGGCGCATGCTGGTAGCTGTAGCCGGGAGAAATCGTCACGCTTTCGACGCCCAGGCTCATCGCGTAGTCCATGAATTTCTCGATTTCGTCAGCGGATTCACCGCGGAAGAGCGTGCAATTCGCCGTGACGCGAAAACCGCCCCCCACGGCGAGCTTGATCGCCTCCACCGCCTTGTCGAAGACGCCTTCGCGACACACGGACGCGTCGTGGCGCTCGCGCAACCCATCGAGATGAACCGACAACGTCAGATACGGCGTAGGCTCGAATTCGTGCAGTCGCTTCTTCAGCAGCAGGGCGTTGGTGCACAGGTAGACAAACTTCTTGCGCGCGACGATGCCTTGGACGATTTTCGGGATGTCCTTGTGGATCAGAGGCTCGCCGCCCGGAATCGAAACAATGGGGGCGCCGCACTCGTCGACCGCCGACAGGCATTCTTCGACGCTCAACTGGCGGTCGAGTATGGGCTTCGGATAGTCGATCTTTCCGCACCCGGCGCAGGCGAGATTGCAGCGAAAGAGCGGCTCCAGCATCAGCACCAGCGGGTAGCGCTTGACGCCTCGCAGTTTCTGTTTGATGAGGTACGATGCCACACGGACCTGCTGAATGAACGGGATGCTCACGCCGTGCTCCTCGCTTAATCCGCCTCACGCAACAGGTTGCCGGGCCGCTCCCCCGCTCGTTCGAGCGCCGGAATTTTCGGCAGCCGGAAGGTGGTATTCTCGCGCAGGCCGCTCTGTTCCGTGATGGCCGTGAAATTGAACTGCTGCAACTTCTCGATCACGCGTTGCACCAGCACTTCCGGCGCTGATGCGCCGGCGGTGACGCCCACCCTGGAGACGGCTTTGAGCCAGGCGGGATCGAGGTCGCGTTCGTTCTCGATCAGGTGGGCCGGCACACCGCACTGCACGCCCACTTCCCGCAGCCGGTTCGAGTTCGAGCTGTTGCGCGCGCCCACGACCAGCAGCAGATCCACTTGTTTGGCGAGATCGCGCACCGCATTCTGCCGGTTCTGGGTGGCGTAACAGATGTCGTCGAGGCCCGGGCCCTGGATCGACGGGAAGCGCCGTTTGAGCGCCGCGATGACATCCCGCGTGTCGTCGATGCTAAGCGTCGTCTGCGTGACATACGCGACCCGTTCCGGGTTCGACACCTGAAGGCGCGCCACGTGTTCTACCGTCGAGACCACGTATACCGGGCCGTCGACCGATCCCATCGTGCCTTCGACTTCCTCGTGTCCGAGGTGGCCGATGATCACGATGTCGTAACCGCGCCGGCTGTAGCGTTGGGCCTGCAGGTGCACCTTCGTGACCAGCGGGCAGGTGGCATCGATGACTCTGAGCTGGTTGCGGGTCGCCTGCTCGACCACCGCGTTGGACACGCCGTGCGCGCTGAAAATGGTGACCGCGCCCGGCGGAATCTCCGCAAGGTCCTGCACGAACACCGCCCCGCGCGACTGCAGACTTTCGACCACGTGCCGATTGTGGACAATTTCATGGAATACATAAACCGGCGGGCCGTGGGTGGCGAGGGTCAACTCCACGATGTCAATGGCGCGAACCACTCCGGCGCAAAATCCCCGTGGCTGTGCGAGCACGATCTCCATGGTCTTCTTCTCCGTGTATCAGTCGTTCCCACCCAACTGCCTTGAGATCTGGCTTCCCAACCAATTACAACTAATTATAGTATAGTGCAAAGATAGACCGGGATGAGCGCCCAGAACTGACAGCCGGACCCTGATAGGCTGGCGGCATTTTCACGCGCGTGTCAGGTTTTCGGAAACTTGCCGGCCTACCATCGAAACGAGCTGTGCAGCGTGGTCGGCGTGCATCACCGACGACCGGAACCGGCGCGGCGAAGGCACGATGTATGCCAGCGTCACGCACGCCCGGTGGAAGGAGTTCGACCGCGGCGGCGCGTGCAACACCAGCGGAAAGCGAACAAATGATATACCTTCAACACCCCGGAAGACCGGCTGGTATGGGACATCGGCCACCAATCCTATCCCCACAAGATCCTCACCGGACGCCGCGGAGCGATCCACTCCATCCGCCAAAAAAACGGCCTGGCGGGCTTCCTCCGGCGCACGGAGAGTCCTTATGACTGCTTTGGCGCAGGCCATTCCAACGGCATGTCGATTTCCCCCAACGCAAGTGTTCGGCGACTGGCTGTGCGACATGGCCGCCATGGACCGGCGGCTCGTTGCGATCACGCCCGCCATGCGCGAGGGATCCGGGCTGGTGAAATTTTCGCAGCAATTTCCGGATCGCTATTTCGATGTCGGCATTGCCGAGCAGCACAGCGTCACGCTCGCCGCCGGCCTCGCTTGCGACGGCCTGAAGCCGGTGGTTGCGATTTATTCGACTTTTCTGCAGCGCGCATACGATCAGGTCATCCATGACGTCGCGATCCAACGCCTGCCGGTGCTCTTCGCAATCGACCGCGCCGGCATCGTGGGCCCGGACGGGCCGACGCACAACGGGAGCTATGACTTTACTTTCCTGCGCTGCCTGCCGGGCATGGTGATCATGGCGCCCGCTGACGAAAACGAATATGCCAGCCGCGAAGAAATGCTTACCGACGCCGGGCTCGATGTGAACGGGCTGATCGAGGCGATCACCTACCATCATGCCGTGGAGTCGCCCCCTCCCAGGGCTCTCGCCGTGGTTACGCCAGGGTTCCAACGCGATTCAGGATATCGCTGAGGAAATTGAAATCAAGCGAAGCGCCGATCTGCCTCTAACGGGTGACGCCGCGTGCGGAAGCGCAAGTGCGGAACCCAGCGAACAGGTCGTTGCGGTGCGGCAGGAAAAAGTTGCGGTAGGTGTTGCTGATAAGCCGCGACCGCGTCGCCCAGGCGCCGCCCTTGAGAACCTTGCGATAGCCGAACCAGGGCGCCGAATATTCCCGGTAAGGTGTATCGACAATATAACCGGGAAACGGGTAGAAGGAGGAGGCGGTCCATTCCCACACGTTTCCCGCCATCTGGCGGCAACCAAAGGCGCTGTCCCCGGCCGCAAGCGCGCCCACGTCGAGGCAGCCGGCATGGCGTGAATCCAGATTGGCGCGGCCCGCGGTGGGGGCCTCATCTCCCCACGGATACCGCCGTTTGCGGCCCGTGATACTTTTCCCGTCCGCGCTGGGCTCCACGCTTGCCGCCATTTCCCACTCGGCTTCCGTAGGCAATCGCCGGCCTGCCCAGTTGCAGTACGCTTCAGCCTCGAACCAGTTCACGTGCACGACAGGCGCATGGGGTTCCAGGGGTACCAGTTGGTCGAAATGTCGACGCAGCCAGCCGTCGGCCCCGCGTTGCCAGCAAGTGGGATGAGCGCTGCCCGCTTTCGCGCGCCATACCCAACCTTGATGGCTCCACAACTCGCGCCGGAGGTAGCCCCGGCCCGCGACGAACTCGGCGAACTCCGCGTTGGTCACCGGAGCCCGCGAGATCCTGAAGGGCGGCACTTCAACCGGGTGAGCCCATTTCTCGTTATCGAATATAAACGGGGCATTTGGCGCAGCGCCGAGCTGGAACGTGCCGCCCGGGATTTCCACATCGCCCGGCAGTGGTCCCCCGCCTGTCTCGCCCGCTGCCGCGTCGCTCACGTCATCGTCCAGTTGAGGTTGAGGGTGTTCCAACGTCTGCCTCATGTAAGTGAACGCCTCGCCATGCATATCCTCATGCAGGACAGAAAGAAGATACAGATAAGTGTCCGCATCATCGGGCTGCCTGGAATCCAGGCGGTCGAGGACGCGGTCTAACACGCGCTGCTTGTAGGCCACTGTTTCTTTCCGTGACGGAAGAGGCAGACCCCAGCGGTCATCATGGTCCACCTTGAACGAATCGTATAAGTTTTCGGCGCCTGGCAACAGAAATTCCTTGGCGCCCAGCACCCGCAGTAGGAACACGTCATAAAAGAACGCGGTATGCCCGAGCTCCCAGAGGAGGGGATTGACGATCTCCCTTTTCGGCACGGTCAGCTGTTCATCGGCTAAATCGGCAACCAGCTTCAAGCTGCGGTCATGCGCGTCGTTCACCCAGTGAAAGATTTTGGACGCCGGAAGTTCGAGTTGGTTTTTCATAGGCCTTCCTTCATTTCGTTATTCAAGAAGGATTAGGTATCGCAGCGCGAGTCTTTTATGCGCGTCGTCACCGTCAATCGTCAAGTTCTCGCGCCTGGGGTTCTCCCCGCCAGCGAAGATGCAGAACGAGCCAAGTTGATGAGGTTGAAGGCAATCACCGGAACGAGGCGACCCACTAACAGCGCTGCGCTGCCGCGCTCCCTGGACCAGACCGCAAGCTGCTGCTGATGGCGGGTCGACAGGACGCGCCGGACAAACGGCCGTTCCAGCAGCCTCGCCCGGAATCGGGATCCCGGCATTAATGAAGACGTCACAGCACCGACTACTGAGCGTGCAAGGTCGGAGGGGGCTCACGTGACACCGCAAGGTTTTGGTTGTTGCGCTGGTCTATCGGGATACAGGCATGATTCAGTTCAAGGGCCGGGCGGCGCTATTTGCGCAGCGACATCCGCCCGGATGGTCAGGAAAATTTTCGGTGTCCGGAGACAAGGGGTTCGCATGATGCCCATTTTCGCCCGCTCATTACTGCTGATGTGTTTCCTGGCCGTGCTGCCCGCGCACGCGGCGGAAGTCGTGGCGCCGGACGTGCTGGCGAAGAACGTCACCGAGGAGGTGCTGGCGATTCTGCGCGCGGACAGGGACATTCAGGCCGGCGACTCGGGCAAAGCGGCGGAACTGATCGAAACCAAGATCTTGCCGCACTTCAATTTCCCGGCAGCCAACAGGGCGAGGCAACCGGTCATCGCGCACCATGGCCGCCGTTCGGGCGGTCCGGCCTTTTCGAGATCACATCTTGCGTGCAAGCAAGCCAACATTGGACACAACGAAAGGCGTCAGATAATTCACGGCGACCTTCAGCACTAACACGATGTCAAGATCGTGAGTCGCGATGACGTCCGCCTGGTTTACAAGTGTGAGCCATGTCCCCATCAAGAGCGCGACACCGCCCGTTGCTTTAAGGTGCTCCCACCGGCAGCACACGTTGAACGCGTTCCTTCTCATTTGCTTGCCCTCGCTAGACGGATTCCAATCTGGCATTCAGATATTGACAAACCGTGATCTGCGCGCGTCGACGCGCAATGCGCTTTTTTCACGCGGCAATGACACATGTTTACGCCGCCGCGTGTGACGCGACATTCAGGCGGCGGTCTTCGATTACGAGCTGCGCGAATTCCGCCCCCGAGAGCGGCCGGCTGAAGAGATAGCCCTGCATTTCGTCGCAGCCGTAACGGCACAACAGATCGAGCTGTTCTCTGGTTTCGACGCCTTCCGCAATGACCTTGAGCTTCAGGCCGTGCCCGAGGGTGATGATGGCCTCGGTGATGGCCCTATCGTTGGCGTCGGTGATGAGGTTGCGCACAAAGGACTGGTCCACTTTCAGCTTGTCGATGGGAAAGCGCTTCAGGTAGCTGAGCGAGGAATACCCGGTGCCGAAATCGTCGATCGAAAGCTTGAGGCCGATCTCCTTGAGTTTCCTGAGTGCCGCGATGGTGAATTCGACATCGCCCATGGCGACGCTTTCGGTCACCTCCAGCTCCAGGTTGCCGGGCGGCAGCCCAGTCTCTGCCAGAATGCGCTCGACCATACCGGGCAGGTCGAGGCTCTGGAACTGCCGCGCGGAGATGTTCACCGCCACGGTGAGGGCCGCTGATTCCGCGCCCTGCCACTTTCTTGCCTGGGCGCAGGCGCTGCGCAGCACCCACTCGCCGATGGGCGCAATCAAGCCGCTTTCCTCGGCCAGGGGAATGAATTCGGCGGGCGAAACCATGCCGCGATCGGGATGACGCCAGCGTATCAGCGCTTCCACGCCCACGATGCGCCCGCTCCTGATGTCGAGCTGGGGTTGGTAGTGGAGCATCAACTCATCGCGTTCCAGGGCGTGGCGCAGGGCGTTTCCGAGCTCCAACGCGTCGAGCGCCCTGGCATTCATTTCCTGCGTATAGCACTGATAACCGTTGCCGCCGCGCCGTTTTACCGCGTGCATCGTGCTGTCCGCGTTCTTGACCAGCGTAACGGGGTCTTCCCCGTCGGACGGATAAACAGCGATGCCGATGCTGAACGTCACGAAGAACTCGCGCCCGTCGATCCGCAGCGATTCCTTCATGTGGGCGGCGATGCGTTCCGCGAGCCGCACCGGCGCGCCCGTTACCGCCGTGCCCGGCATCAGGATGACAAAAAGATCGCCTTCCAGACGGTAGAGCGAGCTGTCGGCGCACATTTCTTCGCAGCCTTGCAGCATCGCCTGAAGCCGCTGCACCACCGCCTGCAGCAAGCGGTCCCCCACCACGTGGCCGAGGCTGTCGTTGACCTGCTTCAGCCGGTCCACGTTGAGGATCATCAGCGCGGGGTGCGTGCGCTCGCGCCCACGGGATAGCGCCTCCACCATGCGTGCCTGGAACAGGTAGCGATTCGGCAGGCCGGTCAGGGCGTCGTGGTACGCCTGATAGTTCAACTTCTCTTCCGCCTGCTTACGTTCCGTGATGTCCCACAAGTAGGCGTGAAACACGCGGAAGTCCTCGAGGAAATGAATGCGGCAGGCGAGGGTTCTTTCCCCGACGGTGTGTTCCCATTGCTCCGGCTCGCCGCTGGAGGATTCAAGCCGGGCCAGGCGCTGCGCCAGGTCTCCCGGAAACAGGACGGCGGGGTGGGTGGGGTCGGCACCGAGTTTTCTCAACATCTCGGTCGCCCCGGGGTTGGCGAAAAGAACCGCGCCATCCAGCGCCAGGCTCAGAACCGGGTTCGGATTCCTTTCGGGAAACATGGCCAGGCGCTTGCGCTCCTCCACCCCGGCGAGGTGGGCCCTGACGTAGTGCCCCGCGATCAGCACCACCAGGAACAGCATGCCGCTGAAGAACGCGACCAGGCCGATGATGCCGTATACCTTGTCGTGAGACGCCTGCGCCCGGCTCGACACGCGGTTCTGCAACGCGCTGACCATTCCGTCGAGTTCCTGAATGATCCGGCCGCAGGAGCGGCTGATACCGGCAATGAGGTCCCTTGCTTTGTTCCGATCGATGCGTTCAGCGCTCAGAGTCTGGTCGAGCTGCCGGGCAAGGGACTTGATCCCGGCGTATCTGCTCTCGATGTCGGCGACCGTCGTGCTCGACAGGAAAGCCTCGCGTGCGACACGCAAGTTCGCCTCGATCCGCTGTCCATTCGATTCCAGTCTTCCCAGGAATCTCTCACGGTTCCCCGATACGTAATATTCATAGAGAATCGGCTCCAGCTCGATCACGTCGGTTTTGAGGTCCGACAGGCTCTTGAGCGCGGGCAGGTCCCTTTCGACCAGGAATTCGGTTACGTCCATTACGCCGCGGCCGTGGAAGTAGATCAACGCGGAAAGCAACACGCCCACCGCGAGCACTACCGCGTGCACGGCGAAGATTTTGCTCTTAAACCGAAATTTCATCGCGCTCTCAAAGCACCGGAAACGCCGATCATCGTGCCGCTGGATCCGGCAGCGGCTGGCGGTTCAAATAAAGCGTGAAAGCTGACGCCGTAGACTCTTTCAGTGCCTGCCTGATTAGTTGCTCGCCCTTGCCGGCCCGCCCGCCTGCCAGCAAGTCGCGGTAAAAGCCGGTATAGAAGGCGTCCGGTTCGATACGGACACGGAACACGAGCGCAGCCGCGTTCCGATGCGGAGGAACTTGATAGTCGAGCGATGCCTGTTCATCCGGCGCAATGCGGGTGTCGGCAATCTCCTTGCTCAGATCGGGCGATACCAGCCTGCCGATGAAGTATTCCCGCAGCGTTCCCTTCAGCATTTTCCGGTCGGCACCTTCCTGGTAAACCTCCGCCACCACTCTGGGGGTGACGTAGGTGGGGAAATGGTGCCCCGTTCCGGTATTCTTGATGGTAAGCGTGGCCGATAGAACATCGGACTGGATGCGAGGGGCCGTCACGTCAATGGTCACGCCTGCTTGCACCGTTTCGCGGTCATGAATTCCCCGCCACAAGTGCCGGCGGTCCGGCATGTGGCACGACTGACAAGTCCTGCCTTCGCGTGCGTAGCGGCTCGCCTTCCATTCCTCA
Source organism: Betaproteobacteria bacterium (assembly GCA_016199545.1). Taxonomy (GTDB): domain Bacteria; phylum Pseudomonadota; class Gammaproteobacteria; order Burkholderiales; family SG8-41; genus DSOT01. The sequence goes on along the minus strand of JACQGN010000011.1, from coordinate 4,667 downwards.
TAGGTGTTCTCCAGCAGCTTGCCGTTTAGCGCGTACCCATCCGTGGGGAACTGGTGGCAGGCAGCGCAGAAACGCGAATCCGCAAACGCGCCGCTGCTCACCCAGCCGCCGTGCGGAAGTGTGGCGGGATCCCCAGCCTCCGAGCCGTCGCGGCGCGGCGGGCCGTAGCGCTGATGGCCGCGTACGTGGCACGCAGCGCACATCACGCCATGCCGGTGCAGCGGCTGCGGGGCGCCTTGGGGCGCATCGGCGAAGGCCCCTCCCGATGCAAGGGCAGCAACCAGGCTGTCCGCCTGTTCGGCAAGGGGCGCGTGGCAACGCAGGCACTCCTGATGCTCATCCCGGGCACCGGCCTTCATGTCTCCAAGCTGTCCCAGGACCCCCGGGCCCATGGCGCGGGCGTGAAGGCTGCCGCGCCAGTCGTTGAACTGTGCGGCGTGACAGGTGCCGCAGGAGTCCGGATCGAGCGCGGCCTCAACGGGCGAAAAACGGGCCGGTGGCTTGCCTTGAGGCGCGATGGGGCGTTCCCAATGGATGTCCACAAACTTCTGGATTTCGGTCGTGGGAAGTGGTACGAGGGCCGATTGTGCCGAGGATTTCGTCGGCATGGGAGGTTTCTCTGCTTCGCCGCAGGCGGCGAGCACTGAAGCAAGAGCGCAAGAAAGCAGGAGGAGGCACGACATCCCGCCCTCGCCGTCAAGTATTTTCCGGACAGCCCAGATGCGCATCATGTCCGCCTGCCTTTTCTGTTCACCGGGATACTACGCCGCGTCTTCCAGTCTGGCATACGACTCACCGTGCGCCATGCAAGTCGATGAGGGTGGGCAGCTCTGAGGGCGGCAGGCAAACCTGATCGTTGCATGCCTGCGCGGTCACTTTCGCTCGCAAGTTACTTTTATTCTGCAGGTCCTTCCTGGCGACTTTTACGACTAAAGTCGGATTGCCCTCGTACACCTTGATTCCGTCGCGGGCAAATTCGGGTTTGAACAATATCGGCTTGGGATAATCGATAGCGATAGGCGTGATTCCATCGAACGACACGCCGGTAGGTATCAGATATGGGAACGACGCCGGATTCGCGTTCACATGGTATCCCCGATCGATGTTGAGCGTGACCGCGATCCGGTAATGGTCACCGGCTGCACTGAGCTTCGCGCTGACCTTTACGTGGTCGGCGGTAACCGGCGGCTTGAATTCCGGTTGCCCGCCTGCTTGGACCTTTGCGGAGACGCCTTTACCCAAGGCGGCTATGGAGGGTTCGAATTTGCTGGCGTTCGCCGCGACTACCAGGGTACTCCACGCGTGCGGCTGACTTTCCAGTTGTCCGCTCAAGCGTCGCACGATTGTTCCGGCGGCCTCGGCGTATTCCGCCCTGCCGGTAGTCTTGGCGAGACGGAGCAGCAACTCGACGGTCGCGGAAGTGCCGGACGGTTGCGCGTTGTCGCCATCGTCGAGCGGCGTGATCAGCAGGTCTTTTCCGCTCGTGCTCGTAAGCAAGGTTCCGTCGGGCCGCAAAAAGCGTTTCAGAAGCGCGTCGCCCAGCTTTACTGCGCGGTTGAGCCATACCCGCTGGCGCGTTACGCCGTAGAGCGACATGCAAGCGCGTCCCAATAAGGCGTAATCGTCGAGGAACCCGTCGGTCTGCACGCGGCCCTGGAAAATCTCGTGCTTCAGGCTTTCGGATTTGGCGCTGTAGGCGACCGCCCAGATATAGTCCGCGGACCGCCGGGCGATCGAGACGTACTCCGGGTTGCCAAGCAGGCGTCCTGCCACAGTGAACGCCTCGATGGCAAGCCCGTTGAGCCCGATGATGATCTTGTCGTCTCGCAGCGGTTGGGGACGCCGGTCGCGCGCCTGGAGGAGTTCCTGCCGGAGGGAGCGCGTGCTGGCCAGCATTTTCACGATATCGGTAACCTGCGTTTTCTTCAGGGTCTGTGCGATCGGCAGCCGGATGCGAATCACGCCTTCTTCCTCCCCCGGTTTCTTCGCGTCGAGGCTTTCCGTGACGCCGGACGCCGGCATCGGGGTGAGGGCATAAACGTCGAAAAACCGTTCGGCTGACTTGCCGCGCAGGATCGACACGATCTCCGGACGTGTCCAGACATAGCTGGCCCCTTCCTTGTCCTTGACCTCGGAGTCCTGCGCGGTGTAGAAACCGCCTTCGGCCGACATCATCCGCCGTGTCAGGTAGCCGGCCACATCATCCGCGACGACCCGATAGTGCAGGCTCTCCGTGATGGCAAACGCCTCGGCGTAGATTTTCAGGAGCTGGGCGTTGTCGTAGAGCATCTTTTCAAAGTGCGGGATGGACCAGCCCGGCTCGACGGTGTAGCGATGGAACCCGCCGGCGAGATGATCATGGATTCCGCCAAATGCCATTGCGTCCAGATGCCGGGCGAGCAAGTCCAACAATGCGGGGTCGCGGTGTATCCGGTAGTGCGCGAGCAGCAGGTCCAGCGCTGGTGCGCGAGGGAACTTCGTGGAGCCGCTCGAGGTGAGACCCCCGTGCCGTTTGTCGGCGCGCCCGGACAGCGCTTCCGCCGCGCTGGCAAGCCACGCGTCCGGATTCAAGCTGCGTTGCGTGCCGGTCACGCTTTGCCGCTGGTAATCCTGCAACGAAGCATGGACCCGGTCTCCGATGTCCGTCAGGCGCTTGCGATCGGTGGTCCAGACCTGATTGATCGTCCTGAGTATCGTGGAAAACCCGGTTCTTCCGAAATCATCATCGTGGGGCGGGAAATAGCTTCCGGCAAATACCGGTTTCAAGTCGGGCGTCAGGAACAAATTGTTCGGCCAGCCGCCGCGGCCGGTCATGATCTGCGTGGCCAGCATGTAGATGCGATCCAGGTCGGGACGCTGTTCGCGATCCACCTTGATATTGACGAACCACGCGTTCATCAGCTTGGCGAATTCGGGCCTGGAATAGATCGTTCTTTCGGCCACATGGCACCAATAGCAGGTGCTGTAGCCGACGGACAAAAAAATCAGCTTGTTTTCGCGCTTCGCCTTTTCGAGAGCCTCCGCGCCCCACGGGTACCAGTCGACCGGGTTGTGGGCGTGGCTGAGAAGGTAGGGCGAATTCGAGTGGATCAATCGGTTCTTATGAGCCTGGCTGCCCTGCGCGCCGCGCTCCGAATCTTGCACCGGGGCCGCTTCCGCAAAAAGCGCAGAAGGGGCGTCCAGAACGAGAACGAGGCAGAAAACGAGCCGCCTGCAACAGTTAAAAGTTCGATGAACAGCCGCTGGATTCATGCTGAGCTTCCTAAGGCGCCGGCCGTTTGCTGACATTCGTCCGCTGTTTGAGCCTCGGACCGGGCTCGCCCGGACGTTCGATTGGCAGTCCCGCTGCCAACCATTCCAGAAAACCGCCGTCCAGACGCCTGACCTCGAATCCCTTTGGGCGCAGGACTTCAATGGCGTCATACGAATAGACGCAATACGGGCCGCGGCAGCACGCGACCATCTCTCGGCCCTTTGGCAATTCCTTGAGGCGCCGTTTTAGATCTGTCACCGGCATGCTGATGGCGCCGGGAACGTGGCCCGCGGCGTATTCAACCGCCGGACGCACATCGAGCACAACGACGGAGCGGTTTCGCAACCGCGCCAGCAACTCGTCGCGCGACACCGGTTCCAGCGTATCCCGATGACGATAGTAGCGATCGATGACCCGTCCGATCTCGGCAAGATTGCGTTCGGCGACTTGCCGCAACGCCTTGACCAGAGCGATCACTTCGGCACCCGCCAACGCGCAGATCACCTGTTTTCCCGCCTTACGACTGGTTACGAGACCTGCGCGGCGCAGCTGCTGCAGGTGCTGCGACGCATTGTTGAGCAGGAGACCTGACGCTTGCGCGAGCGCCTCTATACTTCGTTCGCCCTGCACCAGCACGTCGAGCAACTCGAGCCGGTGGCCGCTTCCGAGGGCCCGTCCCACGATGGCGAATTGTTCGAACGCGAGTTTCTTCGGCTGGCTGCCAGACATGTCATGCTAGCTCCTGTGATGAACCAACTCATTCCATGGAGTCATGGAATGTTGTATATTATCTTAGTGCTCGATCAAGCGGAAATCAACCGCCGTGCCTGTCGTCAAGCGACTTTGCCGCATGGTGCGCGAATTTTGTTGTTGACAGTTTTGATCATGCGGTAAGGCTTGGATGGCTTCCCCGGTCTTTATTGGTACGGCGTCAGGGAAGGCCCGGCGGGCCACTGTGTGGACGTTTCGCGTCACGCATGTAGCACCGTGATGGTGGGTAACCTCGCATGGGTAGACGCGTGGCGCCGCCCATCCATTGCGCTAACCCGGTCGTATCCGCCCTGTGAAGAAAGATAGCGTGAATCTGGAGCGCGCGCGGGCGTTGTGGGGCCCTGACGTACGTCCCCTTGCGGCTGCTCTGATTCGCGATCCTGGGCTGCCGGACCGCGTGCGCGCTGCGATCGATGATATGCGACGCGATTATCCGGCTAGCAGCCTGTCGGACTTAATGGTCCGACAGGCTGCTAAATGCAAAACCGCCCGCAGACTTGCAACAAACCAGGGTGCAAAGACCTATTTTGGCCGTCAACAAAGACACGAGCGGGGACGAATTCACGTATTTCGGCTCCGATTGTACCGTTTGGCTGCGGGCGGTTTTGCGTAAGGAGTGTGTCGGGACAAAGTCCGACACACT
>JACQGN010000110.1 GCA_016199545.1 Betaproteobacteria bacterium | reverse complement strand
GTAACCGCCCGGGCCCGGAGCCGATGACGACGAGGTCGAAGTGCTCCATCCCCGATACGCCTGCGGAGGAGCTTGTCGGACTTAAAATGCGACAAGCTCCTTACGCAGAACCGCCCGCAGGCAAACGTTACAATTGGATTCAAAATGGCTGCTAGATCAGAAAGATCGTCGCCAGCCCGAGGAAGATGAAAAATCCCCCGCTGTCGGTGATGGCGGTGATCATCACGCTCGCACCCAGAGCGGGATCGCGGCCCAGCCGCTGCATCACGAGCGGGATGGCGACCCCCATCACTGCCGCCAGCAGGAGGTTGAGCATCATCGCACCCGTCATGACCACCCCCAGTTGCCAGTTATGATAGATGACAAAGGCAAATACGCCGACCACGCCGCCCCAGATGAGGCCGTTCAGCGCGCTCACCCCGAGCTCCTTGGCGAAGAGTTTGCGGGCGTTGTCGCGCGTGATCTGGCCGAGCGCCAGCGCGCGCACGATCATGGTGATGGTCTGGTTGCCGGAGTTGCCGCCGATGCCGGCGATGATGGGCATCAGCGCCGCCAGCGCGACGATCTTGACGATCGATTCCTCGAAGACGCCGATCACCCGTGACGCGACGAAGGCAGTGACCAGATTGACGGCCAGCCACGTCCAGCGGTTTTTCACGCTCCTCCACACCGACGCGAAGATGTCTTCCTCCTCCTTCAGCCCGCCAGCGGTCAAAATCTCGCTGTCCTTCGCCTGGCGGATGTAGTCGACCACTGCGTTGACCGTCACGCGCCCGACCAGCTTGCCTTTGCCATCCACCACCGCTGCGGACACGAGATCGTAGCGCTCGAACGCCGCGGCGGCTTCCTGCGCCTCCTGCTCGGGATGGAACTGAACGAACTCGTTCTGCATCACGCTCGCCACCACCGTTTCGGGGTCGGTCACGAGGAGCCGATTCACCGGCAGCAATCCCTGCAGCCGTTCCTGGCGGTCGACGACGAAGAGCTGATCGGTGTGATCGGGCATTTCATCGAGCCGGCGCAGATAGCGCAGCACGACTTCCAGCGTCACATCGTCGCGCACCTCCACCATGTCGAAGTCCATCAGCCCGCCCACCGTTCCGTCCGGATAGGACAGCGCCGCGCGCAGCTGCTCGCGCTCCTCGGCGCTGAGCGACTTGAACACATCCTGCATCACCTCGCGCGGCAGGTCGGGCGCGAGATCGGCGATTTCGTCGGTATCGAGCCGCTCGGTGGCGGCGACGAGTTCCTTCTCGTCCATGTTCGCGATGAGCGTCTCGCGCACCGCGTCCGAAACTTCGAGCAGAATTTCCCCGTCGCGATCGGCCTTGACCAGGTCCCAGACGATCAACCGCTGCTCGAGGGGCAGCGCCTCGAGAATGTGGGCGATATCCGCGGGATGCAGCCCGTCGAGCAGTTTCTGGAGTTCGACGAGGTGCAGCCGGTGCACGAGGTTTTCGACCAGGTCCTGGCGCGGCCCCTCCTGGCGCTGGACCAGGCCCTCGACCAGCTCGTGCTTGTGCAGGAGCGCGATCACCTGCTCCAGGCTTTCCTGCACGCTGGGACGTTGTTCGCCGAAGTCAGTCATGAGTCAGCTCGCGCAAAATACTGCCTCGATTATTGTGCGCATGGGCGGAGCGTCCTCATATTTTCCTGACTGAACACATGTATATCATTGGAATCGTGTCTACTGCAACGCGTCGTTAGCCGTGTCGGCCTCGTTAGAAAGGATGCTGCAACGAGCTGAGGAGCGGCTGCGCAACGGAGATATGCCGGGCGCCGAATCTTTGTGTGCCTAGCAGCCTGTCGGACTTAACGGTCCGCGCAGGCTGCTATCAGCAAAACCGGCTCGCCATTCACACTCAACGCGTCGGTGGCGGTAGATTTTGACGAGAAGCGAGAATGAATTCGCCTATTTGCCGTCATTTTTCTGTGGTTTTCCCACACCGGTTTTGCATAAGGAGTTTGTCGGGGCCAAGTCCGACAAACTCCTAGGTGCTGCAGAAAGCGCCACGAAATCCGGATGCGCTGTACCTGCTTGGCGTCGCGCAACTCGCCGACGGCCGGGCGCGTGACGCCGTGCCGCCGCTCAAGCAGGCCTTGGTTGCGAATTCACGCCACGGCGCCGCCCTGTCAGCGCTGGCGGGAGCCTGGTTCGAAGCGGGGGACCTCGATGAGGCTGAAGCCGCTGTACGGCAAGCAGGAAGGCGCAGTGGTTGGCTATAACCCGCACAAGCCGGGGCGCCCCTCGCACGCCTACCACACCTACCAGATGGCGGGACTGCGGCTGATGCTCAACGTGACGGTTGCGCCGGGCAACCAGGAGAGCCTCAAGCGGATGATGGAACGCGCCGGACTGGAACGGGTCGAATACTTCAGTCTCGCCGCCAGCGTCGTCGCCTTGCACCGCGGCTACAAGTTCTGACCCGGAATACGGGCGTTGCGCCGGGTATTTACCCTGCTGCAAGGCAAGGTTTGTGAAATGGAGGCGCTTGTGAAACGACCCATCATTTTCTCCGCGTTACTGCTCGCCGCCGGTTGCGCGGCCCCGTTGCCGCAAACCCCGCCCGCCGGCATGCCGGCACGGGTAACCGCTCCCGAGATCCGGATGGGCGATGGCTGGAAGTATTCGCTGCACGACGGCTACACCAGGCTGCCGAGAGGCACGCTCGAATACCGCGTGAGCGCGGTGCAGGGCGACACCGTCACGGTCGAGCTGCAGCACGAGGGGCGCGAGTCGACCG
>JACQGN010000117.1 GCA_016199545.1 Betaproteobacteria bacterium | reverse complement strand
TCGCCGATCGCGAGCAGCGGCGCGTCACGATAGTAGCGCTCGATGTTGAATTCCTTCGAGTAGCCGTAGGCGCCGTGGATGCGCATCGCTTCCAGACTGTTTTCGAGTGCGGCCTCGGTGGCAAAGAGCTTCGCCATGCCGGCTTCGAGATCGCAACGCCCGCCCGCGTCGTAGGCGCGCGCCGCGGCTTCCACCAGCAGGCGCGCGGCTTCGACGCGCGTTGCCATGTCGGCGAGCTTCACCTGGATCGCCTGGTGCTCGGCGATCGGCTTGCCGAAGGTTCTGCGCTGCTGCGCATAGCGCAGCGACTCCTCCAGGCACGCCCGCGCGAGTCCCGCACCGCGCGCCGCGACGTTGATGCGTCCGAGTTCGAGCCCGTTCAAGACTTGCTGGAGCCCGCGGCCCTCCTCGGTGCCGATGAGGTTCGCCGCCGGCACCCGGCAGTCCTCGAACAGGAGCTCCGCCGTGTCGATGCCGCGATAGCCGAGCTTTTCCAGCTTGCGCACCACTTTGAAGCCTGGTCCCTTCTCGATCAACAGCAGACTCATGCCTTTGTGCGGTGGCTGCGCGCGCAGATCGGTCTTTACCAGCACCGCGAGGATGTGCCCCTCGGCACTGTTGGTGATCCAGGTCTTGGCGCCGTTGACGACGTAATGATCGCCCTCACGGCGCGCATGGGTGCGGATCGCCTGGAGATCCGTCCCGCAATCGGGCTCGGTCAGCCCGATGCCTCCCCTTAACTCGCCGCTCGCGAAACGCGGAAGATAGCGCCGCATCTGCTCCTCGGTCCCATAGCGCTCGACCGCCGCGGCCATGATGAGATGGGAATTGATGAATCCCGGGACCGAGATCCACACCGCCGCCATGCGCTCGATAATGCGCGCGTAGGTCAACGCGGAAAGGCCGAGCCCGCCATGCTCGGGCGCGATGGTGGCGCCGAACAATCCAAGCGTCGCGAGCTTTTCGACCATGGCCGCGGGGTAGGTGTCGGCCGCCTCCAGTGCGTGCACGACCGGGCGTACCTCGCGGTCAAGGAAGCGGTCCACGCTCTGCAGGATCAGCGCCTCCTGCTGCTCCTCGCCCGCCGCCGTGGATGGGGTTGCTGTCATGGGTGCACGTCCTCGGTGAACCATTCGTCCGGCAACTCCTTTCCCACGCCTTGTTCCCGGGCCTTGCGCAACGCGAGTGCGCCGGCTGCGGCGAACTGCAGACCGATGCCCACGTTGTTCGCGAAGCAGGTGATCTCATCCGCGCGTTCGCGCCCCGGCGCGCGCTCGGCGAGCAGCTCGCCGAGATCGGGATAGCGCCCGCTGCGCGCAGGCTCTGCCCACCATCCTCGCACGCGCTCCTCGGACAGGTTGGGTGTGCCCGGCATCACGTTGCTCAAATGCTTCCTCTGCTTCCGGTCGTGCACGAACACGCGGTCGCAGCGATCGAGCACCTCGCCATCGATCTCCTCCGACTTGATGCAGCCGATGTGCACGCCGGGCCGGAGCCACTTCGGCTCGATGACCGGGACCATGGACGAGGTGGCCGCGAGGATTACGTCGGCGCCTTCGACGCACGCTTCCACCGAATCGACCGCCCGAACACCTTCGTTCCCGGCAGCGAACGCCTCGCGGCTCTCCCGTCGGGGGCTGTAGACGCGCACTTCAGTGAAATTTCGCACCGCGCGCGCGGCCATGAGCTGCGCGCCCGCCTGCCAGCCGGCGCCGATGAGCGCCAGCGTCGAGACGTTCTCACGCGCGAGGTGCTTGAGCCCCAGCCCGCTCGCCGCGCCCACCCGCATGCGCTGCATCACGCCGTCGGGAAACATCGCGAGGAGCTGACCGGTGTCGGTGCTGAAGAGCAGGACCAGACCGACCCAGCGCCCGCCCGCCAGCGGCTGCTTGACGCGACGCGGCTTGCCGCCCATCACGGGGTGCGTGACGATATCGGAGTTTATGCGCAGGGCCTGGACGCCCTGCGCCGGCCAGCCGCCGCACATTTGCTTGAAGGCGTAGTAGCCGCCCTCGTGCGCGGTCGGCATGATGTTGTCAAGACGCGGCGACAGCATGGCGCGCGCGTCCACGTAGTCGCGATACATAGGCTCGAGCGCCGCCATGCAGTCTTCCATCGTGAGGAGGCGGGCTATTTCCTCGTTGCTCAGCACCAGCATGTGTGTATCCTCTCCATCGGTCCCTTCATCACTGCAGCTCCGGCAGCACGCGCTCGCCGAATAACTCGATCGTGCGCGCCGGATGGGACGCAAGTCCCCACCGCGAACCTTACGCGACTATCAGCGTTCAGTAGCCGGGGTGGTCTTCGTGCCCGCGTTTGGGAACGAGAATCGTGCGCTCGTAGCGCATGAATACTGTGCCATCTGCTTTCTTGCCGGTGGTGCGCACGGTGACGATCCCTTGCGTCGGGCGCGACTTCGATTCGCGCGCTTCCAGTACCTCGGACTCGGCGTAGATCGTGTCGCCGGCGAACACCGGGGCGGTGATCCGCACCTTGTCCCAGCCAAGATTGGCGACCGCCTTCTGGCTCAGATCGCTCACGCTCATGCCCGTGACCATCGCCAGCGTGAGGCAACTGTTCACCACCGGCCGGCCGAATTCAGTCTTGGCGGCATAGGCTGCGTCTAAGTGCAGCGGGTGGGTGTTCATGGTGAGCAGCGTGAACCAGGTGTTGTCGGCTTCCGAGATGGTGCGTCCCGGCCGGTGCTCGTAAGTGTCGCCGACCTTGAAGTCCTCGAAGTGGCGGCCGAAGGACTCACGATAGCGGTTCGGCCCGACCTCGTTATGCTCTACTGCCATTTGGAATCGTAAAGACCAATAATAGCCACAGAGAGCACAGAGAGTTGCAAGACAATCATCGTTAACTGCATTTCTCTGTGAATTCTGTGTACCCCTCAAGGGGGTATTGAAAAGAATCCTCTGTGGCTGATGTGAGCCTTAACCGCCGTCAGGCGGCGCGGCGGCCGCTGGTCTCGTCGGGCCGCGCGAGACGCAGCAGCGCTCCGATGTCCTGCGCTTCATCCAGCGCGAGCAGCGCCTGCGCGAGGGCTTCGCGCCGTGGTGCGGAGAGGTATGGCCCGGCGAGGCCGTCGAACTTGGCGCGCAGCTCGGCCGCGGAAAGAAAGTTTGCCGGCTCGCCCTTCGGTACCCGCACGTAGGTTTCGAACTCGCCGCGCGTGGTCTTGATCCGCACGCTCGCGCTCATTTCCGCGGGGAAATCGGCCTGTGCACTGGGATCGACCTTCGTCCACACCCGTTTGCACAATGCCAGCGTGACAGGATCGCCCAGATGGCGCGCGTAGTCGTCCCACACGAAACCGCCGCTGCGCAATGCCACGGCGGCGCAGAACGCCATCGAAAACTGACCGTCCACGACCGATGCGGGCGACTGCTTTGCGGGCTCCGGGTCCCCGGTGATTTTCCAGCCTGGTTCTGGCAACCCGACCGTGACCGCTTCCACCTCGTCCGCCTGGATGGCGTGCGTGCGGGCAAGCGCGAGAATGCCGTCAAGCGCGGCGTGAGTGTAGCGGCAGGAGGGGTAGGGCTTCACCGCGATCTTCAGCGTTTCCCAGCGGCGGCCAAGTCCATCCACCACCTTCGCCGCATCGGCGGCCGGCGCATAGGCATGCAGGAACCCCCACTTGCCTTCGATGGCATTGGCCGCTCCCTTGTAGCCTTCGCTTGCCTGTGTCGCGGCGATCAGTCCGCACATCGCGGCGTGGCCGACGTGCGAGCGCTTGGTCCAGGCGCCGTTCACCAGGAACTGCATCGAGCCCGCCGCCATGCTGAGCACGATGCCGAAGGCGTTGGCGCAGCCTTCTGCGTCCAGGCCGAGCAGCCGCCCGGCCGCCGCCGCTGCACCGAAAGCGCCACACGTCGCGCTCGGATGGAAGCCACGGTCGTAATGCGCCGCCGGGTCGAGGGCGAGGCTCAACCGGATTTGCACTTCGTAGCCGGCAACAATCGCGGCTATCGCCGCCTTGCCATCGGCGCCCGCCATTTCAGCGGCTGCAAGGGCGGCCGGCACAATGGGCGCGCTTGGATGCAGCGATCCAGGTGCATGGGTGTCATCGAAGTCGAGCGAGTGGGCGAGGGTGCCGTTGAGCATCGCCGCTCCGGCAGGCGTGTAGCCGGCGGCGTCCCCAATCACCGTGCACGTGCCGCCGGTGAAGCCGAGCCGGCCGGCGGCGGAGATCATCGCCGGCGTCGATTCCGCTTCGTGGCGGGCGCGCAGCATGATACCAGCGAGGTCGAGGGTGAGCGCCTTGACGCGCTCGCGCACCTCGACGGGCAGCGTGGCGTACGAAATGCCGGCAACGAATTGGGCGAGCTGGCGCGTGATGGCAGACATGATGGACTCCTGATTCCAGCCTTACATCATAAGAGAGCGAGCCTGCCCCGGCAACACGCGGTGCGCCGGCGCTTGACCTGTTTCGTACGGCGGGCGCATGATTTGCTGCAACGCCCCATGCAGAATGTCCGGACGGCGCTTCCCACGGAGAGTCCATGTCGACGAGATCGCTATTGCCAGTATTTGCGGCAACCCTGCTGTGCGCGGCCATGCCCTCACACAGCCAGCAGAAACCGGTGAACTTGCCCGAGGGCCCGGGCAAGGAGCAGGTGCAAGCGCTTTGCAGCGGCTGCCACGGGCTCAACCGCGTCATGAACTCCGGCTACCCGCAGGCGTATTGGAACACGGTCATGCGGATGATGATCAATTTCGGCGTGCCGATTCCACCGGACCAGATCAATCTCGTCACTGATTATCTCGCGAAGCATCGTCCCGAGAAGCCCAAGCCCGACGCCAGCATCATCCACGGGCCGGTGAAGGTCGCGATCCGGGAATGGCAGGTGCCGATCCCGGGCTCGCGGCCGCACGACCCGCTCGCCGCCCGCGACGGCGCCATCTGGTACACCGGGCAGATGAGCAATCGCCTCGGCCGTGTCGACACCAAGACTGGCCAGGTGAGGGAATATCCGCTGAAGTCGCCGCTTACCGCACCGCACGGGCTGGTAGAGGACGGGGACGGCAATATCTGGTTCACGGGCAACCAAGTCGCCATCATCGGCAAATTCGATCCCAGGACGGGCAATGTCACCGAGTACAAGATGCCCGATCCGAAAGCGAGGGACCCGCATTCGCTCGCGTTTGCGCCGGACGGCATGCTGTTCTTCACCCTGCAGCAGTCGAACATGATCGGGCGCCTCGATTCGAAGAGTGGCGAAATCACGCTTGTCACCTCACCGACGCCGCGCTCGCGGCCCTACGGCATCATGGTCAATTCCAAGGGTGTGCCCCACGTCGCGCTCTTCGGCACCAACAAGATCGCACGCATCGACCCGAAGACGATGGAAATGAAGGAATACACGCTGCCGGAGCCGCGTGCCCGCCCGCGCCGCATGGCCTACGGCCCCAACGACGTGATCTACTACGCCGACTACCCGCGCGGCATGCTTGGCCGGCTCGATCCCGAGAGCGGCAACGTGACCGAATGGCAGTCTCCCGGCGGACCGAAATCCGAGCCCTACGGCATCGTGTACACGAAGGGTGCGGTGTGGTACAGCGAATCCGGCACGCGGCCCAACACCATCGTGCGCTTCGACCCGAAGACCGAGCAGTTCCAGACCTGGGCGATCCCGTCCGGCGGCTACATCGTGCGCAAGATGGACGTGACGCCCGACGGTAATCCGGTGATCGCCACCAGCACCATCAATGGCGTTGGCGTGGTCGAGGTAAAGTGACAGACCGTCCGGGTTGACCCCGGGGGGGAGGGCGGCCGATACGCATGATTCTGCCGTTTGCGCCCGGCGGATAGGCGGGCCTGCTTTCCAGCATTGAATTACCCGCCCGCTTGTGCCAGCATCCGGCATCCGCAACCGGTCAGGAGCCGAGGCTTTCGGTTCCGCGGTAGCGGTCACTGAATGGAGGTTTCATGGCGTCCCAGTTCAAGCTGTGCAGTTTCATGACCTGCCCGTGGGTGCAGCGCGCTGCAATCGTGCTGCAGGCGAAGCAGATCCCCTACGACATCACCTATATTGACCGCAACAAGCGGCCGGACTGGTTCCTGGCGGTTTCGCCACATTCCAAGGTGCCGGTGCTGCTGATCGACGGCAAGGAAGCGTTGTTCGAGTCGAACGCCATCGCGGAGTATCTGGACGAGACGGTCGCACCCCGGCTGCATCCCGATGATCCGATTGCGCGGGCACGCAACCGCGCCTGGACCGACTACGTGCCGACGTTCGCGAGTTCGATATCCAGCACGATGTATTCCGACTCGGAGGATGAGTTCGGCGCGCGCGCAGCGAAGATCTCCGGCCCGTTCGGCAAGCTCGAAGAAGCGCTCGCGAAGCGCGGCAACGCCGGGCCGTATTTCAATGGGCCCAAGCTGTCGCTCGTCGATGCGGCCTACGCGCCGTTCCTGCAGCGCTACACCTTCATGGACCGGCTGCGGCCGCTCGGCATCATCGAGAAATATCCGCTGCTTGCTGCCTGGCGCGACGCACTGGTGGCCGCGCCGGCGGTGAAGGCCTCGACGGTTCCGAACATCGAAGCGGTGTGGCAGGAAAATCTGATCGCGCGCGGCCGCTGGCTCTCGAAGTTCGTCGCGAAGAGCGTGGTCGGCGCGGCCGCCGCCGCGTAGCTGTCTTCGTGAAAAAGGGGTCGGGAGTCTTTTCAACGCGGAAAAGACTCCCGCCCCCTTTTTGGTCAGTCCGCCTTCATGCTGGCGCGCTTGACGAGATCGGCATACTTTTTCAGATCGCTCGCGATCAGGGCCGCGAACGCCGCCGGCGTGCTGCCCGCTGCGTCAACGCCCTGAGTGGCAAGCCGGGTGCGGATCCCGTCATCGTTCAGCACCTTCGCAATCTCGCCGTTCAGGCGCGTCACCAACTCCGCCGGGGTCGCGCCGGGCGCCATCAGACCATACCAGAGAACGATCGAGTAGCCCGGCACGCCAGCCTCGGCGACAGTGGGCAATTCGGGAACGGCCGGCGAGCGTTTCTCGCCCGTGACCGCCAGCGCTCGCATCCGCCCCGAGCGAACGTGCGGCAGCACTCCGAGCGCGGAGCCGAACGTGAGCGAAATCTGCCCGCTGATCACATCGGTCACCATGATCGCGGTGCCCTTGTACGGGATGTGCTGCATCTTCACTCCCGCCATCAGATCGAACAACGCGCCCGCCATATGTCCGACGGACCCGTTTCCGGATGAACCATAGGCAAGCTGTCCGGTGCGTGTCCGAGCCAGGGCGATCAGGCCCCGTACATCCTTCGCCGGCACCGACGGATGCAAGGCCAGCACCATCGGCGAGGTGCCGACCAGGCTGATCGGCGCGAAATCCCTGATCGGGTGATAGGGCAGTTTGGGATAGAGGCTGGGATTGATCGCATGCACGTTGGGCAACAGGATCAGCGTGTAGCCATCCGGCGCCGAACGGGCAAGAATCTCGGCACCGACGATGGTATTCGCGCCAGGCCGGTTATCGACGAGCACATTCTGGCGCAGGTTCTCACCCAGCCTAGGCGCGATGGTGCGCGCCAGCGTATCGTTGCCGCCGCCGGGCGGGTAGGGCGAGATGATGCGCAACGGCTTGACGGGGAAAGTCTGCGCATGGCCGGTGGAGATGACTCCAGCCATGGCGAATAAAATCAATTGCAGTACTCGTGGCATTTGCACTCCTTCAGTCATGTACCTCGTGAGCATCATCCCCACCCTGGCCCTCCCCTATCAAGGCGGAGGGAATGAACAAATTTGGCTGCTTCCCCCTTAAAGGGCGAAGGAGTTACTGTCATTTCTCCCCTCAAGGAGGAAGGAGTTTCTGTCATTTCTTCCCCCAACGAGGAAAGAGTCTCTGTCATTTCTCCCCCCAAGGAGGAAAGAGTCTCTGTCATTCCTCCCCTCGCTTGCGGGGGGAGGTTAGGAGGGGGGCGTCCAGAGATGGTCCACGGAAGCATCGGGATAGAAAAACGCAAATCCGGCCCGCTCCGCGTAATAGCGGTCCATGTTCGTGTCGCCAATATGGTAATACTGTTCCGCGCTGAACTCGGCTTTGACCCGATCGAGCTGGTGCTTCAACACGGTGAATGCGACGGCGATGTCGTGTTCCATCCACATGCGCTGCTGATGGCTCACCGGCCAGTCGGAGCAGCTCCCGATGATGTATCCCAGCTCCCGGGCTTGCCGCACCCGCGCCAGGGTGATGTAGCCCGGCGGGTCGCCGACCTCCAGCGTCCCGTCAATGTCGAAACTGATGAGCTTCGCCAAACGAGCTCTCCTTGTATCTTGTCATCGCGAGGAAGCCACGCTGACGCGGCGATCTCGCGGCTCGCCGCGGTTACGTTGCCAGCGGTTGCTGCGTGGCTTGCCACGGGATTGCTTCGGCCCGAAACGCTCGGGCCTCGCAATGACTTCCTTTTTTGTCAATTTGCAGGACAGAACACTAGCTCGGGTGCTTGCCGAACATGATCCAGCCGCCGTTGGGTGGCGTGGTGAACGCCGCCAGCGCGGTCTCGGCGCGCACCTTCACCTGGCGCTTGCCGGCGGTGCCGCGAAGCTGCTCGATGCTGTCGGTGTACATGGCGCTGCGCACGCGCCCGGTGCCCAGGTTGCCGCCGCTGGAGCTGAAGGGATGCGGCCCGTGGACGCTGATATCGCCGGCGTAGAACCTCATGGCATCGCCGCGCTTCACGCCGTGCCACTGGAACGCCTCCAGGTAGAACTGGGACATGACGGAGTAGCCGTCATAGGGGTTGAAGATATCGACGTCCTTCGGGCCGAGCCCCGCGCCCTCGTACATTCTCTTCGCCGCGCGGTCGGTCCACATCTCGATGACATCCAGGTCCGCCTGCGTGCTGGGCTGCTTGAAGCTGTGCTGCGAATGATTGAGCACGTAGACCGGCTTCTGGCGCATGTCCTTCGCGTGATCGGCGGTGGTGAAGAGATACGCAGTCGACGCTTGCACCGGGCGGTCGCAGTCCCAGATCCTGAGCGGATTCAGGATGAACCGCGAGCTCTTGTAGTCTTCCACGGTGATCGGCTCGATCCCATGCGTGGCGTTGAAGCCCCACGGCGTCAGCATGCCGTTCTTCTGCTGATTGATCACGAACGGCGCCAGATCATCGTGATGGCCGCCATATTTGAGGCAATACTGGTTGTGCGGGAAGGTGTTGATGAAGTCGTTCCCCCCGTGATTGCCCCATGGCACCGTCCACTGGCGGGCGCCGCGCGCGTAATCTTCGGCGTTCTCGCCGCCGCGGCGATACCGCCCCTCCAGGTTGCCGCAGGGATAGATAACGAGGCAAGTTGAACATTTTCCGTCGCCGACCGCCTGCGCGGCCATGCCGACCATTTCGCCGATGCTGGGTACACCCGTGGGGGCGAACTTGACGTTGCGGAACCCCATCGTCTTGATGAGCCACTCCGCGTTCACCAGCGTGAGTCCCATTTCGGAGTCGTAGGGCGGGGCGAAGTAGGGCCGCGGCGCCCACTTTGACGCGGAACCGCCGCTGGGGCCGGCGATGTGGCTGTCGCAGCAGATCACTCCATCGACCTGGTCTGCCGTGATGCCGGCGTCGTCCATCGCCTTCTGGCAGGCGAGGATGGAGTAGGCGCCCAGCGTCTTGTCCATCGACACGCCGTCCCAGCGCCGGTCCACCGGGGAATGCCCGTAACCCGCCACCGCGACCTTGCCTCGATGCTCCCAGACTCCCAGACCGTCTTTATTCCTGCGCCAGGCGTAATTACTCGGGGTAGCCATTCGTCATCCTCACTTCATTTCACTTCGCAACGTCAGAATGAACCAATTCCCTCATCCCAACCCTTCTCCCGGAGCAACATGACGCCGTTGCTTCCCTCACCCCTAGTATCGCGACACGTTAGTTTTGCAACATTACGACAGACGCGAACAATGTTTCGAAATTAATGATTCGTAGTACTAGCCCCTCTCCCGGAGGGAGAGGGGAACATAGTGGCGCTGATGCGCGACCTGGGGATCGAGAAGGGCTCATCTTCCCCTCAGCAGCGGGACCGTCATGCTCATCTTCCCTCTCCCTTCGGGAGAGGGACCGAGGGTGAGGGAGGAAGTTGCACGCGCTCTTTATGCAGCAGCCTTCGACTCCACCACCCGCCACTCGTGGATCAACTGCCCCGGTGCCACTTCTTCAAATGTGACCTCGACGGCGGCGCCCACCGGCACCTTGTAGGGCGGGGTGCCGGGGAGGTTGGAGTAGAAATTGATGGTCGGATCCTCATCAAGCGTGACCATCGCCAGATTGTACGGCTGGTCGGGCATGCGCCGGTTGAGCCGGCCATCTTCGATCACGATGTAGGTGGCGATGTGGCCTTTGCCGGAGACCTCTTTCCACACGAGCATGTCAGCCGACCCGCAGAACTGGCACGTCTTCTGCGGTGGATACTGCAGCTTGTCGCAGCCGGAGCAGTGCTGCAACACCAGGCGCCTGGCGTTGACCGCATCCCAAAACGGTTTGCTCAATTCATCGGCTACCGGGATAAGCTTCGGCATCGTGTTGCTCCCTGTTTCGTCCAGACCACTTATGGAATATAGACCGGACGGCCGCATTGGCGCAACCTCCGGCCGATTTGTGGTGGGACTCTGAGTCGGCAACCAGACGACGCGATGACAACAAGGGGTGTCATTGCGAGCGGAGCGATGCAATCTCGTGGCAAGCCACGCCACGCGCCGGCGGGCAACCGCGGCCAGCCGCGAGATCGCCGCGTCACCCGCTCCTCGCGATGACAAACCTTCAACTCACGTTCCGCTTTGGGCATCGCCGCGTTCAGCCCAACCTACGCTTGCTGTGAGTGCGGCTGGTGAAGAAAAAGAGGTAATGTCCCTAAAAAGAGGGTAATAATAAGGGCAACAAAGCGGGAGGTGCGTATGCTGACAGGTACGGTGCAATGGACGGCGCAGGAACGGGTGGTGCACGGCACGCCCGCGGCGGACGCCGTTCCCGCGGAAATCGAGCGCATCGGCGCC
The DNA here is from genome assembly GCA_016199545.1 of Betaproteobacteria bacterium. Classification (GTDB taxonomy): domain Bacteria; phylum Pseudomonadota; class Gammaproteobacteria; order Burkholderiales; family SG8-41; genus DSOT01. The sequence goes on along the minus strand of JACQGN010000117.1, from coordinate 3,960 downwards.
AAGCGCGTGCTGCTCACCACCACACGCTCGCTCACGAATAGCCGGCTCGTCCGGGAGGTGACCTCGGCCCTGGGCGACCGCTGCGTCGGCCGGTTTTCCGCGATCCACGCCCACTCACCGCGTGAAGCCGTGATCGCCGGCGCTGCGCTCGCGCGCGAAGTGGAAGCGGACCATCTGCTCGCGGTCGGCGGCGGTTCGGTGACCGATGCGACCAAGACCATGCTGCTCGCGCTGTGGCGCGGCGTGAGCGACGTCGACGCGCTTTCCACGCTGTCGCCCAAGCGTGGCTCGCCTCCCTTGAAGCCGCTCGACTCCGACCGCATCCGCATGACGGCGGTGCCGACGACCTTGTCCGCCGCCGAGTTCACCAGCGGCGCGGGGATCACCGACCTCCAGCGCAAGGTCAAGCTCCACTTCGGCCATCCCCGGATGGCGCCCATTGCCGTGATACTCGATCCGGCGGCGACGCTCGACACGCCCATGGAACTGATGCTATCGACCGGCATGCGCGCGATGGATCACGCGGTCGAGCGCTGGTGCTCGATTCGGTCGCATCCGCTTAGCGACGGCCTCGCGCTGCAGGCAATGGAGATGCTCGCCGAGAACCTGCCGGCGATCAAGGCACGCCCCGACGACCTGGAGCCGCGCTTGAACTGCCAGCTTGCGGCGTGGCTCACGCAGGTGGCCGGCACGGCCCTCGCACCGAACGGCGCGAGCCACGGCATCGGCTACATTCTCGGAGGCTACGCCGGCATCCCGCACGGCATCACGTCCTGCATTTCGCTTGCCGCCACGCTCGAATGGAACGAGCCAGTCAACGCCGAGCGCCAGCGGGCCGTGGCCGAGAAGCTCGGCCGCCCCGGCGCGCGGGCGTGCGACGCGATGCGGGATTTCGTGAAGTCGCTGGGCCTGCCCACCCGGCTGGGCGACATCGGCATCGCCGCAGACTGGATCTCGGAACTCGCGCGGCAGTACGATGGCACCGGTCCGATCTCGACCAATCCGCGACCGGTGCGGGGCGCGGATGATGTCGCGGAGATACTCCAGCTCGCAGCTTGAGCCCGATTGGAGGAAGATACGCTCCTTCCCCCGTTTACGGGGGAAGGTTGGGATGGGGGCGTATGGACAAATTAGCCTATTTGGCTATAATGTTCGAAACGCTCACCGGAGCCCGCCATGCCCGCGCTAACCTTCCGCAACAGCCACGGCGAGCTGGTCGATGTACCGGCCGTCGCCGCCACGCGCCTGAAGAACGAGTTCGGAACCGTGCTGGAGCAGGCCGTCCGGGGCGGCGCGGTCGCGATCACGCGGCACGATACGCCGAAGGCGGTACTCGTTTCCTATGACGAGTTCCAGGCGCTGGTGAAAGACCGCACGCCGAGCCTGAATGACTTGAGCGTGGAGTACGACGAGCTCCTCGCGCGCATGCAGACGCCGAAATCAAGAAGGGGCATGCAAACCGCTTTCAATGCCGCCCCAGCCGATTTGGGCCGCGCGGCGGTCAAGGCGGCACGAAAGCGCCGCTGAACGGGGTGCACTGAGCATCCCGTGATGGTCAGGGCGGAGCAGAACCACCGATGAGCCCCGCCCGGCCGTCACGCATCTACGTGCTGGCCGGCGTAAACGGTGCGGGCAAGAGCAGCGTCGGCGGCGCGGCCTTCCGCAGCTTCGGCGCCGACTACTACAATCCCGACGAGGCGGCCCGCGAGTTGATAGCGGCCCATCCGGGCTTGCCCCAGGCACAAGCCAATAGCGCCGCATGGCACCAGGGGCGTAAGCTCTTGGAGCGCGTGATCGCGGAGCGCCTCGACTATGCGTTCGAGACGACGCTGGGCGCGAGCATGATTCCGCGCCTGCTGTGGGAAGCCGCGGACAGGGGCATCGAAGTGTACGTGTGGTATGCGGGTCTCGCGGCCCCCGAACTGCATCTTGCGCGTGTGCGCTCACGGGTGCGCCGCGGCGGCCATGACATTCCGGGGACGGACATCCGCCGGCGCTACGAACACAGCCGCCTGAATCTCGTCCAGCTTCTGCCGAAGCTCGCCGCACTCCGGCTCTACGACAACAGCGCGGAAGCCGATCCGGCGGCGGGCAACGCGCCCCGGCCAGTGCTGGTGCTGCACGTCGAACGGGGAAAAATACTTAACCCGCAGGATCTGGCGCGGGCGCCCGACTGGGCGAAGCCGATCATCGCGGCCGCGATGAAGCTGAGCGTGCGCTGAACTCACCACAGGGAGGAAACGATGTCATCACTGGATGTGCGAAACCCGGCACTGCACGAACTCATTGCGCCTGACGCACCCATCGAGCGTGTCGCCGGCGGGCTGGGCTTTACCGAGGGGCCGGTGTGGCGCGGCAACGCGCTCTTTTTCAGCGATATTCCGAACAACCGCATCGTCCGCTGGTGCCGCCTGCCGGAAGGCCCGGAGCTCACCACGTTCACGACAGGGCGGTCGAACGGCCTCACCCTGGATCGTCAAGGCCGGCTTCTGGCCGCCGAACATGGGGGCCGCCGCGTGGCGCGCATCGCCGACGACGGCACGCGCACGGCGCTGGTGGAGCAGTTCGAAGGCAAGCGGCTCAACAGCCCGAACGATATCGTGGTCAAGTCGGACGGCTCCATCTATTTCACCGATCCGCCGTACGCCGTCCAGATCGGCACCCCGGGCATGGCGCGTCCGCAAGGCTGGTGGGCCGCTCCCATCACAGGCAAAGAGCAGCCCTGCAATGGCGTGTATCGCCTCACGCCGGACGGCGCTTTGCAGTTGCTGGTGGAAGACTGCGCGCTGCCCAATGGTCTGGCTTTCTCGCCCGATGAGTCCGCGCTCTACATAGACGATTCGGCCCACAAGCATATCCGTGCCTTCGACGTGCGCCCGGACGGCACTTTGACGAACAGCCGCATCCTGCTGGACATGGCTTCGAGCGAACCGGGCGTGCCCGACGGACTAAAGGTGGACTTGAAGGGCAATGTGTTCTGCACCGGCCCGGGCGGTGTGTGGGTGTGCCGTGCCGACGGCACGTTGCTCGGCCGGATCATCCTGCCGGAATTGCCCGCCAACCTGGCATGGGGCGAGGATGGCAGCGTCCTCTTCGTTACGGCGCGTACCAGCATTTACCGGATTCAAACCAGAACGCGCGGAACTATTCTGGGTTAGCAATTCATCTCCGTAACAGTCCACTTGGAGTCTGTTTCCTTGCGCGCCTGATCCCCTCCCTTGCGTCAGCGGGGGAGGGTTAGGGTGGGGGCAAACACCCATCTGCGGTGGCTCGCCATGTCTCAAGCCGGAAAGCGCGGCGCGGACGATGCCGCGGAGATGCTCAAGCTAGCGGTTTGAGACTGGCGAATGCGGCGCTTGGGGGCGCTCCTTGCGGGCCGAACGCCTGCACTGTAGACTGTGATGTGTAAGGAGTCACACATGGCTACGAACCTTTCGCTTGACCCGGATCTGATCGACCGCGCCCTGAAAGTGAGCGGCGAACGCACGAAGAAGGCCGCCGTGACTCGCGCGCTGGAGGAGTTCATCGCCCGTCGCAGGCAGAAGCGCATCGTCGAGTTGATGGGCAAGCTCGAGTGGGACAGGTCGTTCGACTATAAGGCCGAACGCTCTCGATAGTGACGCTGTTCGTCGATACGAGCGTCTGGTCTCTCGCCCTGCGCCGCGACGGGGACTCCACCGCACCAGAGGTGCAAGTCCTGCGCCGGGCTCTTGAAGGCGGCGAGATCGTCGTGACCACGGGGCTGGTACTCCAGGAACTGCTGCAGGGATTCGCTGGCCCGCGCGCTCGCAGCGACATCATCACACGATTCAAGGCCCTGCCGTTCATTGTCCCCGATCGGCAGGATCACGTCGACGCCGCGGAATTGCGAAATCGCTGCCGTCGCGCCGGCGTGCAGGTCGGCACGATCGACGCGCTGCTGGCGCAGTTGTGCATTCGTCACAGCTTGGTGCTGCTGAC
>JACQGN010000116.1 GCA_016199545.1 Betaproteobacteria bacterium | reverse complement strand
CGGTCGGGCTCGGCGTGAACGAGAGGAAGCAGCGATGACGGAAAAGCTGAAGATCACGCACGGCAGCGGCAATGTGTTTCTCGACATCGGATTCAGCAAGGCGGAGGCTGAGAACCTGAAGCTGCGCGCTGAACTGATGATGAGGATCGAGGACTTCTACCGCAAGAGCAAGATGACCCAGGGCGCGGCCGCGCGCGCGCTCGGCGTCGGGCAGCCGCGGCTCAACGACCTGCTGCGCGGCAAGATCGACAAATTCAGCCTCGACGCCTTGGTCAACATGCTCGGTCATGCGGGCATGCGGGTCGAATTGAAGGTGAAGAAAGCCGCCTGACGAAGCATTCTGCCGCTGATTCCACTAGAATGAGCTGACGAGAGGCCAATCTCATGTGCGCACACAAGGAAATCGTCACCATCGATGACCCGCAGCGGCTCGTCCTGAAGGAGCCGTTGCCGCTTCGCAAGGGCCAGCGCGTGGAAGTGATGATCGTGGCTGAAGGCGAAGACGCCGAGCTGGAACGCTTGCGCGGCGAGATCGCGCAGCGCGGCGTGACCGAAGGCGATGTCAGGGACGCTATCGCCTGGGCACGCGGCAGGGAGTAATGCGGGTCACGTGCGGAAAACCCCCGCACACGTGCGCTTCGCTTGTCCCCAAGCCCTTGGTTGTTAATGTAAGATGGACATACAATTCGCGCGCTCTTGATCACTATGCAAGAGATTATCTTTGTCGTGGAACAGGCTCCGGAAGGCGGGTTTTCCGCCCGCGCTCTGGAGGCGTCGATTTTCACGCAGGCAGAAAGCATTGAAGACCTTCACGCCCGGGTGAGAGACGCCGTGCGCTGCCACTTCGACAATGGCGACGCGCCCAGAATGATCCGATTGCACTTCGTCCGGGATGAGGTGATCGCGGCATGAGATTGCCGCGGGATCTGTCCGGAACAGATCTCGCAAAAGCGCTGACGCGTGTCGGGTACCAGGTAACCCGACAATCAGGCAGCCATGTCCGTCTTACAACCGACACCCCGTCCCAGCACCACGTTACGATCCCGGCGCACGATTCCCTCAAAGTCGGAACCTTGGCTGGAATCCTCTCGGACGTGGCGGGGCACCTGAAGCTAAGCCGCGATGAACTCTTGCAGAAGCTCTTCGGGTAGGCCCGCCGGGCGTCTGCCGTCGCGGCCGATCACCAGCTACCTCCCACCATAAATTGCCGTAATCTGCTCTCACTGGTGCCCCAACTCACGAACGATTTTGGGGACGACCCGCGTCAATCCCCAGATTCAGGCGGGTTGACGTCACCGTCAACAACCCCACGTACGCCGGTAGGGAATCCATCCCGCCGCCCGCTAAAATGGCGGCATGGGAGCGAAACCGCCCGTTATTGTTTATCGTTGGGTCGCGGAGGACGCCCGTACCGGCCGCTGGAAAGAGCTTACCTGGACGATGACCGAGGAAGACGCAGCGGACTGGTTAAGCAAGAACGGTCATTGCGCAATAGCCCGCATCAACGGATCGAAGGAAGTGCGGACCGACGTTGACGGCCGACATTGATGAAAAGCCTGACGATTGAGCCAGCGTGCGAGCTGCCGGGCAAGATCAAGGCCGCGGCGTGATGGGTGGCGCAAGAAGAGCAGTCCGAGGGACGGGCCTGCACTATGCAATGATGCGCCATCTGTTGCCGCGGCACATGTAATGCACGCTTTTGACTTGATTGGGTATTTTGGTGCATCCTTGCGCCTTATGTGCTTTGACGAGTCCCAGTGGAAATGGGTGGATTACAAGAAGCATGTTACCCCTCCAAAGTTACGAGAGGCCCCGACCAGTGAAATCGACAGTTTCACGGATGGGCGCAGATCGCTGTATTATCCAAGCGTCCAGTGCCGTCAAGTAGAAGAGGTAGTCCTACGGGATGGTGTGTATGTGCGGAGTGCCAAGCCAGCGACGACGTATAAGGTCAAGGAATTTGATCGCCACATTGGCGCGTCGTCAGGAAGTCCATCGAAGTGGGTAAAGGTCGAGAATACTAGCGGGTATTTTCATGGCCGACCGATTACACGCGTAGAGTTTGAGAGACTGATTGAGCAGCAGATTCCATGTTGCGGCTAGGCGGAGAATGAAATGACACTGCCGACATTACGTGAAGGCTGGACGGCGCATGGGGATCTGCCGTTGATCGATCCGGAGCATTTAAGCGCCATGGATCCTGGGCTGTTTGATGAGGATCTGCTTCAAATCACGAGCCCGGATCGCTCCGTTACTCTCGACGTGGGGTGGTATCCCGCTGGCAACCCTGAGGGACAGTTAGTATGCCAAGCTGTTTACGGCGATAACTGGGATGAGCCTTTTGATGAACTGCAGACACGACATTCTTCTGACGTCCTGAGTTGGCTTGAGCAGTGGATGGAACAGAGTGAGGACGTGTTTGGGGCGGCGGGAGAGATTTCTAATTCCGCGGTTGTCTCAGTTCTTGTCGCGGTTTCAGAGCAAATTGAATCATCGCCTTTGGTTTCTCGAGAACAGCAACCCAGGATCCAGGCATCGTTCCCGACGGCGGTAGGGTCAAATTTCGTGGTAGAGAAGCGGACACCAGAAGCAGCGTATGCGCCTTGATACGTTCCTGTTCTGCGAGATGGTTCGCAATGAGCCAAATGGACAGAAGACGGTCATAGGGCTATTCCCAGGTAATGGGATCAGCATACCGCCTAACGCTGGACCGCTTCAACTTCCTGTTCTCTCCTGTTTTACGGTGTTCGACTACATGCAAGGAATTACCGAGCTACGCGTGCAGTGCGAGGTAACTCTCGGTTCCCAGACTCTGTATAAGACGCCGCCCGCGAATACGCGCCGCGATAATTCACGCGCGCGTTATCACACTATGAATTTTCAGTTCGCTCCCTTTTCGGCCCCGGGCCCTGGAGATTACGAATTCAAAATAACACTTGAAGTTGGCGGAAGGGCCAAGAGTTTTGCGCGTCGATTGCGAGTCGAGCAAGCAGCAGCGACTGAACCCCTCAGGCACTAGTAACGCTTTTTCCTCGCGCTACCATTGCGATTTGGGCCGTGGCTGTGCGCTCGCACAGGTGGGTGAGGCCGAGGTAGCCAAAACGCGGCCAGCGCGATCTTGGCGCAGCGTAATCAGTTTGTTGGCCAGTATGTGGTATGTCTGTCCCAGTGAAATTACGTATTGCTTCTTTATTACAGTAAGCTACGTCACTTTTCTGGCGGAGAGGGCGGGATTCGAACCCGCGGTACGGCTTTCACCGTACACACGCTTTCCAGGCGTGCGACTTAAACCACTCATCCACCTCTCCGGGTGCGCGAATTCTAGCAAATCACAGGCCGCGCCCGGTTCATGGCAGATTCTTTGGAGAGGGCGGGATCGTGCGCGCCCATCCTTCTTCGTCCTGCGCGATGAGCGGCCGCGAGTCCGTTCGATCGCGTGGAATTGAGCCGGTTCATCCGGCTCCAGTCGCTACTTCGCCGCCTCCTTGATCTTTTCCACGACCTCGGGATTGGCGAGGGTGGACACGTCGCCCGGGTCCTGGTGGTTGGAGATCGCCGCCAGCACGCGGCGCATGATCTTGCCCGAGCGCGTCTTGGGCATGTCGGGGACGATCACCACGGTGCGCGGCCTGGCGATCGGGCCGATCTGGAAAACGACCGCGCCGGATACCTTATCCGCGAGCGCCTTGGATGCTTGCAGGCCCGGCTTCAGGGAAACGTAGAGGTCGGGCACTTTGCCTTTGATCGCGTCGGCAACCGGCACGACGGCCGCTTCCGCCACTTCCGCAACGGTGAGCGCTGCCGACTCGATCTCCTTGGTGCCGAGGCGGTGGCCGGCCACGTTGATCACATCGTCGATGCGGCCGAGGATGCGGTAGTAACCGTCGGCGGCCTGCACCGCGCCGTCGCCCGCCATGTAAGGCCAGTCGCGCCAGTTCTTGCTCTTGGGGTTCTTGCAATAGCGCGAGTAGTACTGCGTGACGAAGCGGGCCGGGTCCTTCCAGATCGTCTGGAAGCCGCCCGGCCAGGGGTTGCGAATGCAGATATTGCCGGCCCGGCCCGAGCCGGCCGGCAGCTCGTTGCCTTCGTCGTCGTAGATGACAGGATGGATGCCTGGGATTCCAGGGCCTGCGCTGCCGGGTTTCATCTTGTGGATGCCCGGCACGGTGCTGCACAGGAAGCCGCCGTTCTCCGTCTGCCACCAGGTGTCCACGATCGCCGCTTTGCTCTTGCCGACCACCTTGTAGTACCACTTCCAGACTTCCGGCTCGATCGGCTCGCCCACCGTCGTCATGTGCTTGAAGTGGTGGTTATACTTCGCCGGCTCCTCCGGTCCGGCACGGCGCAGCGCGCGGATCGCCGTCGGCGACGTGTGGAAGATGTTGACGTCAAGCTCCTCCGCGATGCGCCAGGGCCGTCCGGCGTCCGGATGGGTCGGCACCCCTTCATATACGACCGAAGAGGCAGCGAGCGCCAGCGGCCCGTAAACGATGTAAGAATGGCCCGTGATCCAGCCGATGTCCGCCATGCACCAGTAGACGTCCTCGGGATGGATGTCCTGAATAAACTTGGACGTCCAGGTGACGTAGGCGAGGTAGCCGCCGATCGAGTGCTGGCAACCCTTGGGCCGTCCCGTCGTGCCGCTCGTGTACATGAGAAAAAGCGGCGCTTCGGCCGGCAGGCGCGCGGGCTCGAGTCGCTTGCCACGGTACTGCTTGAGAACATCGTTGACGATGAAGTCGCGCCCTTCCACGAGCTTGGTCGGGCTCGAGTACTTGCCCGGGTAGCGCTGCCAGATCAGCACCTTGTCCACCCGATGGCCGTCCCTGGCGGCTTCGGCCACCGCGATGTCCGCCTTTTCCTTGTGGTCGAGCAGGCTGCCCGCGCGGTAATACGCGTCCATCGTGATGAGCACGCGGCTTTCGGAATCGACAGCCCTGTCGGCGCAAGCCTTGCCGCTGAAGCCGCTGAAGACCTGGGAGTGGATGACACCGAGCCGGGCGCAGGCAAGCATGGCAATGGGCAACTCCGCCACCATGGGCATGTGCAACGTTACCCGGTCGCCCGCCTTCAGACCGCAGAAATCGCGCAACAGCGCCGCGAACTCGTTGACGCGGACGTAGAGCTCCTGGTAAGTGACGTGCTGGATCGCCTCGTGCTCGGTCTCCGGCACGAAATGGATCGCCGTCTTGTTCTTGTGCCTGGCAAGATGCCGGTCGACGCAGTTGTAACAGGCATTGATCTCGCCGCCGACGAACCAGCGCCAGAAGGGCGGATTGCTGGTATCGAGGGTCTTCTTCCAGCGCTTGTACCAGTCGAGGAGATCCGCAAATTCTTCGTAGTAACCGGGGAATTTGTCGAGGCTGAAGCGCTTGAGGACACTTTTGTCGGTCAGATTGGCCTGGGAGATGAACTGGGCCGGGGGAGAGAAATAACCCTCTTCACGCCAGTGCACTGCGATTTGCGCCTCGGAAATGTCAACAGTTTGTTGCTTCCTCGAGCGGCGGAGCGGCTTATTGTCTGCCATGCGATTCCTCCCTGTAACTTGCACGACCTGCGCAGCGGCGGGCGGCCGAGCGGGGCACGCCTCGAAACCATCGGACTTCGGATTCTACTAAAATGGAAGCATTAAACGGCGCGTTTGTAAAGCCGCGCGCTTCATTCTGGCCGGCGCGGCGGCCCGCGTGCGATAATGCTTACGACTTACGGCGGGCCTCCCCGCATTGCATGGTAGTGAATCTGGTCAGGTCCGGAAGGAAGCAGCCACAGCTATTCTCTGCAAGTGCCGGGGTTCAGGCTCGCCACCCTTTACGGCGGCGGTCATTGCTTTGGCCGCCGGCAGATTTGCAGGACGGGTCGACGACATGAAGAAGATGATTTTATGTGCAGCCGCCGCGATGTGGCTGGGCGTCGCGGTAAGTTCCGCGCAGGCGGTCAACGGCGTTTCAGTCGAGGGCGGCAGCGGCGACGGCGCTGACATGGCGCGTGTCGGCATCCAGTGGGACTGGAAAAGCCGCTGGTTTCAGGGCCAGAACTGGCACCTCGGGGGCTATTGGGATCTTGCCCTGGGTTACTGGCACCGCAGCGCGCCGCCGGGATTCAACGAGGACATCACCGAGATCGGGTTGACGCCGGTATTCCGCCTGCAGCCGAACGACCTGAAGGGGCCGTACCTCGAAGCCGCGATCGGATTCCACCTGCTGTCGCGCACCTCGCTCGCCGACAAGCGCTTCAGCACCCTGTTCCAGTTCGGGGACCACCTTAGGGCCGGCTTCCGGTTCGGCCCCAAAGGCGAGTTCGACCTGGGCTACCGTTACCAGCATCTGTCCAACGGCAGCATCAAGCGCCCGAACAACGGCATCAATTTTTGATCAGATCCGGCTCCAGTATCATTTTTGAGTGAACAGTGAACAGTGAATAGTAAACAGTGAGCAGTAAGCAGTGAACAGTAAGCGGTGAGCAGTGAGCGGTGAACAGTCGGCCGGTGATTCCCTCCGCCCATTCCAGCCGGTAAACTGCTCACCGCTCACCGCTCACTGCTTACCGCTCACCGCTCACTGCTCACCGCTTACCGCTCACCGCTCACCGCTCACCGCTCACCGCTCACTGTTTACTGCCCCTGTGACCCAAGTACTCGCCCGCAAGTGGCGGCCCAGAACGTTTTCCGAGCTGGTCGGCCAGGAACACGTCGTCAGGGCGCTCACCAACGCGCTCAAGCAGCAGCGGCTGCATCACGCCTACCTTTTCACCGGCACGCGCGGCGTCGGCAAGACCACGCTGGCGCGGATCATGGCAAAGGCGCTGAACTGCGAGAAAGGCGTCACCGCCGAGCCGTGCGGGGAGTGCGGCTGCTGCCGGGAGATCGACGCCGGGCGCTTCGTGGATCTGATCGAACTCGACGCCGCGTCCAACACCCAGGTCGACAACATGCGCGAGCTCCTCGAGAACGCGCTCTACGCGCCGGGCAGCGGGCGCTTCAAGGTGTACATCATCGACGAAGTGCACATGCTGTCACGGTCGGCGTTCAACGCCATGCTGAAGACGCTCGAGGAGCCGCCGCAGCACGTGAAGTTCATTCTCGCGACCACGGACGCGCAGAAGGTCCCGATCACGGTGCTGTCACGGTGCCTGCAGTTCAACCTGAAGCAGATTCCGCAGGCGCAGATCGTGGCGCGCCTCAGGCAGGTGCTTGAGGCCGAAGGCGTGGAGTTCGAGCCGTCGGCGCTTGAGCAGATCGCGCGAGCGGCGCAGGGAAGTCTGCGTGACAGCCTGAGTCTGCTGGATCAGGCGATTGCCCACGGGGGAGGGCGCGTCGAGGCTGATGCAGTGAGGTCCATGCTCGGCGCGGTGGACCGGACCTGCCTCCACGCCATCCTGAAGGCGCTCGCCGCGCGCGACGGCAAAGGACTCATGGCCGAGGTCGAACGCATGGCGAGCCACAGCCTGTCGTTCGAGAATGCCCTCCAGGAATTGGGCGTCATCCTCCATCGCGCGGCCCTGCTGCAGATGGTGCCGGATTGGCTTGCCGGCGACGACCCCGACCGGGCGGAACTCCAGTCCGTGGGCGGGTTGTTCGGTCCGGAAGAGCTGCAGCTTTTTTATCAAATCGCAATCCAGGGCAGAACGGACCTCCCGCTCGCACCCGACGAATACGCCGGGTTTACGATGACCCTGCTGCGTATGCTGGCCTTCGCGCCGCAGGCCGGAGCGGTGCCGGCGCGTCCAGCGCAGGCGCGCGCTGATGCGCCCGCGCCGTCCGCAACTTCGCAGGCTGACGGGAGTTCGTGGGCGGAGGTGGCGGGGAGCCTGGGCCTCACGGGCATGGCACGCATGCTGGCCCAACACTGCGAGCTGGTGCATCGGGACGCGCAACGCATCGAACTGAGATTGCCTGCGGAGCACGAACGTCTGCTCGACAAACCGTTCGAGGACAAGTTGCGAGGGGCACTGCAGCAGCATCTGGGTGCCGGCGTCAGAGTTACGATCAAGGTGGGAGGGGGCAGCGGAAATTCGCCGGCGGCCATGGCGGACCGCGAACGACAACAGCGGCGCGAGCGGGCAGTCAGGGAGATCGAGGACGATCCGTTCGTGCGCGACCTCGTGGAAAACTTCGACGGGCGGGTGGTCGAATCGACCATCAAACCGATTCAGTGATGGGGCGGACATGATGAAGGGTGGCCTTGCGGGGCTGATGAAGCAGGCGCAGCAGATGCAGG
>JACQGN010000115.1 GCA_016199545.1 Betaproteobacteria bacterium | reverse complement strand
TCCTTGGACGGAATCGAAGCGGTCATGCGCGTCCATGCCACCGGCGCGATGCAATTCGAGCGCACGTTGAAGCGCTGCATGTCCACGGCGATGTTCTTGGACAGGCCCACGATGCCCATCTTGGCGGCGCCGTAGTTGACCTGGCCCATCGCGCCGATCAGGCCCGAGGTCGAGGTGATGTGCACGAACGACCCGGATTCCTGCTTGCGGAAGTGGTCTGCGACGTGGCGGCACATGTTGAAAGCGCCCTTCAGCATGACTCTCAGCACCGAATCCCAGTCGTCCTCGGTCATCTTGTGGAAGATGACGTCACGCAGGATGCCCGCGTTGTTCACCACGCAGTCGATACGGCCATAGCTCTCGATCGCGCACTGCACGATCCTGGCGGCGGTGTTGAAGTCGGCAACGCTGTCGTAGTTCGCGACCGCCTCGCCGCCCGCTTTCCTGATTTCGTTCACCACGTCCTGTGCCGGCGTGCTATCGCCGCCTTCGCCGGAGAGCGACGCCCCGATATCGTTGACCACCACCCTGGCCCCATGCTGTGCCATGAGCCGCGCGATCGCGGCCCCTATGCCGCGCCCGGAGCCGGTGACGATCACGACTTTGCCTTCTACCATCCTGCCTGGTTTCATGTTTCAACCCCTTTCAAACAATCTCCGCGCGGCCGTTGTTTAGCACGGTGACGCCGCGCGCCGGAACGGTCGAACGGAAGGTGACCACGTTGCCGTCGAGCCACATCTCGGTGCGTATCGTCTCGCCGGGATACACGGGCGAGGAAAAGCGTCCCTCCATGCTCCTGAAGCGCGCCGGATCGTAGCCGCAACAGGTCCTGAGAATCGCATGTCCGGCGATGCTGAAGGTGCAGCGCCCGTGCAGGATCGGCATCTTGAACCCGGCCTTCGCGGCGTAGGCGGGGTCGGCGTGCAGCGGGTTGTCGTCGCCCGACAGCCGGTAGATGAGCGCCGCCTGCGGCAGCGTCGCGAGGTCGCAGATCTTGTGCGGCGCCGTGTCCGGAACGGGATGCGGCTCCTTCACCGGGCCGGTGGGGCCGCCGAAGCCGCCGTCGGCGCGGCAGAAGGTGGTCGAGGTGAGCGCGCAGATGAGTTCACCGCTCGCCCTGTCCGTGACTTCGCACGCGGTCATCACCAGCGCGCCCCGGTCCTTGCCCTTGTCGATGACGCCGGTGACGCGCGTCCTGCCGGCGATCGTGCCTTCGACCGGCAACGGTCGATGTATCGTAAATCCCTGCTCGCCGTGCACCACGTGGCTGCGCGTGATTCCCGTGTCCCCGCGTGCGTGCCACGGCCCCGGGTAACCGAGGATGATCGCCATCGTCGGCAGTGCCTGCAGGCTTTCCTCATAGACGAAGCGCAGTTGATCGCGGTCGCAGGGATCGGCGCCCAGCCCGACGCCCAGCGCATACAGGATCGTGTCACGCGTCGTGAGTTGCTGTTCGACCTCCGGGATACGGCAGTTGAGGACGTTTTCGTAATTGAGTGGCACCGCCGGAACCTGTAATCAATTGCCCGAACAATCCTAGCACACCCACCTTACGCCTTCCGGAACAGCACGATGCGGTTCGAATTCGTGCCGCGCCGGTTGTTGTCCACGCCCCAGATGTTGGCGGTCTTCGTGAACTGCTGTGAGTTGATCAGGATCGCCGTGCACTTGAAGCCGGCGGCAACGCCGAGGGGCGCGATCGTTTCCTCGAGATTGACCGTACCCCCGCGCACTTCTCCCACTTCGAACGCGAGCCAGCCGCCGCGCCGGGTCACGCGGTAGAGCTCCGCCATGACCTGGCTCATTTCCTCGGACCATTCCTCGAGCGTGCGGCTCATGGTGATGCGCTGGCCGATCGCCCCGGCGTCGAGGCCGTTGAACCAGCAGCGCAGCCAGTTGTCGCGTGCATATTGCACCACATCGAGAAACGGGGGAGAGGTCACCGTCAGATGCACGCTGTCCGAATCGATTGCGGGTGTCGCCGAGGCCATGCTCTGAAGAAACACGCTGCTCTGACTGGCGGCGTGAAGGTGCCAGCGATCAGCGGCGCTCAGTTGCCCCTGCAACTGCATCGACTTGCGGAAGATCAGCGCCCGGATGTTGCGGTAAGCGGGTTTCTGCCCGAGCTTTTCGTTGATCCGGAGCTGGTCCTCGGGCGACACCGCCTGGTTGGGCGGCAGCGAGTAGACGGAAAAGAACCCGGGCGAGTGGCCGGTCAGGCGGTTCGTCGCCACCATCCGTATCCAGCGGTCGACGGCGTCTTCCCTGCCTTCCCTCCAGCGCCGGTTGAGGTAAGACCGAAGCCCGAGGATTTCCTGCAGCGTGTGGTCGTGGAAGAACATCGAAAGATCGATGTTGCAGCTCGCGCCGGCAGGGAACTTGATCGATCGCAGCCGTTTGTCGATGTCGGCGATGCAGGGAATCTCGAGCCGCGGCCGGATGAGAATCGCGGACAGGGGATTGACATCGTTGGCGATGACGCTGCGCCCGAGCAGCGCCGCTTCCAGCGCGGTCGTGCCGCGGCCGCTGAAGGGGTCGTAAACGACATCGCCCTCGCGCGTCAGATGATTGATGAAGTACGCGGGCAACTGTGGCTTGAAGCAGGCGCGGTACGAGACTTCGTGCAGCGCGTTCGCCTGGCGCTGGCGGCTGGTCCAGAACTCTCTCTCGTAGACTGGAATCGACTGGTTGGAAGAGCGGGCGGTGCCGGCCAAGTCGGCTCGGGCACCCTGATCCAACGGCAGCCTGGCGGAAACCCGGACCTTTTCAAGCATGTGCATGTCGCGACCTCGATTGTCGATGAATCACCACCAGCGTACACCTGTTTCGGAAAAAGTACAAGCCCCCCGCGGGGAGTCAGGAGACGAGAATATCGTCGAGGGCCTCGATCCAGTGGCGCACCGGCAGGCCAGTCGCGGTCTGAAGATGGGCCTGGCAGCCGATGTTGGCGGTCAGGATCGCGGAAGGCGAATGCGCAGTGAGCGCATCGATCTTGTTGGCGAGCAGGCGCCGCGAGATTTCAGGTTGCAGGATCGAGTAGGTGCCCGCCGATCCGCAGCACAGGTGCGGGTCCGACACCGGCGCGAGGTTGAAGCCCAGATCCGTGAGCAAGGCTTCCACGCTACCTTTGAGTTTCATGCCGTGCTGGAGAGAACAGGGCGAGTGAAAAGCCAATGATGAATGATGAATGATGAATGATGAATGGTTGATAAGTGAGCGAACTTGGTCTTTGCGCGCGGCGAGGACTTCGCTGATGTCGCGGGTGAGTTCGGAGACGCGGCGCGCCTTGTCGGCGTAAGCGGGGTCGTGCGCGAGGAGGTGGACGTAGTCCTTGATCGTCACGCCGCAGCCGCTCGCGGTGGTCACGATCGCCTCCGCGCCGCTTTCAATATGGGGCCACCAGGCGTCGATGTTGCGCCGCATGTAATCGCGCGCTTCCTCCTGCGCAGTGAGGTGCAACGACAGGGCTCCGCAGCAACCGGCGGTGGCGGGACGCACTACCGTGACGCCAAGGCGGTCCAGTACGCGGGCGGCGGCAACATTAGTCTCTGGGGAGAGCGCGGGCTGCACGCAGCCCTCGAGCAACAGCATCCTGCGCGGATGGGCGCTTGTCGGCCACGGTCGTGCCGGCACGGGGCGCGGCGGCACCATGCGCTTGAGGGTTGCCGGCAACAGCGGACGCGCCAGTTGTCCCACTTTGACGAGCGGCGAGAACCATCCCGGATTGGGTATGCCGACGCGCAGCGCCTTGCGTTGCAGCGCTGCAATACTGCCGCGCCCCACCTTCTGCTCGACGACGTGCCGCCCGATGTCGAGCAGCCGGCTGTAGTGAACGCCAGACGGACAGGTGGTCTCGCACGACCGGCACGTCAGGCACCGGTCCAGATGTAGCTGCGTCTTGCTCGTAGGAGGGGCGCCTTCCAGCACCTGCTTGATGAGATAGATACGGCCCCGCGGACCATCGAGCTCATCGCCCAGCAATTGGTAAGTGGGGCAGGTCGCGGAGCAGAATCCGCAATGCACGCACTTGCGCAGGATCGCGTCGGCTTCGCGGCCCTCCGGCGTGTCCTTGATGAAAGCGGCGAGATTCGTTTGCATCACGAACCCCGTGAACGGTGAACGGTGAACGGTGAACGGTGAACAGTAAGCAGTGAACGGTAAACAGGGAACAGTAAACGGTAAACGGTGAACCGTGAATAGTGAACGCAATGCTTCGCCGGATGCGCGGCTCGCCGGTTCGCTGTTAACTGTTCGTCGTTCACTAGAATTCCGGATACATCCGGCCGGGATTGAGGATGCCCGCCGGGTCGAAGCTTTGCTTCAGCCGCTGATGGATTTTCATGAGCGGGGTCGAAAGAGGCTGGAATACGCCCGCGGCCTTGTCGCCGCCGCGGAACAAGGTTGCATGGCCTCTCGCGCGCGCGGCTGTCTCGCGGATCGTTCGCGCCTCGGCGTCGGTCTTGAGCCAGCGGAGCGCGCCGCCCCATTCGATCAATTGGCTGCCGGGAAGATCGAGCGGCGGCGTGGTCGATTTCACCGACAGGCGCCACAACGGCCGCGCGTCGGAGAACCAGGCGTCGGTCTGCTCGCGGATTCCGTTCCAGAAGCTCCCAGCCAGCATGGTGTCCACGCGCGTGCCGCCGATTCTTTTCGCCGCGGCTTCCACCGCGGCACCCGCTCCTGACAACCGTACTCCAAGATCATCATTACGGAAAGCCGTGGCCGTGATCGGCAACGGCTTTCCGGCCCATTCGTTCATCAGCGCGAGGGCCTCCGCCTCCGCGCACTTGAGATGCAGGGTGGCTTCCGCCGGTGGCAAAGGCAGGACTTTGAGCGATGCTTCGAGTATGAGGCCGAGCGTTCCGAGCGACCCGGCCATCAGCCGCGACACGTCGTAGCCCGCGACGTTTTTCATCACCCGGCCGCCGAAGTGCAGATCGCGCCCGTTTCCGTCCAGCATCCGCACGCCGAGCACGAAATCACGCACGGCGCCGGCGCAGGCGCGGCGCGGTCCCGACAAACCCGCGGCCACGCAACCACCGAGCGTCGTGGTGGCGCCGAAATGAGGCGGCTCGAACGCCAGCATCTGCCGCTTTTCGCGCAGCGCTCCCTCGATCTCGGCGAGCGGGGTGCCGGCACGCGCCGTGATCACCAGTTCGGTGGGGTCGTACTCGACGATGCCGCGGTAGGCGCTGGTGGCGAGCGTCTCCCCGCGCAGCGCGCCGCCGTAGAAATCCTTGGTGCCGCCGCCGACAATGCGCAGCGGCGTCCCGCGCGCAGCAGCTTCGCGAATCGAAGCAGCGAGTTGATCGATGATCTGGCTCATTTCAGCCACGGGGATCACAGGGGACACGGAGGTTATGCAAGGCCAGGACGTCTCCCCGCAATTGACACCCCCATCCCATCCTTCCCCCATCGAGGGGGAAGGAGCTATTGTCCCCTCCTCCTCGATGGGGGAGGGTCAGGGTGGGGGTGTACCGGAGAGTCATCAGAAACGCGGAAGGTCAGGAAACTTTTCCTGCCCTACGTGCACGTGCATGCGCCCGAACTCGGCGCAGCGAGCGAGTGTCGGAACCGCCTTGCCGGGATTGAGCAGCGCGTGTTCGTCGAACGCGTGCTTGACCCGATGCAGCGCCTCGAGTTCTTCCGCGGTGAACTGCACGCACATCTGGTTGATCTTCTCGACGCCGACGCCATGCTCGCCGGTGATCGTGCCGCCGACCTGAATGCAGAGCTCGAGAATTTCGGCCCCGAAGGCCTCGGTGCGCTGCAACTGGTCGGAGTCGTTGGCGTCGTACATGATGAGCGGGTGCAGGTTGCCGTCGCCGGCGTGAAAGACGTTGGCGCAGCGCAGCCGGTATTTCTTTTCCATTCCGGCGATGCCGCGCAGCACCTCGCCGACATGCCTGCGCGGGATGGTGCCGTCCATGCAGTAGTAATCCGGCGTGATCCGTCCGACAGCGGGGAAGGCCGCCTTGCGGCCGGCCCAGAAACGCAGGCGCTCGGCCTCGTCGCGCGAGACGCGCATCTCGGTCGCGCCGCTCGCGCGCATCACCTCCTGCATGCGGCGCATCTCCTCCTCGACTTCCTCGTCGGTTCCGTCAGCCTCGCAGATGAGCAGTGCTTCGGCATCGAGCGGATAGCCGGCGTTGACGAAGGGTTCGACCGCACGAGTGGCGGGCTTGTCCATCATCTCCAGGCCCGCGGGAATGATGCCGGCCGCGATGATGTTGGCGACAGCCTGGCCTGCCTTGGTCACGTCATCGAAGGCGGCGAGCATGCACTGCGCGCGCGACGGACGGGGCAACAGCTTCACCGTCACTTCGGTCACCACTGCCAGCATGCCTTCGGATCCGGTCATGAGGGCGAGGAGGTCGTAGCCCGCGGCGTCAAGGCCGTCGCTGCCGATCTCCATCACTTCGCCTTCGATGCTCAACGCGCGGAGCTTCACGATGTTGTGCACCGTCAGCCCGTACTTGAGGCAATGCACGCCGCCGGAGTTTTCCGCGACGTTGCCGCCGATCGTGCACGCGATCTGCGAGGACGGGTCGGGCGCGTAGTAAAGACCGTAGGGAGCGGCGGCCTCCGAGATCGCGAGGTTGCGCACGCCGGGTTGCACCCGGGCGGTGCGCGCCCGGGGATCGATCTCCAGGATACGCATCATCCTGGCAAGCGACAGCAGCACACCGTTGCCGAGAGGCAGGGCGCCGCCGGAAAGGCCGGTGCCCGCGCCACGCGCGACGACCGGCACGCGCAGCGTGAAGCAGGTCTTGAGAATCCGCTGCACTTCGCCCTCGTTCTCGGGCAGCGCTACCACCATCGGCACCTGGCGGTACGCCGACAGCCCGTCGCATTCGTAGGGCTTGACGTCCTCGCGCTCGAACAGGACGGATGACTCGGGCAGGAACGCGCGCAGCGCGGCCGCGGCCCCGCGTTGACGCATCAAATTGACCGGCGTTTCGGTGACTGCCGTCATGAACGCATTCTACAGCCGGATTTTCAGTCGTTTGGCGCCGTTCGCGAGGTGCGCGGCGGCAGCGGTGCGCGCGGCAGCGGCGTCGCGCCGCTCGATCGCGGTGAGAATTGCAGCGTGCTCGCGATCCACTTCGCCGAGCTTGTTCTCGTACTTCGCCACGGACACGCGCGCGAGCCGGATGGTCTCGCGCAGGTGCCGGCCCACGAACTGCATGAAGCGCCCCAGCACCGGATTGTGCGTTGCCGCCGCAATCGCTTCGTGGAAGCGGATGTCGGCCTCGAGTCCGAGCCCGTCCTGCGCGTAGGCGCTTCGCATGTCCGCCAGCGCGCCGCGAATGGCAGCAAGGTCACGCGCAGTGCGGCGCCGCGCGGCAAGTTCGGCCGTGGACTGCTCGATGAGCGCACGCAACTCGAACAGGTGTTCGTTGCCCACGTGGTCGGAGCCGGCGGCGGCGAGACGAAACGCCGCAAGCCCCGGTTCCTCGGCGACGAATGCTCCCTTGCCCTGGTGGGTGGCGACGTAACCTTCGGACTTGAGACGGGAAATGGCCTCGCGGATCACCGCCCGGCTCACGCCGAACTGCTCGCCCAGCGCCTTCTCGGTCGGCAGCCGGTCTCCAGGACCCCAGTCGCCGCCCGCGATGTGCGAGACCAGGGCGCGGGTAACCTCGTCCGCCAGGCACTGCGGGCGCGCCACCGATTGAAGCTGCACGGCGAAAGGGCGAGTCATCATATTGTCAGACAACATGACGAATTGTCCGGCCGTCGCGGAAGGCTGTCAAGCTCCATGTTGAGTGGCCTGCGCTTGCGGTGCGCGGGTGCTAGAATCCCGGGCGCCTGCGGGGAACTACAAGCGCAAGCCGGGACCAGGAAGCATGCAGGTCCACAGAACCGGCACCGCTGGGCTGAATTGCGATACGCAAATCCGGGAAATCTCAAAGGGGAATCAGGATGGCAATGGGTGGAGCTATGAATCCGGGCGGGCAGGCGTCAAGAACGCTGGCCCTCAACATGAAGTTGCTCGGGCACCACGAATTGGGCGGCTTCGGGGGCATCGGCGAAGGCACCAACATGCAGGCGACGAAGGACGGCCGCCGCATCTTTTGGATGGCGCACGAATCGGCGCCCAAGAATTTCACCGCCGTGGACGTGACCGACCCGCGCAATCCCAAGCTCGTGGTGCAGCGCGATCTGCCCCACGGCAAGGTGCGCTCCAATTCGCTCGATGTGGTCGGCGACATGATGGCGGTGGCCTACCAGGTGCGCGCCGGCAGTGGCAATCCGAACGATCCGAACAACATTCGGGAAAACGTCGGGCTCAAACCGGCCGGTATCGATCTGTTCGACATCAGCACGCCCGAGGATCCCAAGGTGATCTCGCATTTCGATGCCTCGGGCCCGCACTCGCTGGGCGCGCACTGCCTGTGGTTCGTGGATGGCGAGTACATCCACGCCAGCATGGGCGCGCCCGACCACAAGCCGCGCAACCCGAAGGATCACCAGATCTACCGCATCATCGACGTGCGCAATCCCGCGAAGCCCGTGGAAGCGGGCCGCTGGTGGTATCCGGGCACGAAGGACGGCGACGCCGAGCCACCGGTGCCGCGGCACCCGCGGTTCGACGGTGGCTACCGCCCGCATAACATAAACGTCTATCCGGAGCGGCCCGACCGCGCGTACATGGGTTACATCGACGGCGGCGTCGTCATCCTCGATATCAGCGACAAGGCCCATCCCAAGGAGATCTCGCGACTGCGCTATTCGCCGCCTTACAACGGCATGACGCACACGGCGATGCCATTGGTGAAGCGCAACCTCCTGGTGCTCACCGACGAGTCCAACAAGGACGATGCGGCGGACTGGCCGAAACTGATGTGGATCGTGGACGCGAGAGAAGAGAAAAACCTGGTGCCGATCTCGACGCTTCCGATGCCGCCGCTGGACGTGTTCGGCAAGCGTGGCGGGCGGTTCGGCTCCCACAATATCTACGAGAACTATCCGGGCCCGTGCGCATGGCGCTCGGATCAGATCGTCGTGGGCACGTTCTTCAACGCCGGGGTGCGCGTGTTCGACATCTCGAACCAGTACCAGCCGCGCGAGATCGCCTACTTCGTGCCGGGGGCGCCGCCACTCTCGCCCAAGGGCGCGATCCAGATGAACGACGTGTTCGTGGACGACCGCGGCATCGTCTACGCGGTGGACCGGTTCAGCGGCGGGTTATACATTCTCGAGATGAACATCTGACTCGGTTGTCGTTGCGAGGAGCCGGGTGCGACGAAGCAATCTCGCGGCGGGCGCGCAAACGTTGCTCGCAACGAGATTGCTTCGCTCCACTCGCAATGACACCCTTCTTGTCGTCGCGAGGAGGCGGTGCCGACGACGCGATCTCGCGGCGGGCGCGAGTCGTGGCTTGCCACGGGATTGCTTCGTTTCACTCGCAATGACAACAGTTTGAGGCAATTTCTGTAAACTGCCGGGCAGGTTCACATACCGGAGGGACGAATGAGCCGCGGATCCGCAGGCAACTGGAGCACCGGCGAATGGCGCTCGCGGCTTGGCGCCCTCAAGGCGCTGGGCGTGCTGATGCTGGTGATGATCGCGGTGCATGCTTTCAACGCGCTCATACTCGGTCACGCATGGGACCGCTACGGCATTCTGCCGGCGCGCGCTGACGGGCTCTGGCCGGGCGTGGTGTCGGCGCCTTTCCTGCACGTCAGCAACCTGCACCTTGCCAATAATCTCATCGCCCTGGTAGTGCTGGGCAGCATGGCGGCCATGGTCGCTGGAAATGCGCGCTTCGTCGCCGCCACGATATTCATCGCCATCGTCGGCGCCGCCGGCACGTGGCTCATCGCGCGCAGCGGCTCGCACATTGGGGCGAGCGGGCTGGTGTTCGGCTATTTTGGATTTCTTGTCGGGCAGGGGTTGTTCCGGCAATCGCTCATCTCCCTTGCCGTTGCCGCGGTCGTGACGTTTCTCTACGGCGCGAACATCTTCTTCGGCATTTTTTTCCCCAGGGGCTGCACGTCCTGGGAGGGGCATCTTGCCGGCGCGCTCGCCGGATTGGGCTACGCGCGGGCGGAGCTGTGGTTCGTGAAGCGCAGGGGCCGGTAACCCGCGCGCCGACGCTTGTACGCTGCCCCGTCGGCAACCTGGCGCGTCACATGGGAAGCACCTGTTTTATCCGTCCCATTGACGCTTTATACTGCGTCATTGGGGGGCCGACTTCTAGTAGGGCACAGAAGACACGCCGCCGCCTCGACCATGAAGACAAACTACGTTCTGATCGACTATGAGAATGTCCAGCCCACCGACCTCGGATTGCTTCGGGATGGTCCGTTCAAGGTTCGAGTCTTTCTTGGTCCCAATCAAGCCAGAATCCCAGTCAGTCTTGCCACAGCGCTTCAAGCCCTTGGGCGCGACGCAGAGTACGTAGTTCTTGAATCGGCAGGATCGAACGCGCTCGACTTCCATATTGCATACTATGTAGGTGTGCTTTCTGCGCAGGAGCCTTCGGCATACTTTCATATCATCTCGAAGGACACAGGGTTCGACCCATTGATCAAGCATCTGAAGGGTAAAGGCGTGTTGGCGCAACGCTCTACCCATATTGCCGATGTCCCATTCCTAAAACCAGAGCTTCCTGCAACAGGCGATGCGCAGGTGGATGCAGCGATCGCATACCTCGTTCGCCTGAAGGCTGCGAAGCCGCGAGCCCAGAAGACGCTGCTCGGGACACTACACGCTCTATTCAAGAAGGAGCTTTCCGAGGAGCAGCTCACTGCCCTATTCGCGGCATTGTGCAAGCGCGGCGTCGTGAAGATCGAAGGAACGAAGGTTTCCTATGACTTGCCGACTGTGCCCTAACAGCGCGTCGCAGCCGACAGCCACCAGCGGGCGTCGCCCGCCGGTTCCTGCGGCTGAACGCGGACGTAAGACCTCTCTGGTTGCGCGGCTCACACAGTTGGGAGTAATCTGACCGCATGGACACGTCCGTCATCTCCTGCAGCCCCGACGTGATGGGGGGCACCCCGGTTTTTTCGGGCACCCGGGTGCCGGTTCAGACGCTCCTTGATTACCTCGAGGCCGGAGAGTCCATCGACGATTTTCTCGCCGGCTTTCCTTCGGTCAGTCGAGAGCAGGTCATCGGTTTCCTCGAACAGGCGAAAGACCGTCTCGTCGCTGCTGCTTCGTGAAGGTATTTATCGACGAGTGCGTTGACTGGCGGCTCGCGCGCGACATCGCCGGTCACGAGGTCAAGACAGCGCACCAGATGGGGTGGTCGACGATCAAGAACGGAGACCTACTTGCGCTCGCTGCCAAGGAGTTTGACGTGTTTGTCACTGCTGATCGAAATCTCTCCTTTCAACAGAACCTTCCCGCATTTGCAATCGCGGTCGTCGTTCTGCGCGCATCCTCAAACCGGCTCGCTGATCTCAAGCCCCTCGTGCCTGAATTGCTTGCGCGTATTCCGAGCGTCAAGAAAGGCGCTGTTGAGTACGTCGGGGACTAACTTCAGGTCGGACGGACCGGCCGCCGGCGCCGTGGTGCATGAACATTCGTACATGATGGCCCGCCATTCACCAAAACGTTAGGCCTCATCAAGCTGCATCTCGTGTGTTGGAGGCATTGACAGCACTTCGAACCCAGTGGCACACTGCGGACCGTGAAGGCTGTGCTGCTGACCCAAACACGCATCGCGTACACCGAGTCATCCTTTGCGGAGATCGTCGTCTGGGAAGTCACGCATCCTTTGGAGGGCTCGGCGCATTCGTACAAGTACCGGCTGGCCTTTGTGGTTGATGGAGTCTGCGTTCTCCGCTACGACAATGAGTCCGGTAAGGGCGACCATCGGCACACTCTGGACGGAGAAGCCCGCTACCGATTTTTGTCACTCGACAGGCTCTTCGCCGACTTTGACCGCGATATCCGGAGGTTCATGCATGAAGACCGTAATACTTGACGTCCGCAGGCCTAAGGCGGCAATGGCCGACGCGCTTGCCGCTGTCAAATCGGGCAAGCCGCAGAAGTCGGCTCGTATCTCTTTCGCTACGCCGGAACTGCTTTGGCGGGTACTCACCGCCAAGAGGTGGGAGCTGTTAAAGGCGCTTTGCGGTGCAGGCCCCGTCTCGATCCGGGAGGCTGCGCGTAGAGTTGGCAGGGACGTGAAGGCAGTTCACTCGGATATTACTGCGCTGCTCCTTGCGGGCTTGCTAGATCGAACCGAATCGGGTCAGATCGAGTTCCCGTACGAAGCTGTGAAAGTCGAGTTCATGCTTGAGGCGGCATGAGGCCTGACCGCGCGCTGAACTCGGACCTTCGCAAGCGGGCTTCGCCCGTTGCTACGGCCGGTTAGCGCGAACGCTGGCTTAATGACCATGCGCTCCGAGGCAACGAAGGGCATCGAGGAAATTGACGCTTTTCGTCGTTTTATTGAGCGCTCGAAGACGCTCATCGATCCAGCCAGCATCGACAAACGAGCGCCGCCCGAGCCCGATCTCCTTTGTGGACACGCCCTCTGACCCGTCAGCGAGAATCGTGAGGAACAAGTCGCGAAGAACGTACAGCACCACGGATCCTATCGAGCTGCTGGTCTACGCTGGCGGGCCAATAATTACCCCCGACGATGCCATCATCTCTACGATTCGTCCCATTCTGCCGCTTCGACCCGAAAGCGGCGAGGAGGTCGCGTATAACCTGCCCCGCACTTCTGGAGCGAGTAGGATGTGCACTATTCACGCGTAGGTAAGGATGTGTGGTGCGCAATGCGCACCCTACGAAGATCGCTGTGCACCCCACGAAACTCGGTGTGCACCCCACGAACTACAAACAAGAAAGGAAATCATCATGCAGTGGAAATTCGAACTGTTGTTGAAACCATCCGCCGTACCGCTGACGGAAGGCCCGGTGTGGGATGGCGAGTACCTGTACTTCACTCACATCCGGGCAAGCCGCATCATGCGCTACGATCCCCGCGGCGGCGCCATCACGGAATGGCGCAGCGGCACCAACCGCACCAACGGCCTTGCGTTCGATGCGCAGGGGCGGCTGTTCGGCTGCTGCTCGGGCGGGCGCAGCATCGTGCGCTTCGACCCCGACGGCAGGAATGTGGTGATCGCCGATCGCCTCGACGGGAAGAAGTTGAGCACGCCGAACGACCTCGCGATCGACCGCAAGGGCCGCATCTGGTTCACCAATCCGGTGAATGATGGCAACTGGGACCAGACCGAGCGTGAGGAACTCGACCACCGCTCGGTGCTGCGCGCCGATCCGCAGAAGGATGGCAGCTACGCCGTCACGCGCGTCACGTTCGACACCACGCAGCCCAATGGCATCCTGGTAGCGCGCGATCAGAACACGCTCTATGTCGCCGAAAGCGGCTCCGCGCGAGGCATTCCGCGCGAACTGCGCGCCTACCCGATACGCGAGGACGGCAGCCTTGGCACGTTCTCGACGCTCTTCACCTGGGGAGAGGATGCGAGAGGCGTGCATCGCGGCATCGACGGCATGTGTTTCGACTGCGAGGGCAATATCGTCGCCACCGCGGGGTGGGAGACGAGCGGTTCGGGACCGATGATCTACGTGTTCTCACCCACCGGCCGGGTACTGGAGACACATCCGCTGCCGTCGGTTCGGCCGACCAACTGCTGTTTCGGCGGCCCCGACCTGACCACTCTTTTCGTCACCACCGGAGAGGGGCACTTCTTCAAGGCGCAAACGGATCGCGTGGGCTGGGCGATGTATCCGTAATGTTTGACGTCAGACCGGCGCCGGGATGGCGTGGTTGGAGATGACTTCCAGGACGAGCTTCCTGCCGGCGGCAAATACCTCGGTCCGGACCACAGCCACATTGCGGCCCTTCTGCAACACCGTCGCGCGTGAGGTGAGCGACTTGCCCTGTCCGGGGCTGATGAACCAGGCCGATACCGCCGTCAGCAGCGGGTGGTGAGGCGCGGCGCCGATCGCCGTCACGAGCGCAAGGTTGAGCAGCAGCCCTCCCTGCACGTGTCCCACGCGGTTTCCCACATGCAGTCCCGGCGTGAACCGCGAAGCGGCGCCGCTCGGGGTGTGCCGCACCTCGGGCCCCCACAGGTTGCGCAGGAAACTGCCGTGGTGCGTATTGCGCAAAGCCTGTTCGACGCGGTGCATCACGTTGTTCTCGAACGGATCGAGATCAGCGGGCGATAGCATCGGAACCGCGACCGGTTCCCTGCGTTCCCAGGGCAGCGGATCGAGTGCGCGCCCGCCTGGCGCCGGCGGCTTGACCCAGGTTCCCGACATGCGGGCGATCTCACCATGCACGGCGTATATGTTTCCGACGCAGTTCGCCTGCGGGAGCGCCGTGTGCGATGAGAAACCATCCGATTTCGCCCTGGCAGTGAGCCGCCCGCGCGCCTCGACTCCCGTGAAGTCCATGCGCAGCAGCAGCGTCGCCGTGCGCGCGGAGGACTCGACGAACGCGCGGCTCGCGGCGGCGAGCGCCATGTCCGCGAGAAAGGCTACTGCGCCGAGATTCATTCTGCCGTCCGCATCGACGCAATGCGGGCCGGGTTCGAGATCGAATGTCACGCCGCTGCGCTCAAAGCGCCGGCATCGCAGCTCGAGAAAATTTCCCGCGAAGTTGTAACCGGGAGTGTGGTTGAGCGCCAGCGCGTGCATGGCACGCCGCCGGATTTCGTTCGCAGCGGAGGGGATCACTGTGGCTCTTTCAGGAATTCCCGCACCACGCGGATCTGATTTTCGGCCATCAGCATCGGCGCGTGACCTACGCCGGAAAACTCCACCAGCCGCGGTTTCGGGCCGTGTTGGGTCATCTGGATGGCGACCTCCTGCGCGAGCACGTCGGATTGCGCGCCGCGCAGCAGCAGCGTCGGGCACGTGACTGCGTCCCAGTAGCGCGAGAGGTCGACATCAGCGGCCGCGGCCTTCTCGAACACGACGGCGATCCCGGGGTCGTAGCCCATGCGCCACTTGCCGTCGCCCTCCTGCCGCGCACCGTGAACGGTAAGGTGGCGCCATTGCTGATCGGTGAGGGGCCCGAACGGCGCCGAGATGAGCCGCACATGGGCTTCCAGCTCGTCCAGCGAGGTGAAAACGGGTGACTTGCCGACGTAGCGCGCGATCCGCTCGAGAGCCAATTTCGGGATCACGATGCCGACATCGTTGACGACGAGCCGCGCAAGAGGGGAGCGCGGGAGGGCGGCGAGCAGCATGCCCAGTATGCCCCCCATCGAGGTGCCAATCCAGTGGATCGTCTTCGGGCCGCCGGCCGTGGCGCGCGCCAGCAGCGCGTTCGCGTCCGCCATGTATTGCGGATAGCCGTAATCCTGCTTGTTGTCGAGCCAGTCGCTCCGGCCGCGGCCGGCGATGTCGGGGCAGATCACGCGAAAATCGCCCTCGAGCGCGCGCGCGAGGTCGTCGAAATCGCGGCCGTTGCGCGTGAGACCATGCGCGCAGATCACGATGCGCGGATTCGCGGGATCGCCCCAGTCGGTGTAGCGCATGTGGTGAAAGCCGCTGCTGCTCAGGCACTGTACGGATTCGGATCTCATGGTTGCCGCGTTGAGGAGATTGCGTCGCGCATCAGTTTACCGGCTTTGTAGAAAGTCACCATGGCCGCGATCTGAATGACGTGGTAGAGGTCGTTGTGGTTGAAGTGCGCGTGCAGCGCCACGCGGCCGTATTGAACCGCCGCCGCCAGCGCCGACAGGGCGACGGCGACGAGCACCCATCGCGAGGCGGCGTCGTTCCGGGTCGTGGCCTTCCAGCCATGCAGAAGCAACAGCCCCGCCATCGCGCCGCCCGTGTCGGCAACCACGAATTCGAAAGCGTCCCGGCCGAGCATCACGACCGCGTATGCCAGGAACTTGAGGGCGGCGGTAGCCAGGAAGACGCGGCGCACGGCGCCACCGCAGACGGCAATGATGCTTCCCGCGAGCATCGCCAGCCCGAAGATGCCCACGCAATAGACCGTGAATTTCCATGTCGCCGCGAGCAGCGCGGGCCCGAAATAAGGCGCGAATCCATGATGTGTTCCCCCCGCCAGCGCCGCGAGCGCCAGCGCGGCAAAACCCGCTGACCAGCAGCGCCGTGAAACCTGCTTGTCGTGGGCCTGGTACAGCTTCCACGCGAGATAGCCGGTCGTGGCCGCGAGCGCGTAATCGGTGAGCAGCGTGACAGGTTCTGCCACCGTCATGGCGTCGATGCCTGGACGCTGTGCGCCACGCACACGATTTCACCGCGGGCGGGCGCCGTGGCGTGCCGCAGCGGTTCGGGAAGGCACCGCGCGCGCAGGAATGCCTCGTCGGCAACCACGGCGAGCGCATAGCCGTGCCGGGCGAGAAAGGGCTCGATCGCCGAGCGCGCGAAGGACGATCGGAAGGGCTCGCGCCAGAGCCGCAGGATGCGATCGCTCAGGAAGGTGGCGTCGTGAAATCCCGTGCGCCCGTCCGGCATCGTTTCCATCACCGAAAATATCACGGTTTCGCGCACCGAATGAGGCAGTTCCGCGAACAGTGCATCCACTTCCGCGGCGTTCAGGTACATGAGGACCCCTTCGATCACGAATATGGTGGGCAGATCGCGCCGGAAGCCGGCGCATCGTGCCAGCACCTGCTGCAGCGTCTGCTGCGTCAAGTCCGCGGGTATGAAGCGCAGATTGGCGTCGCAGCTCCCCAGCGCGTCACGCTTGATATGCTGGGTGGCCGGGTGGTCGATCTCGAAGAACGAAACCGCGGGATGCGCGGTATGCAGCCGCCAGGTGAGGGTGTCAAAGCCCGCACCCAGCACCATGACCTGCGTTGTCCCGGCGGCGAGCGCGGCGTGGACGCTGTCCTCGATGAAGCGCTTGCGCACGATGAAATGCAGCGGGAGTCCGGGTCCGGCCAGGCGCTGCGCGAGCTGTGGCAGCCAGCGCCACCCGGGGCGGCTCACAATTTTCACGCAGGCAGCGATCGACCGTGATGCCCGGGCGAGAAACGCCTCGGACGCTGCCGCCATCGCATCGGGTATGAGGGGCGCAATACGCGGGTCGCGCTTGAGATAGACCGTGCTCGCAGCGATCAGCAGTGCCGTCGAGCTGGGCCGATCGTCTTTCAGGCGAACATCCCCCGGTAATGGCGATACCAATCGCTCTGGAAGAGTTCGCCGGGATCGTGCTTGCGTTTAAGGCGCAGGAATTCGGCAAAGCGGGGGTAGCAGGTTTCGACCTGTTTGCGAGTCGCGTACTTGTGATAGGTCAGGTAATAGCTGCCCCCGTGCCTGATGCCCAGGTCGATCAGGCGGCGGAACGCGCCGGCCGCGTGGCGCAGGCCTTCTGCCGTATGCACGACGTGCAGGTTGAAGATGGTGCACGCGTACGCTGCTTTCGCCCACGGCAGAAAACTCTCGCGGTCCGGCTCGATGAGCCGCACGGTGCCGTAGATCACGTTCACCTGGTGGCGGCGGAAATCCTCCCGCACGTCGGCAAAAAAACGCGGCAATGCGTCGCGCTCACAGTAAATCTCGGTGATGAGTTCGGTCGCCTTGTGCCGCGACTTGAGCCTGCGATCGAGCGCGGCGTGGTAATTCTCGGGATAGATACTCATCTGGTGCTCGTCGGACCAGTAGATCTGACCGTCGGTCGTGCGATAGTAATCCGCGTACTGCTTGAAGGCCTGCGACTTCCCGGCGTGCGCGAGATAGAGCAGGTCGGTCCAATGCTGTTCCGAGAGTTCCTTCTGGGCGGCGGGGATCGGCGTTGCGTCATCCACCGGCCGGTAGCACGAGAAAACGCCGCGATTCAGGAAATCGTCCGATTTGTCGTCGATCGCGTACTGGAAATCGCCGTACAGAAAACCGTCGGCGATGCGCCGCGCGAATGCGCCGGGCATGCTCCCAACTTCGGCGATTTCGACAACGCGTTGCAGCTTGCGGCGGGGAACGAGCTTGAGCGTCACCGAGTAGATGAAGCCGAACAGACCGTAGCCGCCTATCGCCAGGCTGAAGCGTTCGCGATTCTCGCTGCGGCTGCAGTTGACGAGAGCGCCGCGTGCGTCGAGCAGCCGGAAGGACTCCACGTCGGCGACGAATGGGGCCATCTTGAGTCCGCGCCCGTGCACGTTGGCGGCAAGGCAGCCGCCGATCGTGAGGCGGTCCGCGCCGGTCTGCTTCTGCGCGAACGTCCACGCGCGCTCCCGGCCGCGCTGGCTGTCCGTGAGGTAGGCGAGCAGCGCCGGCCATTGTATGCCGGATTCGACTTCGATCAGGCCACGCGCGGTGTCGAAGTTGAGCACGCGGTCCAATTTGCGGATGTCGAGCATGACGCCATCGGTCGCAAACGCCTGCGCGCCCATGGCGTGGCGGCCTCCGGACAGGCACACCGCGCGCCGTTCGTTGTGCGCGGCGGAGAGCGCCTGACGCACGGCGTCGAGCGAGGTGGGAACGACGACGCGGTTGACCCGCGTGGCCGTGAGCTGGGAGTGCAGGTCGTTGACGGCCACGCCCCGGGTTTGGGCGAGTGCTCCGCCGTATGGCCAGCACGCTGCCACCCCCGAGGCTGCCAGAAAGCCCCTTCGCGTCAGCACGGGAACGACCTCAGGACGAGCAGCTCACGTGGATCTGCTGCGCCCAGTCGGGCGCGGGAGCGGCGTAGGCCGCCATTTCGGGTTGTTCGTCATAAGGCCGGCGCAGCAGGTGGAGCAGGCGGTCGATTTCGGAGTAGTCCTTGTCACTCGTTGCCTTTTCGATGGCGACCTGCGCCAGATAGTTGCGCAGCACGTATTTGGGATTCACTCGGTTCATGCGAATCCTGCGCTCGGCATCGCCGCTCGCCTCGCGCGCAAGACGCGCAGCGTAGCGTTGCGCCCAGCCGTCGAACGCTTCGCGCTCGATGAACCGGTCACGCAGTGGCGCATATCCCGCGCCGGGCTGAAAGTCCCCGAGCGCCCGGAAGAAGATGGTGTAATCGACGCCGCTCTTCGCCATGATGTCGAGGAGGTCGAGCGCGAGCTGCGGGTCGCCGGGCTCGGCTGCCGCGAGGCCCAGCTTCGCGCGCATGAGCCTGGAATACTCCTCGACGTACGCCGGTTCGTAACGCTGCAGTGCCGCGTTGCATTGTTCGACCGGTATCAGTGGCGTCAACGCCTGCCCGAGGCATGCGGCGTTCCAGATGCCGATGTGCGGCTGGTTGCCGTAGGCGTAGCGTCCTCCGGTATCGGAGTGATTGCAGATGTAGCCGTGGTCGAAGCGCTCCATGAACCCGAAGGGGCCGTAGTCGAGCGTCAGGCCCAGGATCGACATGTTGTCGGTGTTCATCACGCCGTGAGAGAAACCGACCGCCTGCCAGCGTGCGATGAGACGCGCGGTGCGTTCGATCACTTCGACGAGAAAGCGGTAATAGCGGTCCGGCGCGTCCGCGAGTTCGGGGTAAAACGTCTCGATCACGTGAGCGGCGAGGAGCGCGAGATGTTCGTGCTGCTTGCGGTAGTAGAACACCTCGAATGAGCCGAAACGCACGTGCGATGGCGCAAGCCTCAGCAGCACCGCCGCGGTCTCGACCGTTTCGCGGTAGACGGGCTCATCGGCGCCGACGATGCACAGCGCGCGCGTGGTCGGAATTCCCAGGCCGTGCATCGCTTCGGAACACAGGTACTCGCGGATCGACGAGCGCAGCACCGCGCGCCCGTCAGCCATGCGCGAATAAGGCGTTTGCCCGGAGCCCTTCAGTTGCAGCGCCCAGCGCTCGCCGCGATCGTTGATGACTTCTCCGATTTGCAGTGCCCGGCCGTCCCCGAGTTGCGGAACGTAGGCGCCGAACTGATGCCCGGAATAAAGCATCGCAAGAGGCTCGCTCCCATTCAGCGGCGCGTTGCCCGCCATCACCGCCAGAAACTTTTCGCGCTTCGCCTCCGCCGGATCGAGATCGACCAGCCGCGCCGCCTCATCATTGAAGCTGACGAGATACGGATCGGCGAGCGGCGTCGGCTCGACCCGCGAATAGAACACCGGCGGCAGCCGGCCGTAACTATGATCGAGATTGAGTGTTTCCAGAGTACGCATGACGGAGATTATAGACGGTCGACTGGCGCCATATGCACGGACGTCTTGACTGCCGTGGTGCTCACGCGCATCGTAACGGAGATTCAACCTCGCAGCGTAATCGGGGACAGACCACGATTTCCGTTGCCGACGCCCGCTTCGCGCGGGCGTTGTTGTTTCAGTTGTCGGTGCTGGCTTGGGTGATTCTTGCGAGCGCTTCGACTGCGCTGACGATGGGGATGCGGTGGAAATGCTTGAGGTTTCGCAGATGCTTGTCGCGGGAGACGATGAGTTCGGCATTTGCGGCGAGCGCGGTGGCTAGCACGAGGTCATCGTCGTGATCTCGGGAGACAGGGCCGGAGAGGATCGCCGGCTCGACGATGTCGGCAAGCGCGCGATAGCGCTCGACGATCGCCGGAACCGAGATCTGCTTCTCGGCCAGGCGCCTGGCGAACTTTTGACGAGGCAGGACGCCAGCAAGCTCCTCGATCAGCGCGGCACAGGTGAAGAGTTCGATCCGCCCATCGATGGCCGCGTCGATAATGTCGCGCGGCTCGTTGCCCCACAGAAACCCGGACACCACGGTGTTGGTGTCGAGCACAACCCTCACGAGGCCGTGCCGCGCTTGGCGCGACGCTCGGCCCGATAGGCCTCGATCTCGGCCTGCACCTCATCTTCGGTCATCGGGGGCGCGCCGTCGGCGCTCAGCTTGTCCATCATCGCCCGCAGTTCCTGGCCGGCTTGCTTGCGTAGCTGCTCGCGCAGTAGCTTCTCGATGGCCTCGGAGTTGAGCAGGCCCGCGGCCTGCGCCTTGCTCGCAAGCTCGTCGGGCAGATTAACGGTGAGTTCCATGGCGATGTTCCCCTAGCGGCCCGCCTGGGCGAGCAACGTGGTTTCAATCTTATAATTCTACTCCGAGGGCTGAAAATGCGTGTCTAGGGGAAAGTGCCGCCTGACTGAGGGTGCGTCTTCGTTTCTGACTTGCAACTCGCTGTCGCATCTGGCAAAAACGCCTTCGTCTACGACGAATGCACGTCAGCGCGTTCTGTTTACAACTACTTCCGCGACTACGACCCCGTAATCGGCAGCCTGCGTGCCTGCGGCGTTGAGAATCACGCTGGCGGCGGGAGTCCCTTGACGACGATTTCGATGCGGTGATGGCGGCCCTCAGCATCGAACGCAGTGATCGCGTGAGTGCCGTTTTCCGTGAAGACGACCCTGACGGGCGCGGCGCTCTTGCTCACTTGTGAATAGTGCCCGTCGATCAGCCAATACACGCGCTGCGTGTTGCCGATCGCCGAGAGCGTGACGGCGATGCGCCCAGATTGAGGGGCGGGCCTCAATAACGCGCCGCTTTCCAGTCCCGCAATCCGCAATCCGGCGCCCGGCGCATCGTCCGCCGCGCAACCGGTCTTCCACGGGGGTAGCGCGTGCTCCCGCCGCAGCGTCGTGTCGAGCCAGGGTTCAAGGTTGACTGGCCAGCGGGCCACTTCATGCAACTGCGCGCCTGGCATGCAGGCCGGCGTAACGCGGGAACCACTCGCAGGGTCGAGCCAGACGGTCTCTCGCAGGCTGCCGGCGCGCATGCGGTCGGGCAGCGTCGGCGGCACGCCATCTGCGAGCGCCCACGCCCTGCGCTTGACATGGCACATCCCGGGCGGGACCTGTTGCGTGCGTTCGCCGGTGGGCCAGCACACCGTGACCGCAGCGACATCGGCAGGGCGCGTGCGTGGCGGCGGATCGTGCGGCAGCGGCAGGATGGCGACGATGTCCTTCAGCAGCGGCGCGGCGACGTTGGCGCCAAAGAAACCAGGATTGGGCGTGCCGTCGGGGCGCCCGATCCACACGCCTATCGTGTACGTGTCCGTCACGCCGACCGCCCACGCATCGCGAAAACCGAAGCTCGTGCCGGTCTTCCAGGCGACGGGGCGCGCCAGCGCCTCATGAAACGGCCGCTCCGGGTGTCCACCCGCTTCGAGTATGTCGCGCACGATAAAGGCCGCGCCCTCGCTCATGATGCGGCTCTCCACCCGCGGATCATCCGGGGCAAGGCGCGGCTTGCCTGAGATGCCGCCCACAGCGAGGCTGCGGTATGCGCCGACCAGTTCTTCCAGCGTGGTGCCGCCGCCCCCTAGGATGAGACTCAGGTGCGGCATGCTCCCCGTCTCCATCCGCAATTTGACGCCGGCGGCGCGTAGCGTCGCCGCGAAGCGCGCCGGACCGACGCGATCGAGCAAATCGACCGCCGGCACGTTGAGAGACCGCTGCAACGCTTCCGCGGCGCTGACCGGCCCGGTAAACGACGCCTGGAAGTTGCCCGGCTGATATCCGCCGAACGACTGCGGCGCATCGATCAGAAGGCTTTCGGAATGGATCAGGCCATCGTCGAGGGCGAGCGCGTACAGGAAAGGTTTCAGCGCCGAACCCGGCGAGCGCACGCCGCGCACCATGTCCACATGCGCATAGCGCTGCGCATCGGAGAAGTCAGCCGAACCGGCATAGGCGCGCACCGCCAGCGTTGAATTCTCCATGACGAGCACGGCGATGGATACCTTTGGCGGCAGCATGCCCGCGCGATCCAGCAGGAGGTTCTCCACCGTGGCCTGGAGCTCGGGATCGAGCGTCGAGCGCACGACCTGAACCGCAGAGCCGCGCGATTTCGGCGCGTGTGAGCGGACCTGCTGGCGCAAGCGCTCGGCTGCGAGCGGGGCGAGCCAGCGCCCGCGGATCGCCTGCGCCGCTACGCGCTCGATCCTGGCGTCGCTGACCTGCGCGGCGGTCCACCGCTTCGCGGTCGCAAGCCGGTCGAGCACCTTGTTGCGGGCCTTTTCGGCGGCGGCCGGTTCGCGATCGGGGCGCAGTCGCGACGGCGCCTGCGGCAGCGCAGTCAACAGGGCTGCTTCGGCGTGCGTGAGGTGGCTCGCCGACTTGCCGAGATAGGTGCGGCTCGCCATCTCGACCCCCTGCACGATGCCGCCCATCGGTGCGTGGTTGAGATAGAGCGTGAGGATTTCGCGCTTGGGGTAACGCCATTCGAGTTGCAGCGCGCGGACGATCTGCTTCAGCTTGCCCCGGACATTGCGCGCGCCGGGATCGAGCATCCGCGCGACCTGCATGGTGAGCGTCGATCCGCCGGAGACGATTTCGCCGTGCCGCGCCCACTGCCAGGCGGCACGCAGCATGGAAAACGGATTGATGCCGGGGTGCCAGTGAAACCAGCGGTCTTCGTAGGCGAAGAGCGCTTCGAGATAGAGCGGCGACACGTCATCCGGCGTGACCGGGTAGCACCACACCCCGTCGGCGCCGGGATAGGCGCGCAGCGGGGTCCCGTCCGCCGCGACCACCACCAGCCCGGACTCCGCCGTCGGCAGCGGCGGGGGAAAGGCGCGGTCGGCGAGCGCTAGCGCGGCGACGGTCGCAACCAGCGTGAGAGCGATGCGGCGGCGAGTTGCGCGTTGCACAGAATCTATCTCAAGAAGCTCTTGGAACCGCCGATGGACGCCGATGGACGCCGATCGAAAGGCGAAAACTCCAAGCGAAACAGGACGCAGACTTCACAGTGAAACCCATGACCACAAGCATCGCCTCGTGTCTCACAACGCTCCTCGTTCCATGACGGTCGCAATTGGTTATGCCTTTGAGTTTGACCGTATCCGCGTCCATCGGCGTCCATCGGCGGCTTGCCCTGATTTTCCTGACATCACTCACTGACTCGGCGGCAGGTCGCTTTTCTGGGCGGGCGCAGTGGGATCGACGATGCTGATCGCATTGCCGGTCGCGCCGACGCCGCGGATTTCAGGCCGGTACATGTCTTCCGCAAACGGGGCCGGTACCGCGAACTTGCCGGGCGTCACGACGCGCACCAGATACAGCACGTTGAGTGCGCCATCCAGCCTGGCTGCGGCGACGTAGCGATCGTCGCGGTACTCGCGATGCTTGATGCGGGAGTCGGCCAGCGCTTTCGCCACGTCCACGCCGCCGATCGTAAAGTCCTGCGCGCGCGGGCCCTGCGACAGGTTGAGGTTCTCGACCTCGAAGCCGCTGGGGATGCGGTCGATGAGGAGCCCATCCTCGACGCGGCGTTTCGATTTCGCCTGGAGCAGCACGATCAGCATCTCGCCGACTTTGAGGGGGCGGCCCGCGTAACGGGTGCCATCGGGCTCGAACCACGTGCCCGTCAACTCGATCACGTCCGAGCGCGGCGCCGGGGGCTTGACGGAATAACCACCAACCGGGTCGGGTCGGATGCCATACGCACGTTGCATCGCCTCGTCGAGAGCGACCTTGGCACGCGCTTCATCTCCCATCGCCCCGAGAGCGAGGCTCAAGTGGATGAGTGGCAACAGCGAGCGCGCGCGGCCGCGGTATCGATCATGCAGGATGCGCAGCGTCGCAAGCGGCGCTTTCTGGTCGCGCGCGAGGATGTACGCGATGTGCGCGAGTTCGGCGAAACGCTGATGGCTGTCGCGCAGGAGCCCGTAGTCGCGCGCGGCGAGCTTGGCGGGAATCGCCGCCTGGAGCGCCGCCGGCAGAGAAGGGAAATACCCCGGCGTGCGCTGCAACTGGGCGAGCAGCCATTCCTGCGCCCGTTCGTACATCTTCGCAGGCACCGTGAAACCCGCCGCGCGCGCATCCTGCATGAAGCCGATCACGTACGCGCTGGCCCACAGTTCGTACGGACCGTCGCCCCACAGCGTGAAGCCGCCGTTCGCTTTCTGCATGCCGGCGATGCGCCCGAGGGCGCCTTCGATGAAGTTCGCGCGCTCGTCGCGGCTGCGCGGCTGCAGGCCGTACGCCCTGGCGGCGGCCTCGTCGATGAAGACGTGAGGATAGGCGGCGCTCGTCGTCTGCTCCAGGCAGCCGTAGGGATAATCCAGCAATCCTTTCACGAGGCTCGCGACGTTGAACGGCGGCCGGTTGGAGACCGTGATGCTGACCGCCGCCGATGCGCGGTAGTACTTGTCGAGCCAGGCGGAGTCCACGTTGATCGTGGCGTTGGGCTCGAGGCGGAAGCGGCGCACCTCGCGCTCGAGCGGGGCGGGTGGCTGCACCTGGAGCACCGATTCGCGCACGATTTTGATCGGGGTACTGCCGCTTCCCGTGACGTGGAGCTTCAGTAATCCCAACCCGTACGCCTCGGTCGCTTCCGCCGCGAAGCGTAGCGTGCCGTTGAAATCCGGCAGGTCGAGCGCGATATCCGCTTCGCCCTTGGCGTCGAGCGCGACCGGGCCGCTGAAGAGATCCACGAGTTTCACCTTTTTCGGCAGGCTGCGCGTGTCGCGCATGCCCGCGTCGCCGCCCCATTTGAGCCGCCCGCGGCTGCCTTCCATCTTCTCGATCAGCTTGCCGTAGATGTCGAGCAGTTCCGGCGCATAGCGGTGCTTGCCGAAGAAGAAATCGAAGGGATCGGGGGTCTTGAAGCGCGTGATGTTGAGGATGCCCACGTCCACGGCGGATAGCGTCACGTACGCGGATTGCCCAGTGGCGCCCTCCACTCGCACCTTGACGTTCGTGCGCCGTTCGGGCAGAACTTTTTCCGGTGCCTCGACCGCGACCTTGAGCTTGCGGTCTGCGCGTGCGAGCGGCAGATGGATGAGGCCCACGGCGCGCGCCGGCGGGCGTGAGGCGCGCGACTTCGAACTCGGCGAGCGACCCCTCCTGCGCCACGTTGCGGTCGAACAGCGGGCGCACGGCGATCAACGCTGCCGCGGGCCAGAGCGTGCGTTCGATCGAGCGCACCACTGGACGGCCGCCGGACTCGAGCAGGCTGAAGCTCGCGCGCACCAGCATCGGCGATCGCACCGCCCCGACCTCCACCGGAACCTCGACGCTGGCGCGGCCGTTGTCGTCCAGTTTGGCTTCTTCGATCTCGACGCGCTTACGCTTGTCGTCGTCGGCGAAGTCACCGAACAGGAAACCGGGCCAATTTTGTGGAAGCGGCATGGACTGGCGTTCGATGACGACGCTGCCGAGGAGCCGATTGCCGGCCGCGGGCGCGCCGAAGAGATAGTCCCCCTGCGCCGCGACGGTGAGCTTGTCCCCCGGGGCGAGACGTTCCTTGTCGGCGCGCAGGTCGAGTTTCATGCGCTCGGGCAGGAATTCCTCGACCTGGAATCTGTAAACGGAATCGGGAGCGCGGGCACCCGGATCGGCGCGCACTTCGAGCTGCCAGCCGCCGGTCTGGGCGTCGGGTGGGAGGTTGAGCGTGCGCTGAAAATATCCCGCCACCTTGCCGTGTGCGCGCAACATCATGGTCCGCACCGTGCGCCCGTCCGGGCGCTTGAGCGTTGCGGCGAGCGGCGCCGCGGGCACCGGATTGCCGTCGGGGTCGCGCGAAAGCACCGAGAGTTCGAACTGTTCGCCGGGCCGGTAGAGGTTGCGTCCGCTGTAGGCGAAGAGCTTGGCATTGCGCGAGAGATGTCCACCGACGTCGAATTCGGACAGATCGAGCGCGGGTTCCCGCAGCCCGATCACGGTGAGTTCGCGGCCGCGCCGTGCGAACAGCGCGTTTCCCTTCTCGCCGATGCCTGTCAGCACCGCATGACCATCCGCGTCCGCCTGCGCGCGGGCGAGCGTCTTCGAGTTAGCGTCGATCACTTCGAAGCCCACGTCGCTCACCGCCTTGCCGCTTTTCAACGAGGTGGCAAATGCGTGTATCTGATCGCCGTGGCGGCGCACGTGCACGCCGATGTCGCTCACGTAGAAGTAGGTGACCTGATACTCGTAGCGAAAGCGCCCGGGGTGGCTCATGACCGCGACGTAGATGCCGGGCTCCTGCAACTCCTTGATACTCTCCACCGGAATGAAGGTGGTGTGGCGCCGGTTCTTGCGTTCGTCGGTGAGAAAGCGGCCCAGATAGACGCTGCGCGTCATGTTCCGGAACTGGTCGAGGTCCCAGCCTCCCACCCGGCCCTTCAACCGGCCCTCACGCGAGGGCCCATCGTCCTCGTCACGCTCCTCGTCTTCGCGCGCAGCCTGCGCCTGCCCCGAGCGGCGTGTGGTGAAGACTTTTTCGATGAACGCGGGGAGATTTTCGGGGTTCACGCGCAGGAACTGCATGTCGACTTCGGGGACGTTTACCGTGACGATCGGCAGACCGCCGTTCTGTCCGGCAGGCAGCACCACGCCGCGGCTCGCAAAATAGAACGACGGGGGCATCTCCTCGGTGGCGACCTCGCACACCGAGCCGCTTTGCAGTTTGCCGCCGCTGCGGCCGGCGATTCCGGCCCGGATTTCGACGCGGTAGGCGCGCTGCGGCGATACGTACGGGAAGTAGAGGATGCGCGGGTTGTCCCCCACCACCCAGTTTCCGCCGACGGGCTTGCCTTCAACCGCTTTGGCGGAAGCG
This sequence comes from Betaproteobacteria bacterium, assembly GCA_016199545.1. GTDB lineage: Bacteria > Pseudomonadota > Gammaproteobacteria > Burkholderiales > SG8-41 > DSOT01. Next base: position 1,453 of record JACQGN010000115.1, on the reverse strand, counting down.
GCCTTGCCGGGCGGTTTGTCCGGCTGCGCGGGGCCGTGATCGGTCACGCTGATCAGTTTGTCGAAGCTCTGCTTGCGTTCGACCGGATGCGAAAAAGCGACCGCGATGGCCGGCGACTCGTCGAACAGGCGACTCTTGCAGTCCATTACCATCAACTCACCCGAGACCGGTTGCAGCTCCTCGCGCTCAACCGCGGGCTTCAGCGCGGAGAAATAGTTCCGGAGGCCATATGCGCCCGCCGTCAGGGTAACCGCGAGGAGGGAAGCGACGATGATCCTGCGCCTGGTATTCGTGGCCATGGTTTAACTCCCGGTCAAAGGAGGAAGAGTCCCACCGACCCGCAACCGAAAAAGATGACGAGGTGCACCCAGCTCCAGCAGCGGTAGCGCGCGCCCAGCGCATCCGGCATCTCGTTGGCAAGCAGGAAAAGGCGCCCGTCGCGCGGTTTACCAAGGGTATGCGTACCCTCGAGCGCAGCGCCCGTGTCGCGGCGCTGCCGGACTTCGTGCCGCGCCGCGAGGCGTGCCTGTTCCCATTCCTTCATGTCGATGGCGCCGTCGCGGTTCAGATCGAAGCGCTCGTGCAGGCGCTTCTGGTCCCGTTTCCAATCTGTGATGAGCGCGCCGATGTCCGTGGTCTCGTCGCGCACGCCGGGCGCCGTCGCTACCCCGCCTTGCGTGCTGAACTCCCCGATGGCGTAGAGCACGCTGCCGGGCAGCAGCAGCCACTCCTGGTAGTGGTAGCTGCCTTCTCTCCAGGACTTGTGGTCGTGGCTCAAGACCTCCGCGCCCTGGGGCGAGATGACGCATTGGCCGGTGTCGTCGACCATGACGAACGGATCGTCGCTGGTACCGGACTCGACATGCTTCCACTTGTCATCGGAGCCCTTGCGCGACACGTCGTAGTGGAACCAGCAGCACGTCGTGCGGCTCAGCTTGCTCAGTCCCGCCGTCTCGGACATGCAGCGTGCGGTTCCCAGCAGTTCCACATAGCCTTGCGCGGCGGAGGCGATCTTGGAGGTCGGCAGATCGTGAATCTGGCGATAGCGGCGGTAGTTTGCGGCCCAGGCAAAGAAGCTTACCACCGCCATCGCCATCAGCGCGTACGGCCAGGCTTCGCCGGTCTCGGCCTCGAACGCGACGTACAGGATAATGAGGTGAGCCGCGCCCGACAGCCACAGCGGCTGGTGCAGCCGTGCCGACTTGGTCATCTACGGCAGATCCGCCCCGCGGCGTCAGGACTTGAACAGCTTGCCGATATCGACGTCGGCCTTTTCTTCCGCCTGGAATTCGAGCAGTTGCGCGGGCTTGAAGCCGAACATGCCGGCGACGATGGAATCGGGGAATTGCTCGACGCGCACGTTGTTGACGTTGACCGACTCGTTGTAGATCTCGCGTCGGTCGGCGATCGCGTTCTCCAGCCCGGAGATGCGCGTCTGCAACTGCTGGAACGT
>JACQGN010000114.1 GCA_016199545.1 Betaproteobacteria bacterium | reverse complement strand
TCGGGAGTGTCAGTTGTGTATATGTGACAGGTGCATCCTTGGATACAGGTATCGTGGCGCGCGAGCTGCTCGCGGCATTGGATGAAGGTCAGTTGCTACCGTCGGTCGCCGAATACGATCCGGCATTCGACTGGGACGCAGCGTACTCGGTGGCCGCCGAGATTGTGGCGCTGCGCCGGGCCCGGGGCGAAACACCAGTGGGCCGCAAAATCGGTTTTACCAACCGCAACATCTGGGCCGAGTATGGCGCCACCTCACCGATCTGGGCGCACGTTTACGACCGCACCCTGACTTATGCGCGCGACGCTGCGGCGACGCTGTCATTGCGGGGCAGTGCCCAGCCGCGACTTGAACCGGAAATCGCTTTCCGCTTGAAGGCGCCCGTCGCGCCGGGCTGCCGCGAGCCGGAAGAAGTGCTTCAGGCGATCGAGTGGTACGCGCCCAGCTTCGAGATCGTGTGCTGCCATTTCCCGCACTGGAAGTTCAAGCCCGTCGACTCCGCCGCAGACTTTTCCTTTCACTGGCGGCTCGTCGTGGGAACACCGGTCGCGGTGCGCCAGGACGACATCACGGCGCTCGCCGCGCAGTTGCGCGATTGCAAGGTCGCGCTGAGCCGGGAGCAACTGGTGCTCACCCGTGGGGTGGGCGCCAACGCCCTCAATCACCCCGCGCTCGCTCTGACCTTTCTCGCCGATATCCTCGCGCGACAGCCGCAGTTCGAGGCACTCGCACCAGGCGAGATCATCACGACAGGCACGCTCACCACCGCCATGCCGATCAAGGCGGGTGAGACCTGGTCCTCGACCTACGCCGGGCTTTCAGGCGTGACAGGGCTCGCGCTCAAGTTTACCGACTGACCAGCAACGGTCTTTGCACTCTGCACTCTGCACTCTGCATTCTGCACTCTGCACTCCCTTTAGCGGCGCAGCGCGCGCGTCACGCCGCGCACTTCGCGTATCAGGGCGAGCGCCCGTCGCAACTGATCGAGGTCCGTCACCTCGACCGTGAAACGCATGCGCGCGGCGAAATCGGTGGACAGCGACTTCGTCGCCGTCACGTTGATGCGCTCGCGAGAGAGTACCTCCGATATGTCGCGCAGCAGCCCGGTGCGGTCGATCGCGTCGATCTCGATGTCGACCGCGAAGGTCGCACCCGCAGCTGCGCCCCATTCGGCGGTGACCATGCGCTCGGGATCGAGCCGCTTCACGTTGACGCAGCCGGCGCGGTGTACGCTCACGCCGCGCCCGCGCGTGACGAATCCTATGATGGGCTCCGGCGGCGCCGGCTTGCAGCACTTGGCGGGTGTAGTCAGCAGCCTATCGACTCCGACGACCAATACGCTACCCTGCCCCCCCGAACGCGATTTGCGCGCGACCAGCGTGTCCGCGGCCGGCGTTGACGGCGGGGTGGCGTCCGGGGAGACCAAGGCATCGTGCAACTGTTTTGGCCCAATCTCGCCCCGGCCCACTTCAGCGAGGAAATCGCTTGTCTTTGCGTGACCGAACACGCCGGCAAGCTGGTCGAGATTGAGCGCAGTCTTGCCGTGCCGCTGCAGTTCCCGGTCGAGCAGCGCGCGGCCTTGTGTCACTTCGGCTACGTAATTCTGTCGATTGAACCACTGCCGCACCTTGGTGCGCGCGCCGGGGCTCTTCAGATACCCCAACTGGGGATTGAGCCAGTCGCGGCTTGGCCCGCCCTGCTTTGCCGCGAGGATCTCCACCCGCTGACCGTTGCGAAGCGGCGTATTGAGCGGCGCCATCGCGCCGTCAAGCTTGGCGCCACGACACCGGTGCCCAAGCTCGCTGTGCACGTGGTAGGCGAAATCGATCGGCGTCGCGCCCCGGGGCAGATCGATCACGCGCCCCTGCGGCGTCAGCACGTAGACCGTATCCTCGGTGAGTCCGGTTCTGAACTGCTCGGCGAGTTCACTGGTATCGCGCACCTCGTCCTTCCATTCGAGAATCTGGCGCAGCCACGCGATTTTCTGATCGTAGCTGCCCTCGGGACGCGAACCTTCCTTGTAACGCCAATGCGCCGCCACCCCGAGCTCGGAATTCTGGTGCATCTCATGCGTGCGGATCTGCACTTCGATGGCCTTTGCCTCAGGCCCGACGACTGCCGTGTGCAGCGAGCGGTAACCGTTGCTCTTGGGCCGTGCGATGTAGTCGTCGACCTCCTTCGGAATCGGGGACCAAAGGTGGTGCACCAGGCCCAGGGCCGCGTAGCAATCCTTGATGCTGGCGACCAGTATCCGCACCGCTCTAACATCATAAAGTAATGCAAAATCAATGTTCTTTATTTGCATCTTCTTGTAAATACTGAAGATGTGCTTGGGCCGTCCTGTCACTTCGGCGACAATGCCGGCGCGCCCAAGTTCTTGCCGCAGTACGGTGATGACGCCCTCGATGTAGCGCTCGCGATCGGCACGCTTTTCATCGAGGAGCCCGGCCACCTTTTTGTAGGCGTCGGGCTCCAGGATGCGCAAGGACAGGTCTTCGAGTTCCCATTTCAGCTGCCATACGCCGAGACGGTTGGCGAGCGGCGCAAAGATGTCGCGCGCTAGTTCCGCGATCGACTGCCGCAGTGGTCCCTCCGTAAGCCTGACCACACTACGCAATTCCTGCGCCTGGTCCACGAGCTTGATGAGCACCACGCGCACATCCTGCACCATGGCGAGCAGCATCTTGCGCAACGCTTCAAGCTGCGCCACCTGCTCGGCCGGGCGCTGGCCACCCTGGCGGCCGCTCGCGAGGGCCCCGATTTGCGCCATGCGCAGCACCCCTTCAGCAAGACCGGAGACCGCGCTCCCCAGGCGTTCACGGCACTGCGCGGCAAGATCGGGGGCAAGTTCAAGGCAGCGAAACACGAGGGCAGCAGCGACGGTTTCATGATCGAGTTTGAGCTGCAGCAGCCTATCGGCCACCGCGAGCACATGCGCCAGCACCGGCTCGCCGCTCGCCAGTGAGCGATTCGCGTACGTGGGCGCGGCCAGCCCGATTGCCTTTGCGACCTTCTCGGCTTCGGACGGCGGCATGCGCGCACGCACCGCGGCAAGCCACGCCGCAAGCGCGGTATCGTCGTCGCTCACCTGACGGAATTGCGAAAATTTCGCCGCATCGGACATGTTGAATATTTGGAAGCGCTCATAAGGAGCACGCACCACGATTGTGCAACATCGCCCCCGTGCGCTGCAATGCAATGCGTGCCATGGCGCACGACCGACCGTGCTGCACTGACGCACTTTGACAAATCGCAGCCGGTGGCAGAACATGGCTGCACGCGAAAGGCGGCCATGGCACGGCGGTTGCTTCAGAGGGCACGATGAACAAATCGGCTCTTGAGCCTGAGAGCGCTCCTCCCCGGTCCCAAATCTACAACGAGATGCACGACGTTGACGGGTCGGTGCGGCCCCACTACGAGCGCTATGCGGCATGGCTCACGGACAAGCCGCTCGAGTACATGCTGCAGAAGCAACGCGAGGCGGATACCTTGTATACCCGCCTTGGCATCACCTTCGCGGTGTATGGCGACGGAGGCGGCGTCGAACGCTCGATCCCCTTCGACATAATCCCGCGCATCCTGCGCCCGGACGCGTGGAAGACCATCTGCGACGGCACGCGCCAGCGGGTGCGCGCCCTCAACGCGTTCCTCAGGGATGTCTATCACGCACAAGAGATCATCAAGGCGGGGCGCGTGCCGGCGGAACCGATACTCAACAACAATCTCTACCGCCGCGAAATGTGCGGGTTCGACGTTCCCGGTGACGTCTACATCCACATCGCCGGCATCGACATCGTGCAGACCGATCGCGACCGGTTCTACGTGCTCGAAGACAATCTGCGCACGCCGTCGGGCGTCTCCTACATGCTCGAAAACCGCAGGATGATGATGCGGCTCGTCCCGGAACTGTTCGCGCGCATGGCGGTGGCGCCGGTCGATCACTACCCCGACGTGCTCCTCGACAACCTGCGCGCGGTCGCCCCGCCCGGCATCATGAATCCCGCGGTCACGGTGCTGACCCCGGGTCCGTACAACAGCGCCTATTTCGAGCATGCCTTCCTCGCGCAGCAGATGGGCGTGGAACTGGTCGAAGGCCAGGACCTCTTCGTCGCGAACGACGTCGTCTACATGCGCACGACCCGCGGCCCGCAGCGCGTGGATGTGATCTACCGGCGCATCGATGACGACTTTCTGGATCCGGTCGCGTTCCGGCCCGATTCGGTGCTGGGCGTACCGGGACTCTTTTCCGCCTACCGCACCGGCAGCGTCACGCTTGCCAACGCGATCGGCACCGGCGTCGCCGACGACAAGTCGATCTACACCTACGTGCCGGAGATGATCCGGTTTTATCTCGGCGAGAATCCGATCCTCTCCAATGTTCCGACCTACCGCCTCGGGATTCCGGACGACCTCCAGTACACGCTCGAACATTTGCACGAACTGGTGGTCAAGGAGGTGCAGGGATCGGGCGGTTACGGCATGCTGGTGGGCCCCGCTGCAACCCTGCAGGAGATCGCCGCCTACCGCGAGCGTATCGTCGCAAACCCCGCCTCCTTCATTGCTCAGCCGACGCTGGCGCTTTCCACCTGCCCGACATTCTGCGGCTCGGGCATCGCCCCGCGTCACGTGGACCTGCGGCCGTACGTGTTGAGCGGCAGGTCGGTGACGCTGGTGCCGGGAGGACTCACGCGCGTTGCGCTGCGCGAGGGTTCGCTCGTCGTCAACTCGTCCCAGGGCGGCGGAACCAAGGATACGTGGGTGCTAGAGGAATGATGAATTGGGAATGCTGAATGATGAATAGTATTGCAATGCACGCTCGTTCGTCGGAGCCTGTATTCCGCATTCATCATTCCGCATTCATCATTGCCCCATGTTAAGCCGGGTCGCCAACAACCTCTACTGGATGTCGCGGCACATCGAGCGCGCGGAGAATACCGCGCGGCTGCTCGATGTCACCTACCGCATGTCGCTGCTGCCCTACCGCATCCTCGAGCCGGGACAGTCGTGGGCCGAGCCGTGGGCGCTGCCGCTGGTGATCAACGGGCTCGCCACGGCGTACTATGAACGCTATCCGGGCCCGTTGTCCGCCGAGAACGTGCTGCGGTACATGGTGCTCGACGCCACCAACACTTCCAGCATCTACTCGTGCATCCAGTCCGCGCGCGAGAACGCGCGCACCGCCCGCGGGGCCATCACCTCGGAGATGTACGAGGACATCAACGCGTTCTGGCTGGAGCTGCGCGACCGGGATTTCGACGGCTTGCAGGCGCGCGGGGTGAGCGGGTTCTTCGATTGGGTCAAAACGCGCTCGCACCAGTTTCGAGGCGTCACCTTCGGCACCTCGCTGCGCGACGAAGGCTACAGTTTCATCCGTCTCGGGACTTTCATCGAGCGCGCCGACAACACGGCGCGGCTGCTCGACGTCAAGTATCACACGCTGCTGCCGAGTGTCACGGACGTGGGCGGGGCGGTCGACTATTACCAGTGGAGCGCATTGCTGCGCTCCGTAAGCGCCTTCGATGCCTATCGCAAGGTCTACCGCGACGTGCTGACCCCAATGCGGGTCGCCGAGCTGCTGGTGCTGCGCGATGACGTGCCACGGTCGCTCCACGCCTGCATGAACGAGATCTACGACATCCTGCGCGACATCTGCGAACCGTCGTCGCGCGAAGCAGAGCGGCTGGCCGGCGAGATCCACGCCCATCTGCATTACGGCCGCACCGAGCAGATCATCAGCCTGGGACTGCACGAATACCTCATGAGCTTCATCGAGAAGCTGGACGCGCTCAACGGCGAGATCAACCGGCATTTCCTGGTTCCGGAGTACGTGACCGCGCCGGAACCCGGCCGCGCGGGCATGACGCAGGCCTCCCGCTGAAACCGGCTTGTCAACGCCGGGCGTTTGCCCTAAGCTCACCGGCTCATTCGAGAAGGTGCTCCGATGACTTATTGCGTAGCCGCGGTTCTGGACGTGGGAATGGTGTTCGCTTCGGATTCGCGAACCTCCGCCGGCGTCGATCACGTCTCGAGTTTTCGCAAGATGAGAATCTTCGCCACCGAGGGCGAGCGGGTCATCATCATTCTTTCCTCCGGTAACCTTTCGATCACCCAGAACGTGGTCAACATTCTCGACCACCAGTCGCGCAACCCCGACGCCAAGAAGACCGTCATGAACGTCGCCTCGATGATCGAGGTCGCAGAACGGGTGGGTGAAACGCTGCGCGAAGTCAAGCGGCGCGACGGACCGTATCTCGAGCAGAGCAACGTCGACGCAAGCGCAACACTGCTGGTTGGCGGGCAGATCCGGGGCGAGCGCCAGCGGCTGTTCCACATCTACAACGAGGGCAATTTCATCGAAGCCACCCGCGACACGCCCTACTTTCAGATCGGCGAGAGCAAGTACGGCAAGCCGGTCATCGACCGGGTGATCAAGTGCAATACCGAAATACTCGATGCGACGAAGTGCATACTGGTGTCGTTCGATTCGACCATGCGCAGCAATATTTCGGTGGGACTGCCTATCGACCTGCTGGTTTACGTGCGCGACAGCTTCAGGATCGGCATGCAAAGGCGCGTCGAAGAAGACGATCCTTACTTCACAATGATCCACCAGCAATGGGGCAACGGCCTGCGCAAGGTGTTTGCCGGCATCCCGAATCCCGACTGGACCGTGGGCGCGTAGTCCATCACCGCGCGGCTCCGGTGAGTGGGACGCCATGAGTATCCAGGTCGCACTGCACCACCAGACCCGCTACCGTTACGACAAGCAGGTCATCCTGTCGCCGCACCAGATCCGCCTGCGCCCTGCGCCGCATTGCCGCACCCCGATACTCGGCTATTCGCTCAATATCGCGCCTGATCGGCATTTCGTCCACTGGCAGCAGGACGTCTTCGGCAATCACGTCGCGCGCTTCGTCTTTCCGGAGAAGGCCGGAGCACTGGAGATCACGGTCGACCTCATTGCCGATATGCGCGTCATCAACCCCTTCGATTTCTTCGTCGAAAATGACGCCGAGCGCTATCCGATTGCCTACCGCGGCGAACTCGCGCGGGATCTCGTGCCGTTCCTTGACCTTGCGGAACGCGGCCAGCGGCTCACCGCGTGGATCGCATCCGTGCGCCGCGAGGGAGCGACAACCGGCACGGTCGAGTTCCTGGTCAATCTCGTCCGCGGCCTGAGTCGTGACGTGCGATACGTCGTGCGCATGGAACCCGGCGTCCAGGATTGCGAGGAAACGCTGCAGCGCGCGAGCGGATCGTGCCGCGACAGCGCGTGGCTCCTGGTGCAGATCCTGCGCCATCTGGGATTTGCCTCACGTTTTGTCTCCGGCTACCTGATTCAGCTCAAGCCGGATGTGAAGCCGCTCGACGGTCCCGCGGGCTCGGAGCGCGACTTTGCGGATCTGCACGCCTGGGCCGAGGTCTACCTCCCCGGTGCCGGTTGGGTCGGACTCGACCCCACCTCGGGCCTGTTCTGCGCCGAGGGACATATCCCGCTTGCGTGCACACCCTCCCCCGCGGCGGCCGCGCCGGTTACCGGCGCGGTCGAGCCGTGCGAGACGACGTTCGAGTTCTCTGCGTCGGTGATGCGTATCCATGAAGATCCCCGGACCACCCGGCCCTACGGCGACGACCAGTGGAGCGCGATCGACCGCCTGGGCCGGGACATCGACACTGAGCTTGCGGCGGGCGACGTGCGTCTTACGCAGGGGGGCGAGCCCACTTTCGTCGCGATCGACAAACGCGAAGATCCGCAGTGGAATACGGCCGCACTCGGCCAGCACAAATGGGAACTCGCCGAGCAGCTTGCATGGCGCCTGCGGGCGCGCTTCGCGCCCGGCGGCATGGTGTTCTATGGCCAGGGCAAGTGGTATCCGGGCGAGCCGGTGCCGCGCTGGGCGATCGGAGTGTATTGGCGCGTGGACGGCGAGCCCCTATGGCGCGACCCCGGTCTGATCGCAAGTGAGTCATCTGCGGCCAATGCCACTCTCGATGATGCGTGGCGCGTGGCGCGAGGCATTGCCGATGCACTGGGCTTGACTCACGAATCCCTCATCGAGGCCTTTGAGGATCCGCTCCCGCTGCTGGAGGCAGAAGGACGGCTTCCGATTGATGCGGATCCGGCACACGCGTCGAGTGCGCCGGAATCCGACCGAACGCGAATTCTCGGCAGGCTCGAAGGCGCACCCGCACAGGTTGCGGGAATCGTGCTCCCGCTGCGTCCGCGCCGCGCAGCGGAACAACCGGGATCTCCAGAAACGTGGGAGACGTCCCCGTGGCCCTTGCGGCGCACATGTCTCTTTCTGATACCGGGTGATGCTTCGATCGGCAATCGTCTCCCGCTCGATTCGCTGCCCGCCCGCTTGCCGGGCGAATTGCAGTCCGAACCGGGCCGCGCCGTGGTGCGCACCGCGTTCACTGTGGAAGTGCGGCACGGACGTGTCCACGTATTTCTCCCACCTTTGTTGCGCACCGAGGACTTCATCGCTCTGGTAGCCGCGGTCGAGCGCGTCGCCGCCGCACTCGCCCGCCCCGTGCGGCTGGAAGGCTATCCGCCGCCGTTCGATACCCGCATCAGGGTTCTGAACGTCACGCCGGACCCCGGTGTGATCGAAGTCAATATCCACCCTGCGGCGGGCTGGAACGAACTGGTCGGGAACACGCTCGCCCTGCACGAGGACGCGCGGGCCACGCGCCTCACCACCGAGAAATTCATGCTCGATGGACACCACACCGGCACCGGCGGCGGCAACCATGCGACGCTCGGCGGGCCGACACCAGTGGACAGTCCACTGTTGCGGCGCCCCGACCTGTTGCAGAGCCTGATCGCCTACTGGCAGAACCACCCCGCCCTGTCGTACCTGTTCGCGGGCCGGTTCATCGGCCCTACCAGCCAGGCGCCGCGCGTCGACGAAGCGCGTCACGATTCGCTCTACGAACTCGAGATCGCGTTCCAGCAGATGAAACTGGAGCAGAACGCTGGAGACGGATCGGTGGCGCCGTCGCTGGTGGATCGCATGTTGCGCAATCTGCTGGTCGATCTCACCGGCAACACCCATCGCGCCGAGTTCTGCATCGACAAACTCCACTCGCCGGACGCCCCGACCGGGCGGCTGGGGCTGCTTGAACTCCGCGCCATCGAGATGCAGCCGCATCCGCAGATGAGCCTCGTGCATATGCTGCTGCTGCGCGGCTTGGTGGCCCGCTTCTGCAGGACGCCGTACTCGGGCGCGCTCATCCGCTGGGGTACGCAGCTTCACGACCGCTTCATGCTGCCCCACTTCGTCGCGGCCGACATGCACGATATCGCGCTGGACATGCAGCGCGCCGGCTATTCGTTCGATTCCCGCTGGTTTGCGCCTTTCATTGAATTCCGCTTCCCGCGCTATGGCACGGTGGTCTACGACAACACGCAGCTTGAACTGCGCCACGCGCTCGAGCCTTGGAACGTCCTCGGAGAAGACGTGAGTGCCGGCGCGACCGCCCGCTACGTCGATTCCTCGGTGGAGCGCCTGCAGGTGAGAGTCACCGGGCTCACCGCCCCGCGCCATGTCGTCGCCTGCAACGGCCGCGCGCTGCCGCTTCATCCCACCGGAATACCCGGTGAGTCCGTCGCCGGCGTGCGCTACCGCGCCTGGCATCCGCCGTCGGCGTTGCATCCGACGATCGGCATACACACGCCGCTCGTGTTCGACATCGTGGATACCTGGAGCGGGCGCTCGATCGGCGGCTGCACTTACCACGTCTCGCACCCCGGCGGACGCAACTACGATGCCTACCCGGTCAATGCCGGCGAAGCCGAGGCACGGCGCACCGCGCGCTTCTGGGACCATGGCCACACGCCGGGGCCCATGACGGTGCGCCCCGAACCGCCCAATCCCGATTTCCCGCTGACGCTGGATCTGCTCTATCAGCCGTGGCCAGCGGGATGAGACCGCGCCGCCCCGGTTGGAACTCAACGCGCTCGAAATCGCTTACCACGATCGCGAGTACGGTCAGAGCGCTTCCGGGTCCGGGACCGGGTCGCCGACGAGCGGCGTCTGCCAGTAGCGCCGATGCTCCATAGCGTTCGCGGCCATCCCGATTTCCACATCGGTCACCCTCGCGCACTGTTTCGAGGCACGACGCAATCATGGATTCCCTGTATCAGCATGGGAACTTGTCGTGATCTCCTGACAGACCTGGGCATTCCGGCCCGCTACAGTGTGGCCATCAACAGACAGGAATCGAGGCAGCCATGAACACATTCGCTCTTCTCACCTTTGTAGGCACAATGGGCGTGATCATTTCGTTCCTCTCCGGCGTCCGTGCAATGGCGCGTCATGGCGGATATGCGGGCGAAAGAGCATCTATCGCATGGCGTATGGTGTTCGATCTGACCGTTTTCACCACGATTCTGGCGGCACCGCTCGCCGGTTGAGCTGTCTGTGCGTGTCCTTCTCGGCCGCGTCAAACAAGCCCTCGGCAAACTGGTAGTAGTCGGTGAAGCACTCTTGATGCGCGGCCATGTGCCGTGCTTTGTCTTGGATCAGCCAGCGTACCCACGGACGTGTGCAGTGACAAAGTTCACGGTTCTTGCAGGGGTAATATCGAAAAAACGCTGGGCAGTCGCCGGCATCTCTAGCGATCGTCAAGTTCTCGACGCAAATTCAGGAATACGGTACGCAGCGCACGGTCACACCGCTCCTCTTCAAATCCTTGTGGATCAGATCGTTGCACTCAAGTTATCTTTCCACGCCGTTCCTCCAAGGCGCCTGGCATGAAATCTGCACGTGCTTGGTACGGATCAACCAATTGGAGAGTGCGATCGTGACCTACCAGGATGAATTCAGTCATGCGAAAGCGGCGCAAGTTGCGGCACTGCCGAGCGACAGCGCGGAACCGCCGCGCACCGAGTCAGCGATTGTTGGTGGGCTGCACACGACGGCCTGCGACCGGCACCTGTATGAAACCGGGCCCGATCTGCCCGAGGATCTGGCGTCGATCGATGATGCGTTCCTCGACCGCGTCAGGGCGCTGGCGTCTTTCATTTAGGTGTGGCGCCCGCTAAACGGAATAAACGCAGGACCGGCAACGGAAGTCCCGACAACGTGGACAACGGCAACAGCTTCAATCCGGGGGCGTCGTGTGCTGGGCTCGATCAACTGACGTTGGAGGCATCAATGGAGTCAATCACTGAGGCGGGAGTAAGAGTGCTCCCAAGCAAGGAAGAAGCCGAGCGGCTGGCGACGCTGCGGGGCTACTACGCGCTGGAGACCGGATACGAACGGCGGTTCGACGACATTACGCTGCTCGCCTCCCGCTTCTGCGCCACGCCGGTCGCGCTGGTGGGCCTGGTCGATGAAACGCGCGTATTCTTCAAGTCGGCGCTGGGCTTCACGGTGTCCGAGGCGCCTCGCTCGCACGCGTTCTTCGATTACGCCATGCGCCGAGGCAAGGTGTTCGAGGTGCGGGACGCGAGCCGCGATCCGCGCTTCGAGCGGCACCCGTGGGTGGCGGGCGCGCCGCATGTTCGTTTCTACGCCGGAGCGCCAATCGTGGCGCCCGACGGGCATGTGTTGGGCTCGGTGTCGGTGATCGACTATGTGCGGCGGAAGTTGACCGACGAGCAGCGCGAGGCGCTGCAGTTCCTCGCGGCCCAGGTGATGGCGCAACTTGAACTGGGCGTGCTGGCGCCGCGCGATCGGCTCACCGGGCTCTACGACCGTCGCCACCTCACCGACGCACTGGCGCGGGAGTTGAGTCGTGCTGTGCAGCGTCGTTCCCGGCTTGGAGTGATCGCGTTGGACATCGATGACTTCAAGCACATCAATGACACCTACGGGCATGACGCGGGCGATGCGGCGCTGCGGGAGTTGGGCGCGCTGCTCGCCGGCGGCATCCGCAAGGAAGACATCGCCTGCCGGCTGGGAGGCGAGGAGTTCCTCCTGGTCATGCCCGATGCGGCGACCGATGTGGTGGCGGCGCGCGCCGAGAAGCTGCGGGCGAGAGTTGAAATGCTCGAACTCCGGCCGAACCCCGATCTTGTATGCCGGATAACGGTTTCGATCGGAGTCGCTGCCTATCCCGAGCATGGCGACACCCCCGAGGATCTCTTGTCGGAAGCCGAGCATGCGGTGTACCTCGCCAAGGGTGGCGGACGCAACCGGGTTGTCATCGCGCCGCGCGGGCTTGATTACCGCGCAACTTTGGGGAGGGACTCGCCTCCGGGGCTCGCTTGCCCTGCGCCGAATGACCGCGCGCGCGCCCTCGGTAACACGGACGCTCCCCGGGGGATCGCGCTGCCCGATGGCTACGCCATCATGCGGAACTAGGCAAATCCGGGGGTGCACCGCCGCACCGATGTGAGGTCCAAGCATGTTCTCCGCCATCGCTCACGCAGCAGCGCGCACAGTTGTAGGCGACTACATCCGCGCCCTGCTGCAAAAGTTGTGCGGGCCCAACCACGATCCGCAGCAGAACTTGGCGCAAACCCGGCGCGGGCCGATTTTCGATGAGGTCACGGGAGTCCACGATCAGCGGCATCTCGTGGCGTTGCTGGAGCAGGAAAAAGCGCGGAGCGATGCAGGGCAAGGCGTGTTTTGCGTGGGCATCGTCGATGTCGACTCCCTCGGCATGGTCGATGACTTCCACGGGCGCGCAACGCGCGACAATGTGCTGCGCCACGTAGCCGCTGCGATCGCGGTGGAACTGCGCGGGGTGGACGCGGTCGGCCGTTACGGTGACGAAAAGTTTGTTTTCGTTCTCCTCCAGACCCGTCTCGACCGAGCGTCCATTCCAGCGAAGCGCGTGCGCCGCCGGATTGCATCGCTGGAAATAGGCGGTCTGAGCCGGCCGTGCAAAGTCACCGCGTCGATCGGTCTGGCGGAGTTTAGGCGTGGCGAGGACATCGGCGCCTTGATGCAACGGGCCGAATCGGCGCTGTCCCACGCTGAAGCCAGCGCCAGCAACTGCATCGATGCCGGTTGACGGCTACGCGAGTTGCCCAACCTGGCGCAATGATCCGGAGTCGCAACTATGGATACAGCCAATGTGTGGTTAAACGAGCTGCCGGTCAATTCCTGCGGTCGGCACATGCTGACCCTGGACAAGGCAAGACACATCGCGCTGGTGAGCCCGACGATGTGGTGTGTCGGGCCCTATCGCATGGGTTACGCAATAGGGAAGCAAACAGCCTATCCGGAGTGGGACGTGTACTACGTTGTCAACGAGAACAATGAGCCCCTGTGTTTCGATGCCCTCGATGCGGCTGTGGAATTCCTGCGTTTCCAGCTTCACATCCACCAGGCCATACTCTCGCTCACCCCGGAACTCATCGATGCCGCCTGAGCCGGCCACGGGATTTTCGTGAGGCGGCGAGAACAACAGCGAGACACAGGTCATGGACGGCGGAGATTTCGTGCAGGGTTATGTCGGCAGCACAGCGAATGGCTTTCTTGAATGGGAAGATCCGCGGGAAAGGTTTGCCCAGGCATTTGCGCAGAACGAATTCCTGCTGTACAGCCAACCGGTCGAGAAATTGGGATCGGGTGGCGACAACCGTCCACACACCGAGATTTACGTCCGGCTGAAAGAGGAAGAACAAAACGTGGTCCCGCCCGGAACCTTCCTGCCGAGACTTGAGCACTACAAGCTTGGTCCGACGCTCGACCAGCATGTGCTGCGGCGGGCTCTGGCCTGGTATCGCAGCAACAGGCGCGAGGTCGGATTCATTCTGCATATCAATCTCTGCCGGGGAACTTTGATCGACCTGGAATTTCCTTCACTCGTTGTCGCCGAATTAGAGACCGCCGGTTGCGGCGGTGACAGTCTTTGTTTTGAGATCCCGAGCGTTGACGGACCATCCGATCCGGTTACGCATGAGTTCACTACGAGACTCAAGGCGGCAGGCTGCAGTATTGCAGTCGGGGTTGACCACCCAGGCGGCGTAACATTCCGGCCAGCGAAGGATTTCACGGCGGATTTCATGAAAATCGGCGGTGGCCTGACCAAAAACCTGATGGGTAATATAGGATCTATCGCAAAGCTGCGTTCACTCACTCGCGCATGTCGGACATTCGGTATTCAAACGGTCGCGCAGCATGTGGAAGACCGGGACACGCTGATTCTCAACACCTTCCTTGCGCGCCTGGCTTATCCAGAAGACGGAATGCCGCGTAAAGGCTGCGATGCTCATAACTCCTCCGGATCCGGGACCGGGTCGCCGACGAGCGGCGTCTGCCAGTAGCGCCGATAAGTGGCGCGATAAGGCTCGACGCGGATAACAGCCGCAGCGCTGAAGTCAAGCGTAATGGCGCCGTCGCGGTCGGTGCGATAGATGCGGCTGCCGATCGCGCGATAGCGGTCGACCACTTCCTCATGCGGATGGCCGAAGCGGTTACGGTAGCCCACCGGGAAAATCACCACATCCGGATTGACGCGGTCCACGAACCTCGCCATCGATGAGGTCTTGCTGCCTTGGTGCGGCGCAATCAGCACCGGCACGCGCAACGCGTCACCGTGCCCGCGCAACAGCGCCGTTTCCCCGCGCCGCTCGATGTCCGCCGGCAGCAGCGCCGCGCCGCCCTTCGCGGTGATCTTGATCACGCAGCTCCGGTCGTTATCCTTGAGTCCCGTTTCGGCGTAACTCGCGCGCGGCGGGTGGAGCATTTCGAACTGAACTCCGTCCCATTCCCAGTGCTGTTCGGCAAAGCATCGAAATGCCTGCTCCGCCATCAGCGACAGGGGGTCCATGTCGGGCAGCGACGTGAGCAGCCTCGCCACCGGCAGCGCCTGCAGCACCGACAGTGCGCCCCCGGTATGATCCACGTCGTCATGACTGACGATCATGGTGTCAAGGCGCGCGATGCCAGAGGCACGCAGGAACGGCACCACGATGCGGTTGCCGCTGTCCGCCCCCGGACCGAAGGCCGGTCCGGTGTCGTAGAGAAGCGCGTGATGGCGCGTTTGCGCGACGACTGCAAGTCCCTGCCCCACGTCCAGCACGGTCAGCTTGAAGTCACCCTCCGCCAGTTCAGACCGCGGCGCGAGAAACAGCGGCAACAGGCAGACCACGCCAAGCCAGCGCGCGGGAAAACCCCGCGGCAGCAGCAGCCAGGCGACGCCGCCTACGGCAACTGGCATTGACCATGCGGGTGGCGCGCGCTGTTGCCAGACGGCGGCGGGCACGGCGCTCATCCATTCGAGCAACGACCCGCACCCCGCCATGACCAGGTGTGCTGCGCCCAGGACAAGATCGAACGGCAGCAGCATGCCGGCGAGCGTCAGCGGCACTACGATGAGGCTCACGACCGGAATCGCCACCGCGTTCGCCAGCGGCGAGATGATCGAGACTTGCTGGAACAGCGCGAGGAGGAGCGGTACCAGCCCTACCGTCACCGCCCATTGCACGTGGAGCCACGATTTGAGCCAGTGCGAGTCGCCGATCCGGCCGACGGTCACATACAGGATCACCGCCACCGCGCTGAATGAAAGCCAGAACCCCGGCGCCAGTACCGCCCACGGGTCGAGCACCAGAACAACGAGGAGCGCCGCCGCCAGGATCGTCGACACCGAACCCGTGATGCCACACCAGAGAAAGACCGCCGCCACCACCAGCATGTAAAGCGTCCGCTGCGCGGGCACGGCGAAGCCCGCAAGCAATGTGTAGGCGAACGCCGCCGCGACACCGCACAACGCCGCTGCTTTTTGCGCCGGCAGCCACAACGTGAGCCGCGCGCTCCGGCGCCACAGCCAGTAGGCCAGCACAAACGCCAGCCCGGAAAGCATCGTCACGTGCAGACCGGAAATGCTCATCAGGTGATTGACGCCGGTGCGCGTGAAGACCTGCCATTGATCCTGCGCAATGGCGCGCTGGTCCCCGATGCCGAGCGCGACCACCACACCTGCGTACGGCCCGTCCGGCAACGCCCGCTGTATCCGTTGCCTGAGTGCGCCGCGTGCCGCCTCCACCCAGTAGCCCGGCCGGTGCACCATCCCCGCGAGTCTGCGGTTCGCGCCTTTGCCGCGCACGTAACCCGTCGCCCGTATCTCGCGTTCGAGCAGCCACGCCTCGTAGTCGAAGCCGTGCGGATTGGCGGTGCCGCGCGGCCGCCGAAAGCGCGCCGCCAGCTGCCAGCGCTCGCCGGCCCGCACGTCAGCGAGCGTGGGCGGGGCGCCTTCGCGCGCGGAACTGCCCCACCACGCGAGCACGACGCGGCGTGGCACGTGCGCGCCTTCGGTGAGCACCGTTTCGACGTCGAATTCGAACCGCACGCTGCGCTCGTAGACTTGCGGCAGGCTCGCGACGGTGCCGATGAGGATCACGTCCCGTCCCTCCCACTCCGCGGGCAGCGCATCCGACATGCGCCAGTGGGCGGCAGCCGCCGCCCAGAAAAAACCCGCACCCAGGCACAACGCGCAGGTGAGCACCCATCGGCTAACGCGCATTGCCGCATGTTCGCCGCGCAGCAGGATCAGGGCCCCGGCTGTTGCCAGACTGCACGCGAGCGTCATGGCGGGGAGTTGCGCCTGCTGTTGCAGCAACCAGACTCCGCCGGCGAAGAATACGACGCTCACCCACACGCTGCATGCCTCCTGTCGCACCTTCAACGCGGCAGATGACGGGTAGGCGTACCGCGTTCGGTAAAATGGCGCACATGGCACCCGAATACTGGAAGACCGCCGCCCGTGAACTCGCCCGCCGCGATGCGGTCTTGCGCGGACTCATCGCGCGGTTCCAGGGACTCGCTCTGGGGAGCCGCGGCAACGCTTTCCAGACGCTGGCGCGCGCCATTGTGGGCCAGCAGATTTCCGTCAAGGCTGCGCAGTCTGTCTGGAATCGGGTGGAAGCCGAAGTCGGCGCCGTCACACCTGCCAATGTCCTCGCGAAGGATCCCGGACAGTTGCGCGGCTGCGGACTCTCGCGGCAGAAGACGCTTTACCTCGGCGACCTTGCGCAGCGCTTTGCCACCGGGATGCTGGATGCGGGTGCCTGGCGGCATCTCGGCGACGAAGCATTGATCCTGGAACTGACCCAGGTAAAAGGCATCGGGCGCTGGACCGCGGAGATGTTCCTGATCTTCTATCTTGCGCGTCCCGATGTGCTGCCGCTCGACGACCTCGGCCTGCAGCGGGCCATGAATCTGCATTACGGTCGCGGCCGGCCACTGAGTCGGGGGAGGATGCGCCGGATCGCCGATACGTGGGCGCCGTGGCGCTCGGTGGCAACCTGGTATCTGTGGCGCAGCCTTGATCCCATCCCGGTCGAGTACTGAGCCGTGACCCATCCTGAGTTTGTCGCGGCATTCCGCGAGGGACGCATCAGGGTGCAGATCGATCCCGGCGCCGCCGGCAGGTACATAAGCGCGCAGCTGCTGCTGCCTCTCGTCATGCTGCCGGTGCTGGGCGGCGGCGTCGCGCTGGCGCTAATCGGCTGGATCTGGAGCGGTCTCGCCGTGCTTGCCGCCGGCATCGTGATCCCGCGCGTGATCAGGCGTTCGGCGCCCCACTTCATCCTGTCCCAGGCCATCGACGACGAACGGACTTACAGCGAAGTCACCGAGGCCGGCGTGCTGCGAGTTCAGCAGGTTGCCTGATAGGCCGGCGACATCCTGAGGATTGCCGCCTGCGGAGGTCAGGATTCCGGCTGCAGCACGCCGTCGATCAACTGCAACACGCGGTGGGCGCGGGCGGCGAGCTCGCGATCGTGGGTGACGATCACGAAGCTCGTGCCGAGATTCTGGTTCAACGCCAGCATGAGGTCAAACACCGTCTGCGCAGCATGGCGATCGAGGTTGCCGGTCGGTTCGTCGGCGAGCACGCACGCCGGCTGCGTGACCAGCGCACGCGCGAGAGCCGTGCGCTGGCGCTCGCCCCCCGAGAGTTCGCCTGGGGTGTGTGCAAGGCGGTGACCCATGCCCACCTTCTCCAGTATCCCCGCTGCGCCCGCCCAGGCCTCCTTCTCGGAAACCCGCCGGATGAGGAGTGGCATCGCGACATTTTCCAGCGCAGTGAATTCAGGCAGGAGGTGGTGAAACTGGTAGACGAAACCCAGCGCCCGGTTACGCGTGGCGCCCCGCTGCGCTTCGCTTTGCCGCCGCAGGTCTTGCCCCATGATCGTGATTTCGCCCGCGCTTGCCTCATCCAGGCCGCCGAGCAGATGCAGCAGCGTGCTCTTGCCCGAGCCCGAGGCGCCCACGATCGCGACGCGCTCGCCGGCGCCGACGTCTAGATCGACGCCGAGTAGCACTGGCACTTCGACCGCTCCCTGCCAGAAGCTCTTGCGCAGGCCGCGGCACGATGCGACAGCGGCCTGACTGATCCCGTCACTCGTCACTTGTCACCCGTCACTCGTCACTCGTAGCGCAGCGCCTCGGCCGGATTCACCTTGGCCGCCCGGTAGCTGGGATAGATGGTCGCGACCAGGCTCAACGCAAACGAAGCGACCGCGGTGATGACGACGTCCGGGATCTGCAATTCCGAGGGCAGGTCGGAGATCAGGTACACGTCCTTCGCGAAGAACTTGAAGCCGAACAGGTTTTCGATGAACAGCACGACGGTGTCCACGTTGAGCGCAAGCAGCACCCCGCTCACCACCCCGAGCACGGTGCCCAGAACGCCGATCATGGTGCCCTGAATCATGAAGATCCCGGTGATGCTGCGCGGGCTCGCCCCCAGCGTGCGCAGGATCGCGATATCGGCCTGCTTGTCCTTCACCGCCATCACCAGGCTCGACACGATGTTGAACGCGGCGACCGCGATGATGAGAAAGATGATCAGAAACATCATGCGTTTCTCGATCTGGATGGCACGCAGCAGGTTGGCGTGCTGCATCGTCCAGTCGCTGATGAAAACCGGTTTGGCGATCGCGCGCGAAAGATCGCGCGCAACCACCCCGGAGCGGAACAGGTCCTTCAGTTTGAGCCGCACGCCCGACACGCCTGCGCCGAAGCGAAACAGCTTCTGTGCGTCTTCCAGGTGCACAAGCGCGAGGCCCGAATCATATTCGAAATGGTCGACGTTGAAGACGCCGACCACCGTGAACTGCTTGAGCCGCGGCAGGATTCCTGCCGGCGTGACCTGCCCCTGGGGCGCGACCAGCACGACTTTCTCGCCCACCGCCACTCCCAGGGCGCGCGCGAGCTGGCCTCCCAGTATGATGCCGAATTCGTTCGCGCGCAGCGCCTCGAGGCGCCCGCTGCGCATGTGGCGTGCGAAATCCGCCACCCGCTCCTCCTGCTCGGGCAGAATGCCCCGGATGAACGCGCCGCGCACTGCGGAACCGTAAGTGAGCAGCCCCTGGGCATTGATGTAGGGAGCCGCGGCGAGCACCTGCTCGTGGCGCGACGCCTCCGCGGCAACTTCCTGCCAGCCGTCGAGCGTCTTGTCTCCGGCGGAGATCTGGACGTGCGAGGCGACGCCGAGGATGCGCGTGCGGATTTCGCGCTGGAACCCGTTCATCACCGAGAGCACGGTGATCAGCACCATCATGCCGAGCGCCATGCCCGCGACTGACATCACCGAAATGAACGAAATGAAGCGCGTGCGCTGCCTGCTGCGCGTGTACCTCAGTCCGATGAAAAGCTCGTAGGAATTCAAGGCGGGCCGAGATGAAATAAGGGGGAGTTTGCCACAAGGCGTCACGCAAATCACGCACAGCCCTGTGTTAAACTGCGGCCCGACCGGCGCATCCATGCTGTGCACGCTTCTGCTTCCAGATCTCTTCCTGCCGCGTGCCGTCCACGACGACGCGTATCGCGACCTGCAACTGCCGGCCCTCGAGCGGTTGTTGTCGCGCTCGGATTCGACCACGCTTCCCGGGCAAGGCTTCGAAGCCTGGCTGTGCCAGGCATTTGGCGCTGCGCCGCAGCCGGACTGGCCGGTTGCGGCGCTCACGCTCCTCGTGGATCGCGGCGGCGACGACGACGGGGGCTTCTGGCTGCGCGCGGATCCGGTGCATCTGCGCGCCACCCGCGATCGCGTCCTGCTGTCCGACGCCAGCGTTCTTTCCATTCGGCCGGAGGAGGCCGACACGCTTGTCGCGGCACTGAACGCCTATTTCGCCGACGACACCCGGCAGTTCTTTGCACTCCACCCGCAGCGCTGGTATCTGCGTCTCAACGTCCACCCTCAGATCGCGACGCGCACGCTGCTCGAGGCGATCGGCAAGGATATCCATCCGCTGCTGCCTGCCGGTCCCCAGGCGCTGTATTGGCATCGCATGGCGAACGAAATCCAGATGCTGTTGCATGCCCATGCCGTAAACGAGGCGCGCGCGGAGCGCGGTGACCCCATCATCAACAGCGTCTGGCTGTGGGGCGGTGGTCATCTCCCCAGCATTTCCACCGGCGGATTTCATGGGCTCTGGAGCAAGGATGCGCTCGCCCTCGGGCTGGCGCGGAACGCGGGACTGCCCGCGGCGCCGAACGGCGATGCCCGGGGCCCGTGGCTGGAGTCGGTGACACGGGAGGCGCGCGGCGGACACCACCTGGTCGTGCTCGATCAATTGATGCTGCCGGCTCGCCATGGCGACCTGCCGATGTGGCGCGAGCGCCTTGCGCGGCTCGAGCAGGAGTGGTTTGCGCCGCTGCTGCGGGCCGTGCGCGAACGCCGTGTCACGCGTCTTACCATAGCGGCGATCGGACCGGATCGCGGCGTCCGGTTCGAGGTCACACCTGTCGGTCTGCTGCGGGTCTGGCGCGCCAGGACGCCACTCGCCGCGCATGCCGCGACTCACACAGCCTGAGCCGGCATGCCGGTCTTCACGACGCGTGACCCACCGGCCGAAGTCACGGCCCGCCTCATCGCACAGGGCGAGAACGCCCTGCTCGCGCGGCTGTATGCCGCGCGGGGTGTCGCCTCGGTGGAAGAAACCCGCGCCGACCTTGCGCGCCTCGAACCGCCTCACCGGATGCAGAACCTGGGCGCGATGGCAGCGCTGCTGGCCGACGCCATCGCAAACCGGAAGCGCCTGTTGATCGTAGCGGACTACGACACCGACGGCGCGACGGGGTGCGCCGTGGGATTGCGGGCGCTGCGTGCGTTGGGCGCGCACGTCGATTACCTCGTGCCGGATCGTTTCCGCTATGGCTACGGTCTGACGCCCGAAATCGTCGAGCACGCCTTTGCAGCGCGGCGCCCTGACATACTGATCACCGTCGATAACGGTATCGCCAGCGTCGATGGCGTTGCCGCGGCCAATCGCCTCGGGCTGAAGGTACTCATCACCGACCATCACCTGCCTGGAGATGAATTGCCCCAGGCGTCCTGCATCATCAATCCCAACCAGCCCGGGTGCGGGTTTCCGAGCAAGAACCTCGCGGGCGTCGGCGTCATGTTCTACCTCATGCTCGCGCTGCGAGCGGAACTGCGGCAAAGAGGCGCCTTCAGACCAATGTGGAATGCGAAATGCGGAATGCGGAATGAAAGCACAAGCAATTCATCATTCATCATTCATCATTCATCATTCCCGACAGGCGGGCCCAACCTCGCCGCCCTGCTCGATCTGGTGGCCCTCGGCACGGTCGCGGACGTGGTGAAGCTCGACGCCAATAACCGCATACTGGTGAACCAGGGGCTGCAGCGCATACGCGGCGGCCAGCTGCAGCCCGGCGTCGCAGCGCTGTTTCAGGTTGCCGGTCGCGACCCGCGCCGCGCGTCCGCCTACGATCTCGGTTTCGCGCTGGCCCCGCGCCTCAACGCCGCGGGCCGGCTCGCGGACATGGCGCTCGGCATCGAGTGTCTCGTGACCGACGACCCGCAGCGGGCCACAGCCATCGCCACCGAACTCGACGGGCTCAATCGCGAGCGCCGCAACATCGAGGCTGATATGCAGGAAGCCGCCCTCGCGGCAGTCGAACGGGTCGCGCCAGGCAACAATTTCAGCCTCAGCCTGTTCGACGCGGATTGGCACCAGGGCGTCGTCGGCATCGTCGCCTCGCGCATCAAGGACCGTTATCACCGGCCGACGATCGCATTCGCGCGTGCAGGCAACGGCGAGCTCCGGGGATCGGGCCGCTCGATTGCCGGGCTGCATTTGCGCGATGCCCTGGACCGGGTGGCAAAACGTCATCCTGACCTGATCCTGAAGTTTGGCGGGCACGCGGCGGCGGCAGGACTCACGTTGCGAGAATCGGACTTCGGGCGCTTCGCGGATGCTTTCGAGGCGGCGGCACGTGAAGCCCTGACGCCGGCCGACCTCGAAGAGGAGATCACCACCGACGGCTCGCTCGCGGTTGGGGACATGAGCGTCGAAAATGCAGCGCTGCTTAAAGCGCAGATATGGGGACAGGGATTCCCGGAGCCGTTGTTCCTCGACCGGTTTGAGGTTCTCGGCCAGCGCGTGGTGGGCCAGCGCCACCTCAAGCTGCGGCTCGCGCGTGGACGGCGCGAGTTCGACGCGATCCTTTTCGGCACGACCGTGCGGCTGCCACAGCGGATCGAGGCCGTCTACCGCCTCGACGTCAACGATTTCAACGGCAGTCGCAGCGCACAGCTCATACTGCAGCACTGGACAGCCGCGACGGAGTGACACCGCGTGATGCGGCACCCTTTCTGCCATCGACCCTCCGCCTGGCTTTGCGCTGGGCTGATCCTGTGGCGGGGCGTGCGCTAGCGGGGGCGATGGATACCCGGTGCCTCGTGCCACGTCGTGTATAATCCTTGTTTTTTCAGGGCCTTACTCGATGGAAGCGGAACGAATCAACGCCCTTGCGAAGCAGTTGGAGGACATCCAGGCGCGCGCCACGGATCTACGGAGGTATCTTTGACTATGACGCCAAGACGGCGCGTCTTGATTTTCTGCGAAAGGAGCTGGAAAAACCGGATGTCTGGTCCGACAGTAAACGCGCCCAGGAGCTCGGCAAAGAGAAAAAGCAGCTCGAAACAGTCGTAGAGCGGCTCGACTCGACGGCCGCTGCGCTTGGCGATTCGGTAGCATTGTTCGAACTGGCCGAAGCCGAGCGCGATGATGGGGCACTTGAATCCATCGGCAAGGACGTCACCGCGCTTGAAACGACGGTCGCGGACATGGAGTTCAAGCGCATGTTCTCCAATGCGATGGACTCCAACAACTGCTTCGTCGATATTCAGGCCGGGTCCGGCGGCACCGAGGCGCAGGACTGGGCGGCCATGCTCGAACGCATGTACCTGCGCTACTGCGAGCGCAAGGGATTCAAGGCGGCGCTGCTGGAAGAGTCGCCCGGGGAAGTCGCCGGCATCAAGAGCGCGACCCTGAGGGTGAACGGCCCCTACGCCTATGGCCATCTGCGCACCGAGACCGGCGTGCATCGCCTGGTGCGTAAGTCGCCGTTTGACGCCAATAACCGGCGGCACACGTCGTTCGCCAGCGTCTTCGTCTATCCCGAGGTCGACGAAACCATAGAAGTCGAGATCAATCCAGCGGATCTTCGCGTCGACACGTTTCGCGCCTCGGGCGCCGGCGGCCAGCACGTCAATAAGACGGACTCGGCGGTGCGGATCACGCACCTTCCGACCAATATCGTGGTGCAGTGCCAGAACGACCGTTCGCAGCACCGTAACCGCGCCGAGGCCATGGCGATCCTGAAATCGCGCCTCTACGAACTCGAGTTGAGAAAGCGCAACGAGGAGAAAAAGGCGCTCGAAGACACCAAGACCGATATCGCATGGGGCCACCAGATCCGGTCTTACGTGCTGGATCAGTCGCGGATCAAGGATCTGCGCACCAGTGTGGAAATCGGCAATACCCAGGCCGTGCTCGACGGAGATCTCGACGATTTCATCGCCGCCAGCCTGAAGCAGGGAATTCAATAAGGGCGGGATGCTGATGGACGACACCAACCAGATCATCGAAGAGCGCCGCGCGAAGTTGAAGGCGTTGCGGGAGAAGGGCGTCGCCTATCCCAACGACTTCTGGCGCCAGAACCTTGCAGCCGAACTCGTTGAAAAATACGAGAGGGTCGACCGCGACACGCTCGATCTCCATCCCGTGATCGTCAAGATCGCAGGACGGATCGTGCTGAAGCGCGTCATGGGCAAGGCGAGTTTCGCCACCATCCAGGACATGAGCGGACAGATCCAGCTCTACCTTACCGACAGCTATCCCGGCAAGGAGCAGCACGAAGCATTCAAGCACTACGATATCGGCGACATCATCGGGGTCAACGGCGTGTTGTTCAAGACCCGGACCGACGAGGTTACGGTGCGGGTGAGGGACTTGCGGCTGCTCACGAAATCGCTGCGCCCCCTGCCGGAGAAGTTCCACGGCCTCACCGACCTGGAGTTGAAGTACCGCCAGCGTTACGTCGATCTGATCGTGAACGAGGAGTCGCGTCTCGTATTCGTCCAGCGCTCGCGCATCATTCAGGCGATGCGGAATTTTCTGCTGGGGCGGCGCTATCTGGAGGTGGAGACCCCGATGATGCAGCCCATCCCCGGCGGCGCCGCCGCGCGGCCGTTCATCACCCATCATAACGCGCTCGACATGGATCTCTATCTGCGCATCGCGCCGGAACTGTATCTGAAGCGGCTGGTGGTGGGCGGGTTCGAAAAAGTGTTCGAGATCAACCGCAACTTCCGCAACGAAGGCATCTCGACGCGCCACAACCCCGAGTTCACCATGTTGGAGTTCTACATGGCATACGCGGACTACGAGTTCATGATGGAGTTGGTGCAGCAGATGCTGCGAGAAGTCGCGCAGGCGGCGCTCGGGACCACGACGGTTTCCTACCAGGGAAAGACCCTCGACTTCAGCAGGCCGTACGAGCGACTCACCATTACCGAAGCCCTCACGAAATACCACCCCGAGTTTACCGATACCGTACTGGGCGACCGGGAGACGCTGATCGCGCAGCTCAACACGCGTGGCATCGCGTACCGCGCGACAGACGGCATCGGTGGCCTTCAGTTGACGCTCTTTGAAAACACCACCGAGCAGGTGCTGTTCGAGCCGACCTACATCATCAACTATCCGGCGGAAACCTCGCCGCTCGCCAGGCGCAGCGACAAGCACCCCGGCATGACCGAGCGCTTCGAGCTCTACATCGCGGGCCGCGAGATCGCCAACGGCTTCTCCGAACTGAACGACCCGGAAGACCAGGCGGCGCGTTTCCGCGAGCAGGCGGCGAAGAAGGACGCCGGCGATGCCGAGGCCATGCATTACGACGCCGATTACATCCGCGCCCTCGAATACGGGCTTCCGCCGTGTGCCGGCGCCGGCATCGGCATCGACCGCCTAGTGATGCTGATGACGGATTGTCCCTCGATCCGCGACGTGATTCTTTTCCCCCACCTGCGCCCCGAATGACCGCGCGGCCGACTGCATGACTGAGCGGGCGCTGTGGCGGCCCACACCCAAGCAGGCCGCCGCCTCCAACCTTACGGCCTTCATGCGCCACGTGCGCGCGCGGCACGACGTGCGAGTGGAAGACTACGCCGCCCTGCATGAGTGGTCGGTTTCGGAACGGGCGGATTTCTGGTCGGCCGTCTGGGAATTCTGTGGCGTCAAGGCGCAACGGCGTGGCGGCGTGGTGCTGGCCGACGGCGACCGCATGCCCGGCGCCCGCTGGTTCCCCGGTGCCCGGCTCAACTTCGCGGAGAACCTGCTGCGGCGAAGCGACGATGCGACGGCGGTGGCGTTCTGGGGCGAGGAGCGGCTGAAAAGCCACATCACCTATGGCGAGCTACACGCTGAAGTTTCGCGCTTTGCACAAGCGCTGCGCGCTGCGGGCATCGTGCCCGGCGATCGGGTCGCCGCCTACATGCCCAACCTGCCGGGCACGCTCATTGCCATGCTCGCGGCCACCAGCATCGGCGCGGTATGGTCTTCGTGTTCTCCGGACTTCGGCGTGCAGGGCGTGCTTGACCGCTTCGGCCAGATCGCGCCGCGGATACTGATCAGCGCCGATGGCTACTTCTACGCCGGCAGGACGATCGACGTGCTGCCGCGGCTCAAGGCGATCGTCGCTGGTTTGCCATCGGTCGAGAAACTCGTCGTCGTGCCCTACACGCGCGGCGCGCCGCCACTCGCCGATCTTCCGCGCGCGGTCGACGTGCATCGATTCATGGCGCCGTTCCACCCCGGCAGGATCCGCTTCGAGCCACTGCCGTTCGATCACCCGCTCTACGTGATGTACTCCTCAGGCACCACCGGTGTCCCCAAGTGTATCGTGCACGGGGCGGGTGGCACCCTGCTGCAACACCTGAAGGAACACCAGCTCCACGTCGATCTCAGGCGCGGCGATCGCCTGTTCTATTTCACGAGCTGCGGCTGGATGATGTGGAACTGGCTCGCCAGCGGCCTCGCCTCGGGCGCCACCCTGGTGCTCTACGACGGCTCGCCGTTCGCGGCGGGTGGCGGCATCCTGTTCGACCTCGCGGAACGCGAACACATCACGGTACTGGGCATCTCGGCGAAATACCTGGATGCGGCCGCGAAGCTCGGGCTGAAACCCCGCCTCACGCACAAGCTGGACGCCCTGAAAAGCATCCTGTCGACCGGTTCTCCCCTGATGCCAGAGGCTTTCGATTACGTCTATCGCGACGTCAAGCCGGAGGTGCAACTTGCTTCGATGTCGGGCGGCACGGACCTCATATCCTGCTTCGTGCTGGGCAATCCGCTGCTCCCGGTGTGGCGCGGAGAGATTCAGTGCCGGGGGCTGGGCATGAAGGTGGAGGTATTCGACGACGAAGGCACATCCGTGCGCGGACGGCGCGGAGAACTGGTGTGCACCGCCCCGTTTCCTTCCATGCCGACTGGCTTCTGGAACGACCCGGATGGCGCCCGCTACCGCGCCGCCTATTTCGAGCGGTTTCCGGGCGTGTGGTGCCACGGCGATTACGTTGAACGCACCGCGCACGACGGCATGATAATCTACGGACGCTCGGACGCCGTGCTCAACCCCGGGGGCGTGCGTATCGGCACCGCTGAGATCTACCGCCAGGTCGAGCAGTTCGACGAGGTCCTGGAAAGCCTTGCGATCGGGCAGGACTGGCCACCCGGACACACTGGCGACGTGCGCGTGGTGCTGTTCGTGCGGTTGCGCGACGGGTTGAGCCTCGACGCGGCGCTGACCGACAGGATCAGGCAACGTATCCGGGAGCAGGCGAGTCCCCGTCACGTTCCCGCGAAGATCGTCCAGGTGACCGACATCCCGCGCACCCGCAGCGGCAAGATCGTCGAACTCGCGGTACGGGACGTCGTCCACGCGCGCCCGGTCACGAATATCGAAGCGCTCGCCAATCCAGAAGCGCTCGACCTTTTCCGTAACCTCCCCGAACTTGCCGCATGAGGGCGCTTCCCGGAGCGCACTTCAAAACATGCAGCGACCAGGTTGTAACAGTCTGTTTCAATGTGCGGTTTTTCACATTCAGACGCAGGTTTTCTGCTATGATGCCGATCGGTACGGAGCGTCACTGGATGCAATTACCTGAGGAGATCCGCCATGTCCGAAACTCAGAGCCGCAGCAACCCGTTGGTCGCGATTGCAGCAATCGCAGTGATCATTTTCAGCGTCGTCGGGGTCGGCGTAATGACCGGCTATATCCCCAGTTCCAAGAGCACGCCTGCGGCACCGGAGGCGGTCGCCACACCTCCGGCGGCGCCGGCGCAGCCCGCCACCGTCCAGACGGCACCCGTCCAGCCGGCGCAGCCACAACCCAAAGTCGCAAAACAGCCCGCCCCCGAGCGTCGGGTCGCGCGCACCCCCGCCGCCGCGCCCGCCCAACCCGCTTACGATCAGCGTCCGGCGCAACCTGTGGCACGTCCCTATGACCCCGCATACGACGCCCCGCGAGTGGCGACTGCTCCGCCGGCGCGCCCGGTGATCTGCACCAACTGCGGCAGCGTCGAGGCCATCAATATAAGCGAACAGCAAGGCGAAGGCAGCGGTCTTGGCGCGATTGCCGGTGGTGTCGCGGGCGCGTTGCTCGGCAACCAGGTCGGGCGCGGCACCGGCCGCAAGGTTGCAACCGTCGCCGGTGCCGCCGGCGGCGCATACGCCGGGCACCAGGTCGAAAAGCACGTCAAGTCGAGCAAGAGCTACGAAGTGGTCGTGCGCATGGAAGACGGCGGCTCGCGGCGCTTCCCCTATGAAAGCCAGCCCGCGTTCCGAGTCGGCGACCGGGTCAAAGTCGTGGAAGGCGCGCTGGTCGCGAACTAGCGCGGGATGATTGACAACGGCCGCGCAGTGCGCGGCCGTTCAGCGTGCTGGCCGCGCGACGCGTCACCAGTTCCAGATCTGCCACCAGGAATAGTCGCGGCTCACCCCGCCCTTCAGATACTTGCTGTTGGGGAAATTCTGGAGCATCACGCGCTCGGCATCGTTACGCAGATCAGCCATGCCCAGCGCATCGTAGGCCTTGACCATGATCAGCAACCCTTCCTCGTTGGCGGGAGCCTGCGGATAGGTCTTGAGCGCGTGCTGGGCACGATTCGCCGCCGCGACAAACGCGCCACGCTTCATGTAATAACGCGCCACGTGCACTTCGTGAGCGGCCAGCGCGTTGACCAGATAGTTCATGCGCTGGATCGCGTCGGGTGTGTACTTGCTGTCGGGGTACCGGGTGACGAGGCTCTTGAAGGCCTCGAACGCGTCAACGGCCGCCTTGGGATCGCGTTCGGTCATGTCCTGCGCGCTGACGTAACCAAACAGGCCGAGATCATCGTTGAAGTTGGCGAGTCCCCGGAGGTAATACATGTAGTCCACGCTGGGGTGATTGGGATGCAGCTTGATGAAGCGATCGGCCGCAGCGATGACGGACACGGGCTCGCCGTCCTTGTAATAAGCGTAGGCCGTCTCGATCTGCGCCTGCTGCGCGTAGCGGCCGTAGGGAAATCGCGCCTCGAGCTTTTCGTAGTACTTGATGGCAGTTTCGTAGTTCCGGTCGTTGAGCGCGGAGCGCGCTTCCGAGTAGAGCTTCGCCGCCGACCAGCCGCGGGTCTCGTCGATTTCGCTGGGCAGCAACCCGCAACCGCCAAGCGCGATCGCCAATAACGCCGCCAATGTGACTAAACTGTGCTTCATGAAGCGATCATCCCTTCGAAATTATAACGCAATGCCGGAGGCCGCCGCCTCCTTCGATCTGACCATACCAGTCGACTGTGCGGGACTCCGGTTAGACCAGGCGCTCGCCCGGTTGTTGCCTGATCTTTCACGCAGCCGGCTTGCGCACTGGGTTAACGAGCACCAGGTTACGTTGAACGGGGTGTGCGCCGTCCCCCGGCACAAGGTCTGGGGCGGCGAGCGCGTCAACATCGCACCGACGCCCGATCCGGCCGGACTCGCGCCGCAAGCCGAGCACCTCCCGCTGGAGGTGATGTTCGAGGACGATACCCTGCTCGTCGTGAACAAGCCCCCGGGGCTCGTGGTCCACCCGGGGAGCGGCAACTGGCGCGGCACCCTGCTCAACGCATTGCTTGCGCACGCGCCGCAGCTCGCGCAGCTCCCGCGTGCCGGTATCGTGCATCGCCTGGACAAGGATACGAGCGGGCTGTTGGTTATTGCGAAGACGCTCGCGGCCCACACCGACCTCGTGCGCCAGCTCCAGGCGCGTAGCGTCAAACGCATCTACCTCGCTGTGGTCCATGGCCATGTCGCGCGTTCGGGCAGGATTGAGGCGCCGATTGGACGCCACCCGACGCGCCGCACGCGGATGGCAGTCATCGCCCGCGGTAAACCTGCGGTCACGCATTACGAAGTCATCGCGCACCTCGCACATGCGACCCTGCTGCACTGCCGCCTTGAATCAGGTCGAACGCATCAGATACGCGTGCACCTGCATTCGATCGGACATCCGCTCGTCGGCGACCCGGTCTACGGCGCAAGACGCAGCGCCAGCGGGATTTCGTTCAATCGTCAGGCATTGCATGCCGAACGGCTCGAGCTGACGCATCCCGCTACCCGCGACGTGGTCGCGTGGCATGTTGAGCCGCCTCCCGACATGCTACGGCTTACGGCGGCGTTGAAGGCTGCGTACTGACCTTGGATCCCGACTGGATTCTGCCGGACTGGCCTGCACCGAAGCGGATCAGGGCGATAATCACGACCCGCAAGGGCGGCGCCAGCCGCGGAGAATTCGCGAGTCTCAATCTCGGCCAGCGCACTGGTGATGACCCGCAGGCGGTTGCGGCGAACCGTACCCGCTTGCGCGGCCTGCTGCCTCAGGAGCCGCGGTGGCTGAAGCAGGTGCACGGATCACGGGTGGTGGTGGCCGACGAGGTCACCACGCCCCCGGAAGCGGACGCCAGCGTCGCGCGCCAGCCTGGAACCGTCTGCGCTGTGATGATCGCGGATTGCCTGCCAGTGCTGCTCGCGGATGCTTCGGGAAGCGTCGTCGCAGCGGCCCACGCGGGCTGGCGCGGTCTCGCGGCCGGCGTTGTAGAAGCCGCGGTGCAGGCGATGGGCGCCGCGCCGGACAACGTGCTGGCCTATCTCGGCCCCTGCATCGGCCCGACGGCGTACGAAGTGGGCGCCGATGTCCGCGACGCATTTGTCGCGGAAGATCCTGAAGCC
The DNA here is from genome assembly GCA_016199545.1 of Betaproteobacteria bacterium. Taxonomy (GTDB): domain Bacteria; phylum Pseudomonadota; class Gammaproteobacteria; order Burkholderiales; family SG8-41; genus DSOT01. Next base: position 23,553 of record JACQGN010000114.1, on the reverse strand, counting down.
GGAGCCGCGTTCTCACCCCATCGTCCGGGCAAATGGTTTGCCGACCTGCACATGCTCGCGCGGCGGGCCCTTGCGCGAGCGGGCGTAACCCGGATCTACGGCGGCGTGCAATGCACCTACTCCAACCCGGAGCGATTCTATTCCTACCGGCGCGAGCGCACCACCGGGCGCATGGCGGCGCTCATCTGGCGCGAGTCATAGCGTCCGCGGCTTCGCGCAAGCGCGGTTCGCGTATAATCCGCGCGCTCCTTCGCGATTCCCGCCCCGCGCCGGGACGCAATACGCCACCCCGCAAGCATCGATGATATGACCATCCTCTTGTGGATCACCTGCGCGACCGTGCTGCGCGGCGTGCTTTCGGCGCTGGCTGCGGCACTCTTCGCCATCACGGCAAAAATCGCACGGATTCCCGTGCTGATCAGCCATGCAGCTGGAACACTGCTCGGCGCGGCAGGCTCGCAATGAAGCGCGTACACCGACGCCATGGATGACAACCCTGAAGCCGCGGAAGCGTTGTCGCGCTTCAACCGGATGCTGCTCGATGCAGCGCTCAGACCATTGTGGCAAGGGCACGAGAGCGGTGCCCCCGGGTTGCTCGAGGCATTTGCAGCCGGCATCACACAGCACCCGGAACGCTGGCACGAGCTGCACCGACGTTACAGCAGGAAACAGCTCGAACTCTGGTCGAATCTGGTTGCCGCGGACCCGGCGCGACCGGTTGCGGGCGCTGCAGCGCCTGCGGATAGAAGGTTCCGCGGTGCAGAGTGGCGCCTGCCCTACTTCAACTATCTCGCCGAGTCCTACCTGCTCGCGGCGCAATGGCTGCGCGAGACCGTCGACGCCGCCAAGCTCGACCCGCACGCCAGGAGGAAGCTCGATTTCTTCTCTCGCCAGTGGATCGACGCCCTGTCGCCCGCAAACTTTCCGTGGAGCAATCCCGAGGCGATCCGGCTCGCGGCCGAAACCCGGGGCGAGAGCCTCGCATCGGGCCTGAAGAATCTAGCGGCCGATCTCGACACGGGACTGGTGTCGATAACCGACGAGCAGGCGTTCGAAGTCGGCCGCAATCTTGCTGTCACGCCCGGCGCGGTGATCTACGAAAACGACTTCATGCAGTTGATCCAGTACCGCCCCGCGACGGCAGCGGTGTTCGAGCGGCCGCTGCTGATGGTGCCGCCATGCATCAACAAGTTCTATATCCTCGACCTGCAACCCGAGAACTCGTTCGTGCGCTTCGCCGTGGAGGAGGGACATACGGTATTCATGGTGTCCTGGCGCAATATGCCCGTGTCGATGGGGCGGGCGACGTGGGACGACTATCTGGAGCACGGCGTCATCAAGGCGCTCGCGCTGGCGCAGGAGATTTGCGGCGTCGACCGCGTCAATGCCCTCGGCTTCTGCGTAGGAGGCACCCTGCTCGCGAGCGCGCTCGCGGCGGCGGGCCACGGCGCACGCACGCCAGCGGCGAGCGTCACCCTCCTCACAACCATGCTGGACTACTCCGACACCGGCGAATTGAGCGTGTTCATCGACGAGGCCCACGTCTCCCGCCGGGAGCAGGAGTTCCGCCACGGGGGCGTGCTGCACGGCAGAGAACTCGCGCTCACCTTCGCCAGTCTGCGCGCCAACGACCTCATCTGGAACTATGTGGTCAACAATTACCTCAAGGGCAGGACTCCCGAGCCCTTTGACCTGCTTTACTGGAACAGCGACAGCACTGATCTGCCGGGCGCCATGTACGTGTACTACCTCCGCAACATGTACCTGGAGAACAACCTGCGCGTGCCCCACCGGCTCACCATGTGCGGAGTTCCGGTCGATCTGGGAACCATCGATGCGCCCGCGTATTTCCTCGCCTCGCGTGAAGATCACATCGTTCCGTGGAAAACGGCGTACGCCGGCAGGCGACTGCTCCCCGGAAGACCGGAGTTTGTGCTGGCGGCAAGCGGACACATCGCGGGCGTGATCAATCCGGCCGCGCGCAAGCGGCGCAATTACTGGATCAACACGTCCGTGACCGAGGATCCTGAACAATGGCTTGCCAGCGCGCAGACGTGTCCGGGAAGCTGGTGGAGCCACTGGAGCGCCTGGCTCGCTCAACACAGCGGCAAGATGGTTGCAGCGCGCGTCAAACTGGGTGGCGGCGCCGATACGGAAATCGAGCCAGCGCCGGGGCGCTACGTGCGGGAAAAATCGATCCGTCGGGCCGCCACGCCGGCATGAGACGGAACCCGGCATCTGGTAAGCTGCGTTTACCTTCACAGAAGGAGAGGTCATGGCACAACGTATCGCAGTGGTGACCGGCGGCATGGGCGGCATCGGGGAAGTCATCTGCATGCGCCTTGCCACGGCGGGATTCAAGGTCGTGGCAACCTACTCGCCCGGCAACAAGAAGTCAGCCGAGTGGCTGGCCGGCATGAAGCAACAGGGGTACGAATTTGACGCGGTCGAGGTAAACGTTTCGGATTACGACGCGTGCCAGAAGGCGGTGGCGAAAATCCAGTCGGAAATCGGCCCCGTCGACGTTCTGGTGAACAACGCGGGCACGACGCGGGACGCGTCGTTTCGCAGGATGGACAAGGCGGCGTGGGACTTGGTGATGCACACCAATCTTGACAGCGTGTTCAATATGACCAAGCCGGTGATCGACGGCATGGCGGACCGCGGGTGGGGCCGCATCATCAACATGTCCTCGGTCAATGGCCAGAAAGGCGCGTTCGGCCAAGCCAACTACTCGGCGTCCAAAGCCGGCATGCACGGATTCACCAAGACGCTCGCTCTCGAGTATGCGCGCAAGGGCGTGACGGTGAACACGGTGTCGCCCGGTTACATCGGGACCAAGATGGTGTTGGCGGTGCCGAAGGAGGTGCTCGACAGCAAGATCATCCCGCAGATTCCGGTGGGGCGGCTGGGCAAGCCGGAGGAGGTGGCCGCCCTCGTAGTGTACATTTGCAGCGATGAAGCGGGCTTCATGACCGGCGCCAATGTCGCGATCAACGGCGGGCAACACATGTCTTAGCGGCGTGCATGAAGGATGGCGCCGGATGGTGCATTGCGTGATGGCGAGCGGCATGCTCGCAGCGCTTTGAATTACCGATATTTTTCAGTCTGTTAAGTTGCGTTGCAGCAGCTACTCTGGAATAATAGCCAACTGCCGATGCGCCAGGGGAACCGTCATGAAAGCCGAGCCGAGAATCATCAAGAAATATCCCAACCGGCGGCTGTACGATACCGAGACCAGCAGCTATATCACGCTCGCAGATGTAAAGAAACTGGTGCTTGACCATGTGGCATTCCGGGTGGAAGACGCAAAGAGCAAGGAGGATTTGACGCGGAGCATCCTGCTGCAGATCATTCTGGAGGAAGAGACGGCAGGTGCGCCGATGTTCTCCAGCGACATGCTGTCCCAGATCATCCGCTTCTACGGCAATGCCATGCAGGGCATGATGGGCAGCTACCTGGAAAAAAACATCCAGACCTTCATTGAAATCCAGAAGCGGCTGCAGGATCAGTCGCGCCAACTCTATGGCCAGAACCCCATACTGAATTCGGAAGCCTGGGGGGAATTCGTAAAGATGCAAGGGCCGGCGATCCAGGGTCTCATGGGGCGCTACCTGGAGCAAAGCGCCAACGCCTTCATGGAAATGCAACAGCAACTCCAGGCCCAGACCCGCAATCTGTTCGGCAGCTTCCCGTTTCCCAACTTCACCGGCGCGAAGCCCGAGCCGGGTGATAACGAACCCGACAAGGGCTGACGCCCCAGGAATTTGCCGGACCTACGTCCGACAAATTCCTAATGCAAGACCAGCGCCCGCAAGATTCAAGAGAGGATGACAGACGTGCGAATTTACCCCTGCTTTCCGTCAGCTTCGGCCGCTTCGGGTGGGGGTTCTTCCGAAATGTCAGCCGGTTTTGTTGTTGGCAGCCTGTACGAACTGTTGAGTCCGACTGGCTGCTAGGGGTTCAAACGCTTCATCGTGCCCGCGCCTGTACCCAAGGTCGGTTTCATATCGCTGGGTTGTCCCAAAGCACTGGTGGACTCCGAGCGCGTTCTCACCCAGTTGCGCGCCGAGGGCTACCTGATTGCGCCCACCTATCGCGACGCCGATCTGGTCGTGGTCAATACCTGTGGCTTCATCGATTCCGCGATCGACGAATCGCTCGACACCATCGGCGAGGCGCTGCGTGAGAACGGAAGGGTGGTGGTGACCGGATGCCTCGGCGCCAAGGGCGATGTCGTGCGCGAAGCGCACCCGCAGGTGCTCGCGGTGACTGGTCCCCACGACGTTGCCTCGGTAATGAGCGCGGTGCACGCGCATCTGCCGCAGCCGCATGATCCCTACACCAGCCTGATCCCACCGCAGGGCATCCGGCTCACGCCGCCGCATTACGCCTATCTCAAGATCGCGGAAGGCTGCAACCATCGCTGCACCTTCTGCATCATCCCGTCGATGCGCGGGGACCTCGCGAGCCGGCCCATCGGCGACGTGGTGCAGGAGGCCGAGAACCTGGTTCACGCGGGCGTCAAGGAGCTGCTCGTCATCTCCCAGGACACCAGCGCCTACGGCGTCGACGTGAAGTACCGCACCGGGTTCTGGCGCGGCAGACCGCTCAAGACGCGGCTGACCGAGCTCGCGCGTGCGCTCGGCGACCTGGGAGCCTGGGTCAGGTTGCACTACGTCTATCCCTACCCTCACGTCGATGAATTGATTCCGCTCATGTCGGAGGGAAAGCTCCTGCCCTATCTCGACGTGCCGCTCCAGCACGCGAACCCGCGCATCCTGCGAGCGATGAAGCGCCCGGCGAACGTGGGAAATACGCTGGAACGAATCCGTGCCTGGCGCGCGGTCTGCCCGGAACTCACGATCCGCAGCACCTTCATCGTCGGCTTTCCCGGCGAGACCGAAGCGGAATTCGAGGAACTGCTCGCCTTCCTCGAGGAGGCCCAGCTCGATCGCGTCGGCTGCTTCGCCTATTCGCCGGTGGAGGGGGCGGCAGCCAACCGTCTCACGCAGCACGTTCCGGACGAAGTGAAGGAAGAACGCCGCGCGCGCTTCATGCAGCTCCAGGAGGGCATCAGCGCCCAGCGCCTCGCGCGCAAAATCGGCCGCACCATGACGGTACTGGTCGACGAGATAAACGACGACGGCGCCGTCGCGCGCAGCAGCGCGGACGCGCCCGAGATCGACGGGCAGGTTTACCTTCCGCGATCGGGCAAGGCCGAAACTGGAGATCTGGTCGATGTGCGCATCACGCGCGCCGACGCACACGACCTGTGGGCTGAGATCGTTTAGCGCGAAGCCCCGCGCACCGACCGGGCCTCAGGCGCCAGCAAGGAAGCGCACCACTTCAGCCGCATTCCGCGTGCGGCGCATCGGCGGCAGGCTCGCGAGGATGCGCTTGCCATAGGAGCGGGTCACCAGCCGCGGATCGCAGATCATCAGCACGCCGCGATCGTTCTCGTCCCGGATCAGCCGCCCGGCCCCCTGCTTCAACGTGATCACCGCCTCGGGCAACTGGTATTCGAGAAACGCGTTGCGCCCCTCCTGGTTCATCTTGTCGATACGCGCGGCGAGCACAGGGTCGTCGGGCGCGGCAAACGGGAGCTTGTCGATCACCACCACTGACAGGGCCTCGCCGCGCACGTCCACGCCTTCCCAGAACGAATGGCTGCCCGCCAGCACCGCATTGCCGAGCCTGCGAAAGCGCTCCAGCAGCTCCGAACGCGATCCCATCCCTTGCGCGAGCAGCGGGAAATCCCATCTGCGCCGCGTGAATGCGGCCTCGAGCAGCGCGTGCCCCTCGCGCATCGCGCGCAGGCTGGTGAACAGCACGAACGTCCGTCCGCCGCTCGCCTCTATCAACGGCAGCGCGGCCTCGATCACGGCCGGCGTGTGCTCGGGCGTGTTCGGATCAGGCAGCTTCTCAGGCACGTAGAGCAGCGCCTGCCGCTCATAGTCGAACGGACTGTCCCAGCTCACGCTCTGCGCGTCCTGCAGTCCCAGTTCGCCGCAGTAATGGCTGAAATCGCCGCCCACCGACAGCGTCGCCGAGGTGAAAATCCACGCCCGCGCGTGCTCCTCGATCTGGGCGCGGAATGTTCCTGCGATGGACAGCGGGGTCGAATTGAGATGCAGCGCGTGGCCGAACAGCTCCACCCACCGCACGCGGCTGCCGTCGGCGCCGCTGCGCCAGCGCTCGGTGCATTCAGCGAGCGTGAGCGCGCGCTGGCGGCAGCGTTCCAGTTCCTCGCTGCGCTTGCCCTGCTCCTGCAGCTCCGCGCCGAGATCGTCGAGCCGCGCGAGCGCCGTTCCGAGGGCGGCGGAAAACACGCCGTTGCGCTCCAGCACGCGCAGCGGCAGCCGCCCGCTCTCTTCACGCACGGCGAGCCGCAGATCGCGTGCGGCCTTGTCGAGCGCCTGCGCCGCCGCCGGCAACGGCGCATAGTCCTTCGCGGCAACCGCCGCTTCCAGCCGGATATCTCGAGCGAGCTCGATCAACTGGGTGGTGGAAACGCTGTCGCCGAAGAACAGGCTCGCCGTCTCCGGCAACTGGTGCGCCTCGTCGAATATCACCGTATTGCAGGCGGGCAGCAGCTCTCCCACGCCTTCGTCGCGCAGCACCAGGTCCGCGAAAAACAGATGATGGTTGACCACCACCACGTCGGCCTCGAGGGCCTGCGCGCGGGCGCGCATCACGAAGCAGCGGTCGTAGTGCCGGCATTGGGAGCCGAGGCAATTTTCGCGCGTGGAGGTCACGTACGACCATACCGCGGCACCCTCGGGCACGGTCGCGCAGTCGGCCCGGTCGCCGTTCTGGCTCGTCCGCGCAAAGCGCTCGATCACCGCAAGATGACGCGCATCCTCGCGCGCCGGCAGCCGTCCGTCCGCCAGCACGCGTTCGAGATGATGATGGCACACATAGTTGGCGCGCCCCTTGAGCAGCGCGATGCTGACCGGCACCTTGAGCGCCGTGCGCAGCGTCGGGATATCGCGGTCGTAGAGCTGGTCCTGCAGGGTCTTGGTGCCGGTCGAAATGACGACCTTGCCACCCGACACCAGGGCCGGCACGAGATAAGCGAAGGTCTTCCCGGTTCCGGTCCCCGCCTCCGCGACGAGAACCGAGTTGCTTTCGATCGCCTGCGCCACCGCGCGGGCCATCTCGAGCTGAAACGGGCGCGCGCGGAACCCGTGAACGACACGCGCCAGCGCGCCGTGCGCCGAGAAGAATTCATCGAGAACGGCCACGACCGCGATGTTAACAGGAGTACCGCGGAACGCGGGCGAGTCGGGGAACGCGCGCCCCGGCGTCGCTTGACCCGCGCGCTAGGAAAGGAGCGGCCCCGACATCACCCGGTTGCGCCCCTGCTCCTTGCCCTGGTAAAGCGCATCGTCCGCCTCCCGGATACAGCGCTCCAGCGTCTGCTTGCGGCCGAAATTGGCGGCGCCAAAAGTCACGGTCACGTGGTAGGTCTGGTCACCGAAGCGGCAGGGGACCTCTTCGACGCAACGGCGCACCTTCTCCAGCACCTCCATGGCGCCTCTCAGTGGCGTCTCCGGCAGGATAAACAGGAATTCCTCGCCGCCCCAGCGGCCGACCGTGTCGGTGCGCCGCACCGAGGCACGCATTACCGTCGCCACATGACTCAGCACGGCGTCGCCGCAGTGATGCCCGTAGCTGTCGTTGAACCTCTTGAAGTGATCGATATCCGCGAGCGCGATGACAAATGATCGCCCGCTCCTTTCCGAGCGCAGCCGCTCCAGTTCCAGCAGTTCCCACAAGCGGCGGCGGTTCGGAATCTGGGTGAGCGGATCGGTATTGGCGAGGTCTTCCACGTGCCGTTCGGTCTCCTGGGAGGCTTCGCGGAAAAAATAGCTCGTGACACCGAGCGCAACGAAAACGACGATCGCGTTGAGGTACGAGATGCCCTCCACGATCCACGCCTCGATCGGCACCGGCTGCAGCCGTGCCGCCACTGCATACAGCAGGCAGTAGAGCACCAGAACACCTCCCGTGACGGCGATCATGGTGCGCGTGCGCCATTGATGGTTGAAGACCGCGAACGGGATCGCCGCCATCAGGTAATTCTGGAATCCGGCGCTCCAGCCGACCAGGTACACGGCAAGCGCGGTGTGCAGGACGACCTCGCAGCTGAGCAGGGTCACCGCGAGGGAATGATTGCCCTTCTGGTTGATCCGGTAGCCGGCGAACGACGCCAGGCTGCTGAGAACATTGAATGCCGCGAGCGGGTACACCTGCAGCACCACGAACAACGGCACAAAAATCGTGTGCACCACGAAACCGAGGCGCGCGACGTGGTTGATGACCCGGAACATCCGGTAGTTCTCGGGATTCACCGACGCGTCGAGGTTGAGCAACGGCCTGGTGTCGTTTTGCATTCGTGTACCCGCGATCCAATCCCGCAATTTTAGCAGGTACTACCGCCCGCTCCCGCTCGAACTGCGGCGCCTCCGCCGCTTCCACACGAGCCACAGGGTCGCGCCCGCCGCAAGCACCAGGAACGGGACCGATCCGTAATTGACCGCGCTCCACCCGCTCTTGTTGAGCAGCAACCCCGATGAGGCGGAAGAAATCGCCATCATCACGAACACCATGAAGTCGTTCGCCGCCTGGGTCTTGGCGCGCTCGGCCGGCGCATGGCATTCGGTGAGCAGCGCGGAGCCTCCCACGTACATGAAGTTCCAGCCCACGCCGAGCAGGAACAGCGCCAACCAGAAATTGAGCAGCTCGGTGCCGGCCAGCGCGGCAACGATGCACAGCAACAGCAATACGATGCCCGCGAGGATGGTGTTCAGCACGCCGAAGCGGTTAATCAGCGTTCCGGTGAAAAACGACGGCCCGTACATCCCGATCATGTGCCACTCCAGCACGAACGCCGCGTCGTTGAAGTGGTGGTCGTGGGCGCGCATCGCCAGCGGCGTCGAGGTCATCATGAGATTCATGATGCCATAGGACAGCATCGCCGCCAGCACCGCCACGATGAATACCGGTTGGCGCATGATCTCGGCAAGCGGCCGCCCGGAATCGCTGCGTTCGCTCTCGCTGAGTTGCGGAATGTCGAGGCGCGTGAGGAGCAGCGTTGCCACCAGGCAGACCGCGATCAGCGACAGGTACGACCCCAGATAGGGCGTGGCCTCGATCAGGTCCTTGCTGCGTTTGGCCATTTCCGGCCCGAAGACGCCGCCCACGATGCCGCCCGCAAGGGTGAGCGATATCGCCTTGGCCCGGAACCCGCCGGTCACGCCGTCGGCCGCGGCGAAACGGTAGTACTTGCCGAACGCGGTATACACGCCCATCACGAACATCCCGGCGCACAACAGCCAGAAATTCGCGGCCACCATCGCCGCACTGCACACCGCCGCGCCGCCCATGCCGATCGCGGTGCCGACCTGGAATCCGCCGCGGCGCCCCAGCGACTTCATCAGGAGCGATGCCGGTATCGTCGTCGCCGCGGAACCCAGCACATAAAAGGTAAGCGGTACCGTGGCAAAGGATTTGTCGTCTGCGAGCGCAAACCCGGCGAGCCCGGTGACCGCGGTCATGGTCGCGCCGGTGGTCTGCAGGGTCGCCTGGCACCCCGAGAGAACCAGCACATTACGATGTTGTCTTTCCATTGCCTTGCGTGCGCCGATTCCGCGCGCCTTCGCGGCGCGTTTCGATTATAACGTGCGACAGGACAGAATCCGCGCCCCGGCACCGGACGCGGGGACAGAAACGGGAACCAGCTCACTCCACGGGCCAGCGGAGCTTGAGCATCTTCTTCATGTCGAGGCGCGCCGTGATGCGCGCGGCGGACGCTTCGACCTCCCGCAGGAGCGCATCCTGATCGACCCGCGTGAGGCGGCCGTCGCGCACCACCTGCTCGCCGGCTATGAAGACATGCCGGACGGTGTTCCCGGTCGCGCTGTAGACCAGGTTCGACACCGGGTTGTACAACGGCTGCCACTCGGAGACCGTCGCATCGAACAGCACGAAATCGGCTTCCTTCCCCGCCTCGATCGAACCGATGCGATCGGCCAGCCCCGCGCCGCGCGCGCCATTGATGGTGGCCATCTCCACCGCGTGCTCGGGCGGCATGAGGCGCGGGTTCAGCCGCGCCTCCTTGTAGCCGCAGGCGCAATAGCGCATCTCCTGCACCATGTCGACGGTTCCCGACGACGCGTGGTCGGAGCCCAGGCTCACGTTGACGCCGAGCGCCATCAGCTCCGGATGTCTGCCGACGGTTATGTTGCCGTAGCCGTTATGGATCGACGACGAGGGACAGCACACCAGCGTCGGTTTGCGCCGCGCGAGCAGCGCGATCTCCTCCGGCTCCAGCCACCCGGCGTGCAGCAGCAGCATCTTCTCGTCCAGCACCCCGAGCGCCTCCAGCCGCGCGATCTCGGGCTGGCCGAACTGCACGACGCTCGCATCGCGCGTGAAATACGAATAGCAGGCATGGGTCTGGAGAAGCGCACCGTAACGCTCGGCAATGCTCTTCAGGCCCAGGATCAGTTCGTCGGAACTGTTGTTCATGCCCCGAAACGACGCGCTCACCATGAGGCGCTCGCGATGCCTGCCGGGATAGGTGGAAAACAGCTCCTCGGTCTTGGCAAGGCAGCGCGCGGTAGTCTCCATCATGCGCGCGGGCAGAAGCCCGGTGACGGATTTGTTCCTGTCGAAGCAACTCACCGCCACCACCATGCGCAGGCCCGTCGCCATCACCGCCCGCACCGTCGCGTCCGGATGGTAGTTGCCGGGCTCTATGAAGCAGGTGACGCCGTGGCGCAGCAGTTCCACCGCGGCGAGCGAGGCGCTGACGTAGTCGTCCTCTTCCGTTCCCGCCGCCTCGTACGGATACATGTGCTCGAACAGAAACGCCTGCGCGTTCGATTCGTCGGCGAGACCGCGCGACATCTGGAACGACGAGTGCAGGTGATTGTCGACGAAGCCGGGCGTGGCCACCATCCCCCTGCCCTCCGCGATGCTCCCGGCGCGCCACTCCCGCGCGATCGTGGCGCTCTTGCCGACCGCGACGAACCGGCCGTCCTTCACGGCAAGCGCGGCGTCGCGGATCACGCGCCGCGTCGGATCGACGCTGATCAGCCAGTCGATATTGCGCACGATGAGATCGGCCTGCTGTTGCGTAGTCATAGCCCTTGCCTGTTGTCGTGACTCGCCTCGCGCCGCATGACTTGAACCGCGGGCGCAGACACGATCATACCGCCTGCGCCAGCAGCCTGTCGGTCTTGACAGCCCGCACAGGCTGCTAACAGCGAGACCGGCCAACCGCTCGGAAGAAAATGCAGCCGAAGCAGTCGCATGTGAAGAAAAGGATGGTAAATTCTCACAACTGTCATCCATCCACGTAATTTTTATGTTGCCGGTCTTGCATTAGGAGTTTGTCGAGGCTAACTTCGACAAACTCCTTGGATGGCGATCTGCAACGCATCCGGGAGCCGTTTTTGTGGAACAGATCTTCACCGTCAATGAGGACCAGCGCGCCATCCTGAAAACAGTGGCGCGCTTCAACGAGGACGAGGTCAAACCCCGCGCGGCCGCACTCGATGCGAACCCGGATCCGGCGCAGTGCTTCTCCTGGGAAATCGTGGAGAGAGCGCACCAATTAGGGCTACGCACCATGACCCTCGCCGAAAAGTGGGGTGGACTTGGCGCGGACTCCCTGACCACCGCCATGGTCGTGGAGGAACTCGCCACCGCCGATATGGGCGTATCCGTGGTGCTCGCCCAGACCTTCAAGATCGCCCAGGTCATGCAGAAGGCCTTCAATCAGGAGCAGCAGGCGCGCGTCCTGCCGGGGTTCGCGCGCGATCCGCGGGGGCTGCTCGCGATCGGCATGTCGGAACCGGGCAACGGCTCCGACAAGCACCTCAACATCCCGGTGCCGTTCAGAACCGCTGCCGACCGTACCCGCGGCGGCTGGATCGTGAACGGCGCCAAGCACTTCATCTCCAACGGCAACCGGGCGAGCCACTACCTGGTGATGGTGCAGACCGACAGGACCAGGACGATGGCCAACGGCTCCTCGTGTTTCCTGGTGGAGCGGGACCGCCCCGGCTTCACCATCGGCCGCGTGCACGACAAGATGGGCGAGCGCCTCGCCAACAACGCCGAGCTGGTGTTCCAGGACTGCTTCATCCCCGACCAAAATGTGGTCGGAGAGGTGGACAGGGCTTCGAATATCTTCGCGCAGTTCTCGCCGCAGTCGAACGCCTACGCCGGCGCGTCGGTGCTCGGCGTTGCGGTCGCTTTGCAGCGCAAGGCCATCGAGCGGGCGCACCTTCGCGTGCAGGGCGGCAAGAGGCTTGCCGAACATGACGGCATCCGCGCGCAGCTTGCGGAGATGCGCATGCTGATCGACGCCTCGCGCGCCTACATCCACCGCGCGGCGTGGCTTGCTGATCACCCGGACGTGGGTTGGGACAAGACGCTCGCGATCCTGCCCAAGGCGATGGCGTCACAGGCCGCATGGCAGATCGCGGCCTGGTGCCTCGAAATCCACGGTGGTCACGGCTACATGAAGGAACTGGGCGTGGAAAAGCTGGTGCGCGACGCCGCGGCGTTCCTGCATTCGGACGGGGTCAATCGCACGCTCTTTCTCAAGGCCGCAAACGCGATGTTCGCAAACTGATACCCGGACACGGCCACCGTCAGCCGGCAATCAGCCGCTCGATCACCCGGACGATCCAATCGAAACCGTCTTCGACTCCGTGGCCGAAGCCGATGCTCCATCCGGCGAGCGCCCCCAGGCCGAATCCGGCCACGACCAGCACGAGAAAATTCGCAATCTTCCATAAGGCCCTGTTTGCGGCCCGCGCGGCGCGCAGATCTGCCTGGCTGATGGGGCGAGCCGCATTGACTGGAGGTCGCGCCGCCTCGCCGGATTCCTGTGCGGCCAGGATCGCGCGCCGGCACCCGATCGCGGAAGCCGCCACGAGCCGGGCGATTTCCCGCGGCACGCCTTTGCGATACAGGGCCAGTTCAACGACCGGTTCGCCGTATCCGCGACGCGCGATCTCGGAAGACAGATCGATCAGTGCGCGTAAGTTGACGCTGCGATCGGCGGTAACGGTATCCAAAATGGCCTCCCCTATTACCAAGATTCCCCAATCAGAATACTCCGAGAGCGAGGCCGGCGGCGACGGCGGCGCCGGTTTCCTCGCAACGGCGCAAATCGTCGACGGCGATCGTCTTCGGCGCGAGTATCGCCTCCGGCGTCTGCGCGTGCGTGCACACGATGATGGGTTCGCACACCGCTTTGAGCCGCCAACCCGTGCAGATACGCTCGATCTGGCGCACGGCGTTGGCGCCGTCGCTGCCGGCGCACACCAGCGTCGCATACGGGCGGCCGGAAATCCGTTCCAGCGCCGCGTAATAGGTGCGGTCGAAGAAGTCCTTCATGATCCCCGACATCGAGGCGAGATTTTCGGGCGTGACGAAGACGTAGCCATCGGCTTCCAGCACATCCTGCGCCTTCGCCTGCGCGGCATGCCGCAGGCGCACTTCGACCTCCCGCTCAGCGGATGCGCCGCGCGACGCAGCTTCCGCCATCTGCCGCGAGCCACCGGTCATCGAATGGAATACGATCAGGAGCGTCTTCATCGGCGTTCGATCCCGGCCCGCGCTGCGTGCGCCCCTCAGCCGGCCGATCGGATTCGCTCCTGAAGCAGTTCGAAGTTCGAGCGGTCCATCTTGAGTTGCCCCTGGTTGATCTTGCGGTCGATCTCGACCACGGCCTCGTTGCACGGTGTCGGAATCCCAAGCTCACGGCCTTTGCGGGCAACCACGCCGGGGATGAACTCCATCTCGCTCGTGCGGCCCTTGATGTGGTCGTGGATCGGCGCGGTGCGGCCCCGGCTCACGTGCCCCAGCAGCGTCTTCATCGCCGTCACCAGGTTCTCGTCGCTGGAGCCCGCGAACTCATCGGCGCGCAGCCCGAAGATCGGCTCGACGCGGTAACCCAGCGCGGCGCCAACGGCGAGCGACTCCCTGCCGAGCTTCACCGAGATATCGAACATCCCGGGCAGGCTCGCCGCCTCCGAATTTCCCAGGCCGAGCAGCCCGAACGGCCCCATCGTCATGGTGTTGGCGATCAACTTGGTCCACTTGACGCCGTAGATGTTGTTGGTCACGTCGCACCGGCCGACGTGGGCGAGCAGCGACTGGATCTCCTTCACGCGCGGCGTGTAGAAACCGTCGAGTTCGCCCACCGCAAACCATGTGGTCTTGCGCGTGGTATTGCGCTTCACCAGCCCGGGCGTGAAAATTTCCGCGGAGAGCTCCATCGCGCAGCCCACAACGCGATCGCGCCCGAGAATGGAGGCGAGCGTGTCGTCGTTCATGCCGTTCTGCGTCCCGACCAGCACGCCGTCGGCCTTGAGGTAGGGCCGGATGAATTCCGCGCACCACCGGTCATCGTTGGACTTGACGGCAAGGAACACGATATCGAACTCCAGGTTGGCCGAGGCGAGGTCGCACAGATGCAGGGCCCGCACGGGAATGCGCAACTCCTCATCCGGCATCTGGATGCAAAGCCCCTCCACCTTCATCGCCTCCACCTGCGCCGGCCACTGGTCGATGATCGTGACGTCGTGTCCCGCCCGGGTGAGGTCCGCGCCTACGTTGCTGCCGATCGCACCGGCGCCCAAAACCGCCAATCGCTTGCCGCTCATCCTCGTCATTCCCTATTATCGAGCATTGAATAACTTCGTCACATCGCTCGATCCCTCACCCCCAACCCCTCTCCCGGAGGGCGAGGGGAGCGTCGAGCAAAACCGGCCTGTCACCCGGTTTCGTAATACTCACTACGGAGTCACGCCCCGTCCGAATGGCGGGGCAGCGACATCTGCGTTTGCGTGACGATCGCCACCATCCGGCCATCGGCGTTCCTGACGGTGGTCTGCCACACCGAGGTCGTGCGGCCGACGTGCAGCGGCACCGATTCGGCGATGAGCTTCGGCCCGCGCCCCGGCGCAAAGAAGTTGGTCTTCGATTCGAGCGTACCGCCGCGGCTCTGGAGCGGCCGGTTCAGCACCGCCCCCGCGGCGCCCAATACGTCCGCGAAAGCCATGATGATTCCGCCGTTGACCACATCGTTGCGATTGAGGTGCATCGGCCGCACGCGCATCGCCGCGGTCACCTTCTGCGGCGTAAGGCTGATCGGCTTCACCCCCATTGCGCTGGGCGCACCCGCGGCAAATACGCTGCGCGCACGGCGCATCCGGTTCGCCATGGTGTCGCGCAGCGGTTTGCCCGGTTTCTTCTCCCTGGTCATTGTTTCCCCTGTTTCCCCGGTCCTGCGTTCCGCTCCGATACGGGGATTCTATCAGCGTCCGTGCATGAAACACCCGGCAGGGCGACGCCACTCCACGGTCGAGCCATACACGTTGCGTTCAGGCCGGAGTAACATGTCGGTCAGACATCAGGATCGCAGATCACAGGAGGAAACGGCTATGACCATGAAACGCATGGTGACGGAGATCGGCATGGGCACGGACATACGCGGCGCCGATTACACCAAGGCCGCGGTGCGGGCGTTGCGTGACGCGCTCTGGCACAACTCGCTCAATGTCGCCGCGGCGCTGGGAAAGCCAACCGACTCCATGGTCGTGGAAGTCCTGATCGGCGTTCCGAAACCCGAACGGGTCAACAAGGACGAGGTGCTTGCGGTGCTGCCGCATGGTACTGGAACGGTGAAGGTGGTCGAAGGCGGCCTGGAAATTCCGAACGACGCCGGCACCGGCTCGACCGTGCTCGCGCACGCAGCGGCCGTCGTCCGCCTTGATGTGTAGAGGAGCAGCGCGATGCCACTGAAACGAGTCATACTGGAAATGGGCGCCGGCAACGATCTGCACGGTGCCGACTACACCAAGGCCGCGCTGCGCGCGGTCGAGGATGCGCTGCATCACTCGTCCATGAGCTGGCTACGCTCGCTCGGCCTCGATTCGAGAGCAACGCAAGTTGAGGTTACGATCGGCGTGCAGCGCCCGGACCAGGTCGATGCCGCGAAGGTCAAAGCCAGCCTGCCGCATGGAAAGGTCACGGTAAAACTCGTCAAGGGCGGATTGGACGTGCCCGCCGAAGGCAACCATGATATGGCAGTGATCGCCAGCGCCGCCGTCGCAGTGAGATACGATCTGCCTTAGAGCGCGTAACAGGCGTTAGGTGCTGGACGAACATCTCGTGAGCCCGACGATCTTTCGCGAGGATGGATTTCGCTTCTTTTTCTTCTCGCGCGAGGAGTCCCGGCTCCACGTGCACGTGTATCACGCGGACGGGGAAGCGAAGTTCTGGCTTGAGCCCTTGATCGAACTGGCGCAGAATTACGGCCTGAACGACCGCCAGATTCGGGCGGCGGAAGGGTTGATCCGGAGACACGAAAATGACATCCGTGCTGCCTGGCGCAAGCACTTCGGAAGTTGAGGTCACGAACGTCTCGACTCACGGTTTCTGGCTGATGCTGGGGACCGAGGAGTTGTTTGTGCCTTTTTCGGCGTTTCCCTGGTTCAAGGACGCTCCGATCGCCAAGCTCACGAATGTCGAGCGTCCTCAACCGCATCATCTCTACTGGCCCGACCTTGATGTGGATCTGGCCGTCGAATCCATCCGCCACCCCGAGAAGTTCCCACTGGTGGCGCGATCCAGCACCTAACCGCCCGGTCGATTGTGACTGCTCCGCAGCGCATCATCGGGAACGTTAGTGTTCAATATGAACAACTTGCTTGATCTGAATTCAGTTGGTCTCGTTTATGATGGGATTGGCGTATCAATTTTGGGCTACGCGTTTTTTTCCACGAAAATATCAGCATTTTTTCTTAATAGCCAAACGTTCTACGGCGGGAACGCAGGTGTGCTTGAAGCGGGAATTGAGACAAGAACGGACGGAATAACCGGCACCGCATTACTCATCGTGGGCTTTGTGCTTCAATGGTTGGGGGCAAACAACTATAAGTGGGACGCGGCTGGTCTGTTTCTTCTGGGATTCCTTGCCCTGTTTTTACTTTGCTATTTTCTCTTTTTCAAAAAAAAGGCAACCAAATTTCAGTTAAGAAAAGCAAAGGAATTCGAAGAGAAGTGGAAACGTGATGCCTCATGAGAACACTCTTTGCTCGAGCCGACGCCGTGACCCGACGGCGGCGCTTCGCGGTTCTGTCCGAGTCTGGCGCGGCTCACCAAAGCGTTAGGCTTCGGGATTTAGACATGTACAAGAATTCAGAAATATCAATGCGACAACACCTGGGGGCTCTAGGGTGGGGTGAGCAATATCTTGACGATAGCGGGAGATTCGCCAGAGTTGGAGTGAAAAAGTCATCATCGTGCCTTGAACCATTTAGCCGCCTTCAACGGGTACTGACAAGAAAAAGGCTTCCGATTACAGAAATCATCTCTCCTGGAATGCGCGTCAAATTCTTGAGGTCCCTGAAACATGAGACCGTTGGCTCCGGCCCAATATTTTCCATCTTCGGCTTTTTTGTTCGAATCATGAGTTTCATTTCGGGTCGTGGCGTGACTAATCAACCCATGTTCATAGGTCTTATTGAGGACCAACATGACTTCGACCAGTTCCCATTTGACGAGTGGCTAACCGTTGCCTCGGTACGGAGTTTCGACGCACGCTACAATGCTCCAGGCGGTCGGATTTGGACAGTTAATCACATCGCACTTACTAACGTGACGCAAGTTGAAATTAGCCAACAATCAGTCGTTTGAGCGGTACAAACTTTAGGTCGAGCGGACGGGCCATATGCTCCGTGCCACTTCTTTCGTCTGCGCTGGCCTGCCGCTCACCAAGACGTTGGGCGTCATAGGAATGGAATCAAACACCGGCACTGGCTCACTTACGGCGCAGGCGGCCAACCGATGTTTACGGCATTGTCTCTCCCGGCGCTGAACCCATGACGTCCGAGTTGACGGCGCTCCTTGAGATTGTGCGCGGGCAACTTCGGTAATGCGCGGGCCTGCGACGATAACATTGACGCCCAACCCATGCAGCGGACCGCTTCATTGCGGTCGCTGATCGGAAACGTTATAGGAATACATGAAGCACGAAACGAGATGAGCTCCTCTCCTCGTTGAGGAGGGGTGAGGCGAAGCGACGGAGTGGTGGGCATGCGAGCCTCCGCTTTAAACCACCCCGGCCCTACGGGCCACCCCTCCTTGAAAAGGAGGGGAGTCAGCCGGGGTTCACTTGTTGCGCCGCGGGCGCGACAGGATGCCGCCCCCGCCCATCATGAGCGCGCTGATCCAGAATACCGGGGGCAAGCCGAAGGCCGTCGCGACGAATCCAAACACGACCGGACCGCTCACGCGCATGGCATTGTTCACGCTCTGCCGCAGCCCCTGCATCTCGCCCGAACGGCCCTCCGCGGAACGACTGAAGATCTGGAGCGTCGTGATCGGCTGGCCGCAGCCCACGCCGAGTCCGAACGCGAACGACACCACCGCCAGCACCGCAATGCTTTCGAAGAACGGCACCAGCGCGAACCCCGCGGCTGAAAGATAGAACGAGACGACAAGCACCCGTTCCTCACCAAACCTTGCCATAAGCCGGGGAAGAGTGATGCGCACGAGGAACGACGCCACCGCGAGCGTTGCGAGCAGCGCGCCGATAGCCGAAGCCGGAAGGCCGAGCCCGTGGCCGTAAACGGGAATGTAGAACTGATACAAATCCTGCCCCACCTGCACCAGGCCGCTCGTCGCGAGCGCCCGCACCATCGGGGGGTCAGTCAGCGCGTCCCGAATCCCGCCTCCCGACCGAGGCTGCCGGCTGCCACCGGGCAGCATCCAGCCCCACGCGATGAGCAGCACGCCGGCCGACGCCGACAGCGCCACCAGGTAAAGGCATGCCAGCGCATGGCCCGCGAGATCGATCGCAATCCCCGCCAGGAGCGGCCCCGCGAACATCGTGATCGAACCCACAAGGCTTGCATTGCTGAAGTTTCGCGGGCGTTCGTGCGCCTCGCTCAGCAGGCCCACGATGTTCGGCAGGAGCACGTTGTAGAGCGTGAACGACATGCCCATCAGCATCGACGCAACGTAGAGCGCCGCCAGTTCCCGCACGAAATACGGGATCAGCATGGCGACCGCGCCGCAGGCGGCGCCGATAAGGAGCAACCCGCGCGAGCCGACGTGATCGGCATAGCGACCGACCGGCCACGAGATGAACAGCGGAAAAACGTAGAGCAGGCCCACGAGCACCCCCACCGCAGAGGCGGAGGCGCCCAACTCGAGCGCGTAGAGTGAAAACGTGACGCGTGCGGAGCCGATGCTGCTGAACCCGAACAGCATCAGCGAAAACGTGAGATAAAGCGGAGTCCGCGATGCGGACGCGTTTGCGTTCAAAATACTTGTATCATTGATGGTTGGTGCGGTATGCAAAGCAGTCAATTCGGCCGGTACCGCGTATCTCATTATGGCGTACGAGTCTGTGTAGCAAGATGGCTGTCCGTCATTGCGAGGCACGAAGCAATCTCGTTGCAAGCAACGTAACCGCGCCCGCCGCGAGATTGCTTCGTCGCTGCCGTTCCTCGCAATGACACAGTACGGGTTTTTGCACAAACTTCTTCGCTGCAATGACGTGCGTTGAGCCGACTTCAATTCAAAGGGACGAACATATGAGCATCAAAGGCAAAGCCTGCATCGTGGGCGCTTACGAGCATCCGCTCAGAAAAGCGCCCGACAAATCGGTCGCGCAGATCCACGCCGAGGTCGCCAAGGGGGCGTTGGAGGACGCGGGTCTCAAGAAGGACGATATCGACGGCTACTTCTGCGCCGGCGACGCCCCCGGGGCCAATGTCTGGAGCATGGCCAACTACATGAACCTGAAGCTCCGCCACGTGGACTCCACGGACATGGGCGGCTGTTCGTATCTGGTCCACGTCGCCCACGCGGCGCAGGCGATCGCGGCGGGGAAGTGCAACATCGCGCTGGTGACGCTCGCCGGCCGCCCTAACTCGGAAGGAAGTTCCGGCACGCAAGTGCGGGACCGCGGCGTGAACCTCCCCGATGCCCCGTACGAGATGCCATACAGCCCGGTGACGGTGAATCTCTACGCGATGGTGGCGATGCGCCACATGCATGAGTACGGCACCACCAGCGAACAGCTCGCCTGGGTGAAGGTCGCGGCCTCGCACCACGCCCAGCACAACCCCAACGCGATGCTCCGTAACCTGGTGACGGTCGAGGAAGTGGTCAACTCGCCGATGATTTCCGACCCTCTGCATCGCCTCGACTGCTGCGTCGTGAGCGACGGCGGCGGTGCGGTGATCGTGGCGCGGCCCGAGATCGCGAAGAAGCTCAAGCGCCCGCTGGTGAAAATCACCGGCGCGGGCGAGACGACGAAGGGCCAGATGGGCGGCAAGGTCGATCTCAGCTATTCAGGCGCGGTGTGGACCGGTCCGCGGGCGTTCGAGGAAGCGGGTATCAAGCCCTCCGACATCAAGTACGCGTCGATCTACGACAGCTTCACGATCACGGTCGTGATGCAGATCGAGGATCTCGGATTCTGCAAGAAAGGCGAAGGCGGAAAATTCGTCGCCGACGGCAACCTCATCTCCGGCAGCGGAAAGTTTCCGTTCAACACCGACGGCGGCGGGCTGTGCAACAACCACCCGGCGAACCGCGGCGGCATGACCAAGATCATCGAGGCCGTGCGCCAGTTGCGCGGGGAAGCACACCCCAAAGTCCAGGTGAAAAACTGTGACCTCGCGCTCGCGCACGGCACCGGCGGCGCCCTCGGGCACCGGCACGGCAGCGCCACATTGATCATGGAAAGGGAGTAACACGATGGCCACCCCATACCAGGAAAGAAAACTCCGCGACCCGGCATTGAATCCCGGCGACCAGCCCTACTTCGACGCCGCGGCCGAGGGCAAGTTGATGCTCAAGAAATGCAGGGATTGCGGCGAGTACCACCACTACCCGCGCGGCCTCTGCCCGCACTGCTTCAGCGACAAGGTCGAGTGGGTGCAGGCAAAAGGCACCGGCGAGATCTACACCTATAGCGTGACGCGCCGCGGCGGCCCCGTTCCCTACTGCATTGCCTACGTGACGCTCGACGAGGGCGTGAAGATGATGACCAACATCGTCGACTGCGATCTCGACACGATCCGGATCGGGCAGAAGGTGAAGGTGGTCTTCCGGAAAACCGAAGGCGGCGCGTCGGTGCCGATGTTCGCGCTTGCATCGTGATCGAGCGTAACAAACCGCTGACAGGCAGTCGGTGTCATCGCGAGGAAGCTCGCTGACGAAGCGATCCCGCGGCGGGCGCGGTTACGTTGCCAGCAACGGGACTGCTTCGTTTTACTCGCAATGACAGGTTTCAGGCCAAGTTGCGCGGCGCACTACCTGATGCCACCGAAGCATTTGTCATGACGTGCGCCGAGAGGCTGACCATGGACATCGGAACTTTCCTTCTCATGCAGTCGCCGTCGGCGCGCTCCTCGCAGGAGATCTACGCGCGCGCGCTCGAGCAGGCGCAGGCCGCCGAAACCCTCGGCTATCGCAACGTGTGGCTGGCCGAGCATCACTTCTCGACCTACGGCTATCTGTCCCGCCCGTTGCAGCTCGCGAGCTACATTGCCGCGAAGACGACGAAGCTGCGGGTAGGCACGGCGGTCGTCGTGGTTCCGCTGCACCATCCGCTGGTGATCGCCGAGGAAATCGCCACGCTCGACGTGGTGAGCGGCGGGCGGCTCGATATCGGGCTCGGGCGCGGCTATCAGCGCTACGAGTTCGAGCGCTTCGGGCTGCAGCTCGATTCCGGCGGCCAGCGGTGGGAGGAATCGATCGACATTCTCCAGAAATCGTTCGAGGGACGGCCCTTCAGCTACGAGGGCAAGCTCTTCAAGATTCCCGAGACCTCGCTTTTTCCCCAGCCGCTGCAGAAACCGCATCCGCCGATCTGGATCACGGCGCAGAGTCAGTATGCGCTGGAAGCAGCGGTGCGCCGCGGCTTCAACGTGCTCACCGGCGGATTTGGCATCCCTGTGGAGCGGCTCGCCGAATTCGGCCAGCACGTCAAGCGCATGAATGCCGACATGAAGCCGGCGCAGCAGCCGCTCATCGGCGTGCAGCGGGCGGTGTACGTTACGAAGGACGCAGCCGATGCGCGCGAAGCCGCCGAGCAGGCGCTCTGGAACATGCGGGTGACGCTGAGCCTGCGCAACAACTACGAGCAAGTCGATCGTGGCAACGCCATTCCGGTGCCGGCTAAGACCGAGCCCACCATCGACGAACTCCTCGACCGCTATCTGATCATCGGGACGCCCGACACGGTGATCCGCCAGATCCAGCGCGTGCGCGAACTCGTGGGCATCTCGCACTTCAATTGCAGCTTCTGGTTCGGCGACCTCGACCAGGCGCGCGTGCTGCGCTCGATGGAACTCTTCGCTCGCGAAGTGATGCCGGCCGTCGCCTGAAACCCTCTGACAAGATCACGCGGCTCCACCTGGAGTCATCTGCTCGGATGTTGCGATCACTCAGGTCGCGAACTCGTCACTTAACGAATGCTCGGTCTTCTGTATCTCAGCGGCCTGCCCATGCCGGATCAGCGCGCCGATCTTGGCCAGCTCGCGGGCGAGCAGCGGCACCAGGTCATCGACCGAAATCAGGCCGCGCAGGTTCCCGTCCCGGTCCACGACCGGCGCGCGTCGCACACCGTGCGCCGACATCTTGTCCAGCGCCTCGATGAACCCGTCCTCCTCCCGCAGCGTAAGCACGGGGCTGCTCATGACGCTGCCGACCGGTGTCTGCGCCGGGATGAGGCCCTGGGCGATGACCTTGACGACGATGTCGCGATCAGTAATCATGCCCACGGGCACGCGGGTGTTGGCTGCGTCCACGACAACGACGTCGCCGATATGGCTGCTGCGCATCAAGCTTGCCGCGTCCTCGGTGGTCGCCTGCCGGTGGATCGTCACCACGACACGTTGAGCGAGAGTACTGATGCTCATATTGCCTCCCTGGCCTGCTCCGGCCGCATTTCACCCTTGCGCACCCAGACGCCGCGCTCCTCGCAGTGCAGGAGCTCGCTGCCGCTGCGCACGTATTGGCCCATCCGATAGGCCACCCCGTTGAAGTAGCACGCACCGGTCTCCAGTTCAAGATCGAGCGACAGTTCATCGTCCTCGTCCACGATCGGTGAAGTCTTGTGTTCGGGATCGGGAGCGCCAACCTGGGGTAGCGGATTTTTCGTGGGCATCGTATCGCCTCGTCGTCTAAAGTGGACCTGGACTTGCCAGACAGGCTAATGGACCCGAGGACGCGGGATATTGATTCAAGTCAACCCCGTTTCGGATGCCGCAGGACGCAGCAGCAATACCGGCGCCGTCGCGCGGCGAAGCACGCCCTCCGCAACACTGCCGAGCACGAGGATGCGCTTGTACATGATGGCGTTCCCCTGTTTCGCTCGACTCACAACATAGGTCGCTCGTCGGCACGATATGTTGATGTAGATCAACCGTCGTCGAGAGATCGGCGATGAGTCTCGCGAGCTCACGACCTGTTACGAGCTTTCGGCTCACCCAACCGCGC
>JACQGN010000113.1 GCA_016199545.1 Betaproteobacteria bacterium | reverse complement strand
TCACTGCTCACTGCTCACTGTTTCCTGTTCACTGCCCTTATACGGCAAGTTTCGAGATGTCGGCGACGCGATTCATTTCTGCGCGCAGGTCCGCGAGCAGCGCCAGCCGGTTGCGCCTCAGCTCGGGGTCTTCGGCCATGACCATGACGGAATCGAAGAATGCATCCACCGGCGACTTGAGCACGGCAAAAGTCTTCAGATAGCCGGTGAAATCGCCCCGCTTGAAAAGCAGCTTCGCCGCGCGCGAAGCCTGACCGAGCGCGTCGAACAACGCCCTCTCTGCGGGCTCCCGCAGTCCTTGCACGTCGGCATTCACGAACGATTCACCTTTCGCCGCCGCCTGTCGCAGGATATTGGCGACCCGCTTGTTGGCGGCCGCAAGGCTTGCCGCCTCCGGCAGCGCGAGGAATTCTCTTACGGCCTGCAACTGGCTTGGCACGAGATCGAGCCGTATCGGATTGAGACTCAACACGGCATCGACTTCGAGCGTCGAGTAACCGCGATCCTTGAGGTAGCCCGCGAAGCGGTCGAAGATGAACATTCCGACGTCGGTGTGCGCCTGGCGAACCCGTCCTGCGTAGCCGGCGAATGCCGCATTCACCAGGTCATTCAAGGCGAGCGGATACGAGCGTTCGACGAGAATGCGTATCAGGCCGACCGCCGCGCGGCGCAGCCCGAACGGGTCCTTGTCGCCGCTCGGTTGTTGCCCGATGCCGAACAGTCCGGCGAGCGCGTCGAGCTTGTCAGCCAGCGCGACGGCACAGGCGACCCCACCTTCGGGGAGCGCGTCGCCGGCGAAACGGGGACGGTAGTGCTGTTCGATCGCGTCGGCGACCTCTTTCGGCTCCCCATCGTGAAGCGCGTAATAGCGCCCCATCACGCCCTGCAATTCGGGGAACTCGCCGACCATGTTGGTCAGGAGATCCGCCTTCGCCAGCCACGCGGCGCGCTCGGCCAGCATCGGATCGGCGCCGATGCCGCGCGCGATGTTGCCCGTGAGCAGTTGAATCCGTTCGACGCGCTCGAGCTGGTTGCCAAGCTGGTTGTGATAGACGACCTTGGCAAGCTGCGGCACGCGTTCCTCGAGGCGCGATTTCCGGTCCTGGTTGTAGAAGAAGCGCGCATCCTCGAGCCGCGGCCGGATCACGCGCTGATTGCCTTCGATGATGTTCTTTGGATTCTCCAGTTGCATGTTGCTGACGATGAGAAAGCGGTTCGTCAGCCTGCCTGCCGCGCCGAACAGCGGAAAGTACTTCTGGTTGGCGCGCATGGTAAGCACCAGGCACTCCTGCGGCACCGCCAGGAACGCGGCGTCGAACTCACCGGCGTATACGGTCGGATACTCGACGAGGGCTGTGACTTCGTCGAGCAGCGCTTCGTAATCGGGTTCAGAGCCGAGCGAAGCCGCCGCGGCGGAAGCGCATGCCGCAAGCTGGCGCTTGATTTCGTCGCGTCGATCGTCGAACGATGCGATGACCTTGCCGTGCGCAGCGAGCGCTTCCTCGTAGGCGTCGGCAGTTGCAACCGGGATGTCCTTCACGCCCTGGAACCGATGCCCATGGGTGATGCGGCCCGCTTTCAGGCCGAGCAGGGAGATCTCGACCACCTTGTCGCCGTGCAGGGCCACCAGGCCGTGCACCGGGCGCACGAACTGCACAGTGGTGGCGCCGTCCGCGAGCTGGTAGCTCATCACCTTGGGGATGGGCAGCTTTGCGATGGCATCATCGAGTGCGAGCCGCAGCCCGGTGGCGAGCGTGACGCCGGGAAGCGTCTGGTTGAGATACACATACTCGGTACTGCCCTCGTTCCTGCGTTCGAGCTGGCTCGTGGAAGCGCCCTCCTTTTCCAGCCGTTTCATCAGGGGTCCGGTCGGCTTGCCGTCCGCGCCGTACGCCACTTTCGACGGCATCAGTTTCCTGGGTTCAACACGATCCTCACCCTTGTCCAATACGTCCCTGATCAAGACCGCCAGCCGGCGCGGTGTGGCGAAGACCCGAACGAAGCGCAGCTCGCCTCGGTCCATCAGTTGTGCCCGGATCAGCCCGCTTGCGACCTGGTCCTTGAACGCTTCGCCGAGGCGCTGCAGCGCCTTCGGCGGCAGTTCTTCGGTGAACAGTTCGACCAGCAGGCTCGCGCGCATGCCGCTACTCATTGCTGCAGCGCGGCCTTCATGCCCGCGAGGTCGATGCCGAGGCGCAGCAACTGTTCCGGCGGGCACATCCGGAAATCGCTGCGCAGGCGCGAGTCGAAATAGGCCTGCGAAACGCTGCGCGCGAGGTTGCGGATGCGCCCGATGTACGCGGCGCGCTCGGTCACCGAGATGGCACCGCGCGCATCGAGCAGGTTGAACGCATGCGCGGCCTTGAGCACCATCTCGTAGGCGGGCAGCGCCAGCCGCGCCTGCATCAGGCGTTTCGCTTCGGACTCGTAATGACCGAAATGCTCGAACAGCATCGTTGCGTTCGACTGTTCGAAGTTGTAGGTCGACTGCTCGACCTCGTTCTGGTGATAGACGTCGCGATAGGTGACGCCGGGCGTCCAGACCAGATCGAACACGTTCTCCACGCCCTGCAGATACATCGCGAGGCGCTCGAGCCCGTACGTGATTTCGCCGGTGATCGGCCTGCAGTCGAGACCGCCGACCTGCTGGAAGTAAGTGAACTGCGTGACTTCCATGCCGTTCAGCCACACTTCCCAGCCCAGGCCCCAGGCGCCGAGCGTGGGGTTTTCCCAGTCATCCTCGACGAAACGGATGTCGTGGGCTTGCGGATCGATGCCGATCGCTTCGAGCGAGCCGAGGTAGATATCGAGGATATCGAGCGGCGAGGGCTTCAGCACCACCTGGTACTGGTAGTAGTGCTGCAGGCGATTCGGATTTTCCCCGTATCGGCCGTCCTTGGGCCGGCGCGAGGGCTGGACGTAAGCGGCACGCCATGGCTCGGGGCCGACGGCGCGCAGAAAGGTCGCGGTGTGCGAGGTGCCGGCGCCAACCTCCATGTCATAGGGTTGCAGCAGCACGCAACCGTGCCGGGCCCAGTACTGGTTGAGAGTCAATATGACCTGCTGAAAGGTGATCATGCCGGCGGAGAGCGCTTTAACATGCGGATTCTACAGCTTAGGAGCTTGTCGGACTTAACATGCGACAAGCTCCTTAGGCAAAACCGCCCGCACGATAACGGAAGTAAATCACAGTGAAAAAGCTCATCTCCGGCTTACACGCGTGCCCATCGAAGGGCAATTGGGGTCGTTACCTTGGGTTTCATTCGAAATTCGCGGGCGGTTTTGCTCTCAGTCTGTCGAACGCAGGTGTTCGACAGACTGCGGCGATCAGCATGATGGCGGCGAGCGCGAGGACCGCGTAATTGCCCCACCTGACGTACGGCGTTGCGCCCGCAAAACCCTGCACGCGGTGGGTCACGATCGCGCGCGTGAACTCCGCAGCCTGCCGCTCGACCTCCCCGCGCGGATTGACGACCGCGGTCACCCCGGTGTTGGTTGCGCGCAGCATGTAGCGGCCGGTCTCCAGTGCGCGCGCCTGCGAGATCTGCAGGTGCTGTCCCGGCGCGATCGAGCGCCCGAACCAGGCGACGTTGCTGACGTTGGCGAGCAGCGTTGCGTGCGGGAGCTGGCGGATGATTTCTTCGCCGAAGGCATCCTCATAGCAGATGTTGACGGCGACGCGCTGGCCGGCGACCTCCAGCGGCCGGGCGTCGGGCGGGCCCGCCGAGAAATCCTGCAGGGGTATCGACAGCACGGACACGATCCAGCCCAGCAACGGACGCAGCGGGATGAACTCGCCGAACGGCACGAGGTGTATCTTGCGGTACGCCTGGGTGGG
>JACQGN010000150.1 GCA_016199545.1 Betaproteobacteria bacterium | reverse complement strand
TTGTGCTCGCTGTCGATCGGCAGCAGCGTCGCCCCGCCTTTGCGCACGGCGTCCATCAGCACGGGACCGGCGGTCACCAGCGATTCCTTGTTGGCGAGCAAGACCTTCTTTCCGGCTTTCGCCGCCGCCAGCGTAGGACGCAAACCGGCGATGCCCACGATCGCAGCCATGACGGTGTCGACGTGAGGCAATGCCGCGGCCTGCTCAAGCGCATGGGCGCCGCAGCGCACGCTGCACTCGACACCCGCACTCCTCAGCCTGCGATCGAGCTGCTCTGCGGCCCGCGCTTCCAGCATCACCGCCACATCGGGCCGGAAGCGGACGCATTGATCGAACAGGACGTCGACGCGGCTACGCGCCGCGAGGGCAGCAATGCGGAACCGCTCGGGATGCCGTGCCACGACATCGAGCGTACTGATTCCGACACTCCCGGTCGATCCAAGGATGGTCAGGTGCCGCAATGCCGCCATCGTCACGCGCTCATCGTGGCTGGCAGTACCTGCATGAGCAGGACCACTGCCGGAACGCTCGCGGTCAGCCCGTCGATCCGGTCGAGCAGGCCGCCGTGGCCGGGCAGCAGAGTTCCGCTGTCTTTCACCCCGGCCTGGCGCTTTATCCACGACTCGAACAGATCCCCTTCGATGCTCATCACGGCAACCAGTGCAACGACGACCGAGCCGCCGGCCACATTCCATGCCACGTTCTGCGGAAAGCCGGCCGCCCAAGCCAATGCATAATACACCGCCACTGCTAGGCCCGCTCCAGCCACGCCCTCCCACGTTTTCCCCGGACTGATCGTCGGCGCCAGCCGGTGACGTCCGAAACGCCTCCCCACCATATAAGCGGCGGTATCCGCGATCCAGACGACGCCCAGAACGAACAGACTTTGCGAAGGAGCAGCCTGCATCTCGACCAATGCGAGCCACGTGGGGACCAGCACCAGCCAGCCCGCGACTCCCAGCACCACCGGGTGCCGCGTCCGCCATCCGGCCGCAAGCCAGATGGGAACGATGGCCAACCAGAAAACGGTTGCGGCCAGGTAAGTCAGGGTGGCGGGAAGATTCACGCTCGGCCAATCGCTCGCTCCCGGCTCCGCCGCACAAAGAAGCGCCAGGAATGACACAAGAGTCATGGCCGCGAAGAGCACACCTTGTCCGCGCCCGCATCGCGCGAGCCGCGCCCACTCCATGCTGGCAACGAACAGTCCGGGCACAAGGAACGCTGACCACCAAACGCGGGGCAAAACGTACATGGCGCCGACGAAAACGGACAGAAGGGCAACCGCGGTAAGCAGGCGCTGGGGGAACATCGCTCGCGGGTACCCGACGCCGGGACAGGCGCGCCGGGGTCAGCCGGCGGCAGCCTGCGACACGCTTGCCTCGAGGCGGCCGAAGCGGCGCTCGCGGCGCCGATAGGCGACAAGGGCTTCCTCGAACGCAGCTGCGTCGAAATCGGGCCACAGCGTGTCGGTAAAATAGAGTTCCGTATAGGCGATCTGCCACAGCAGAAAATTGCTGATACGCTGCTCACCCCCGGTGCGGATGAACAGATCGGGTTCCGGGGCATAACTCAGCGCGAGAAACGGGGCCAGATCCGCCTCCGAGATCGGCGCGCCCGTCGGAGGCCGCTCGACCAGCATGCGATTGATCGCCTGCACCATGTCCCAGCGTCCGCCGTAGTTCGCGGCCACGGTCAACGCCAGCCCGGCATTTTCGCGGGTCAGGTGCTCAGCCCGGGCGATGAGATCGGTCAGTCGCGAACCGAAGCGGGACGAATCGCCGACCACGCGGAAGCGGACGCCATGCTGGTGCAGTTTGCCCACTTCGTCCTCGAGCGCGAGCGCAAACAGTTCCATCAGGTACGACACTTCATCGGCTGGACGATGCCAGTTTTCGCTGCTGAACGCAAACAGCGTCAGGAATCCAATCTTGCGCTCGCGGCAGGCCCGCACCACCTCACGCACCGCCTCCACCCCACGCCTGTGGCCGGCAACCCGCGGCAGGAAGCGTTGCCGCGCCCAGCGCCCGTTGCCATCCATGACGATCGCAACATGATGCGGGTCGGAGCGTGCCGCGCGAGCCTCGGCGCCCGGGCGACTCGAACGGTCTGCACCCATGCTCACCGCGCTACACCGCCAGCAGGTCGGCTTCCTTGACCTGCAGCATCTTGTCGATCTCGGCAATATGGCGATCCGTCAGCTTCTGGATGTCGTCCTGGGCGCGCCGCTCCTCGTCCTCGGCGACCTTCTTTTGCTTGAGCAGATCCTTGAGATGACTGATGGCGTCGCGGCGAACGTTGCGCACGGCGACTCGCCCATTCTCGGCCTCGGTGCGCACCACCTTGATCAGTTCCCGGCGCCGATCTTCGGTAAGCGCCGGCATCGGCACCCTCACCACCTCCCCCTGGGTCGCGGGATTCAGGCCCAGGCCGGCGTCGCGGATCGCTTTCTCGATCGCCCCCGTCATTTTCTTGTCCCACGGAGTCACTCCGATCGTGCGCGAATCGATCAGCGTCACGCTTCCCACTTGCGGCACCGGTGTAGCGGTCCCGTAGTAGTCGACCGTGATGTGGTCCAGCAGCCCCGTATGAGCCCGCCCCGTACGCACTTTTGCAAGGTCATGCTTGAGCGCTTCGAGCGTCTTTTTCATCTTCTGCTCCGCAGTCTTCTTCACGTCGGCTATCATCCGGGCCTCCACATTAAACGTGAACCATCGTGCCTTCGTCTTCTCCGAGCACCACGCGCTTGAGCGCCTTCTGTCTGAAAATGCTGAATACGTTTATGGGAAGCTTCTGGTCCCGGCACAGGGTCAATGCAGTCGCGTCCATGACCTTGAGATTCTTGATGATCGCCTCGTCGAAGGTGAGCCGCTTGTAACGCATGGCATCGGGGTGGGTCCTGGGGTCGTCCGTATAGACGCCATCCACCTTGGTCGCTTTCAGGACCAGATCCACGTTCATTTCCATGCCGCGCAGCGCCGCCGCCGTATCCGTGGTGAAAAACGGATTGCCCGTTCCGGCGGCAAAGATCACCACGCGCCCGTCTTCGAGGTAACGCATCGCCTTGCCGCGGATATAGGGCTCCACGATCTGCTCGATGTTAAGCGCCGACTGCACCCGGCTGACCAGATGGGCCCGTCGCATCGCGTCCTGCAGCGCCAGTGCGTTCATCACGGTCGCGAGCATGCCCATGTAATCGGCGGTTGCCCGGTCCATGTTTGCCGCGGCGGGCGCCACGCCACGAAAGATATTGCCGCCACCGATGACCACGGCGACTTCGACGCCGAGTTGGACCACCTCGGCGATCTCGTCCACGATGCGCTCCACGGTGGGGCGGTGGATTCCGTAGCTCTCGTCGCCCATCAGCGCCTCACCGCTCAACTTCAGCAAGATTCGCTTGTAGGCGGGTGTCTCCGGCATGCTGGTCCCGTTCGAATCAGGAAACTCGTCGCTCAGGATGCAGGCGCCGCCCGCGTATCGCTTCTGGCGGCCTGCCCGACCTGCGCCATGACCTCCGCGGCGAAGTCGTCCTTTTTCTTCTCAATGCCCTCTCCGACCACGTAAAGCACGAAGCCGGCCACCGAGGCGCCCTTCGACTTGAGCAATTGTTCCACCGTTTGCTTGTCGTTCTTGACGAAAGGCTGACCGAGCAAAGTGACTTCCTTCAGAAATTTCTGGATGACGCCTTCCACCATCTTCTCGACGATGTTTGCAGGCTTCCCGGACGACGACGCCTTGGCTACGGCGATGTCCCGTTCCTTCCGGAGCAACCCCGGGGCAACGTCGGCCGCCACCAGGGCGACCGGTTTGCTGGCGGCGATATGCATTGCAAGGTCCTTGCCCAGCACTTCGTCGCCCGCCACGCAGTCAACGATGACGCCTATCCGCGCGCCGCCATGAACGTAACTCGAAAGGCGGCCCTTGGCGGCAAGGCGAATGGAGCGGCGTATCGTGATGTTCTCGCCGATCCTGCCGACCAACGCCTGTCTCGCCTCCTCGACCGTGGACCCATCGAGCGACAGCCGCGCGAGTCCCGCCACGTCAGCCGGATCGTGTGCCACAACCAGCTGCGCCAGCGCGTCCGCCAGTGCGAGAAAGTCCGGATTTCTGGCGACGAAGTCTGTTTCACAATTGAGTTCGACCATGCCCCCCGACTTGCCGCCGTCAGCGATCCACACTGCGACCACGCCTTCCGCGGTAATGCGCGAGGCGGCCTTGCTCGCCTTGCTGCCCAGTTTCACACGGAGGATCTCTTCTGCCTTCGACATATCGCCCGCGGCCTCGGTCAAGGCCCTCTTGCATTCCATCATGGGGGCGTCAGTCTTCTCGCGCAGCTCCCGAACCATGCTTGCGGTGATTTCCGCCATCAACTGCTCCATTGGTTAAAAAAAAGGGGCTCGCGCCCCTTGTCCCCGCAGCGCCTTGTGTCAGCCTTCCGCTTCCTCGGCATCTTCAATCTCGACGAACTCGTCACCGCCGCCCACGATCTCCTTCACGGTGTCACTGCGCCCTTCAAGCACCGCGTCGGCGATGCCGCGCGCGTACAGGCGGATCGCGCGACTCGAATCGTCGTTGCCGGGAATCACGTATTCAATTCCTTCCGGCGTATGGTTGGTGTCGACCACGCCGATCACCGGAATCCCGAGCTTGTTCGCCTCCGCCACAGCGTTTTTCTGATATCCGACGTCGATCACGAACATGGCGTCGGGCAGGCCATTCATGTCCTTGATGCCGCCGAGGCTTCGGTCCAGCTTCGCGATCTCGCGCTCGTACTGCAATGCCTCCTTCTTGGGCAACTTTTCGATCGAGCCGTCCTGGGCCATGGCTTCCATGTCCTTCAACCGCTTGATCGACTGCTTGACCGTCTTGTAGTTCGTCAGCATGCCGCCGAGCCAGCGGTAGTCCACGAATGGCGAGCCGCACCGTTGCGCCTCTTCCTTGATGATATCGCGCGCCTGGCGCTTGGTGCCCACGAACAGGACTGTGCCTTTGTTGGACGACAACTGACGGACGAACTTGAGCGCCCCCTGGTACATCATCAGCGTCTTCTCGAGGTTGATGATGTGGATCCTGTTGCGATGCCCGAAAATGTAATCTGCCATCTTCGGATTCCAATAGCGGGTCTGGTGTCCAAAATGCACCCCCGCTTCCAGCATTTGACGCATCGTGACCGACATGCAAACTCCTGTGATAGGGTTGAACCTCCATCCGCGGTTGCGACCAACCCGTGACGGGCCGGCACCCCAATCCTGCGCGGATGTGCGAATTGCCCGCTGCAAGAGTACCTAAGGAGCGAGCTAACTTGTTATTATAGCGTAGGAAATCCAATCCGCTCAAGCTTTGATTGAGGCGCTGGCGGAGTTTTCCCTGCGGTACTGATTGTCGACTAAAATTACCGTTTTTTGTCCTGCCGAGTCGCAATTCGTCGTTGCGCGAGTGAGTGATATCCGATTCATGGCGGTCCAGCTCAAATCCGGGGAAGAGATCGAGAAAATGCGAGTCGCGGGCCGGCTCGCGGCAGAAGTGCTTGATTTTATTGCTCCCTATGTAAAACCCGGCATTGCAACGGCCGAGCTTGACCGGCTGTGCCACAACTACATGGTGGAATACCAGCGTACCATACCGGCGCCGCTGAACTACGCCCCACCCGGCTACGTGCCATTTCCGAAGTCGATCTGCACCTCGGTCAATCACGTCGTTTGCCACGGGGTGCCGGGCGAAAAGAAGCTCAAGTCGGGTGACATCGTCAACCTCGATATCACGGTAATCAAGGACGGCTACCACGGTGACACCAGCCGGATGTTCTTCGTCGCTCAGCCATCGATCCAGGCGAAGCGCTTGTGCGAGGTGACGTTCGAGTGCATGTGGCGGGGGATCGAGACGGTGAGCCCCGGCGCACGCCTTGGCGACATCGGGCATGCGATCCAGGTTTACGCCGAAAGGCAGGGATACAGTGTCGTGCGTGAATTCTGCGGCCACGGCATCGGCACCAAGTTCCACGAGGAACCGCAGGTCCTGCACTACGGCTACCCTGGAACCGGCCTCGAACTTCGAGCCGGCATGACGTTTACAGTGGAGCCCATGATCAACGCCGGAAAAGCGGATATCCGGCAGCTTGCAGACGGCTGGACGATAGTGACCAAGGACCACAGCCTCTCGGCTCAGTGGGAGCACACCATCCTGGTGACCGAGACGGGTTACGAGGTGCTTACCGTATCGCCTGGGGCGCCCCGGCGCAGGACGGAAGCGGCCCATACGCCGAGCGGAATTGCGACTTGAGGAACCAGGTCGCGCGTCCGCATCGCCCCTGATCCCATGACAGGCGTCGTCCCGCGGGGCGCCGAAACCGCGCCCCGGAAGCTTGCTCACCAGTTCAGGAGCGCGCTCGCGCGCGAGCGCGACGCGTTGCGCCATGCCTTTTTCACGGGACTCGGTGCCGGGGAACTGCTGCGGCGCCTGAGCAGGGCGGTCGACCGGCAGTTGCGGCAGACGTGGCGCTGCTGCGCGCTTCCTGGCGAAACCGCCCTGGTCGCGGTCGGCGGGTACGGGCGCGGCCTGCTATTTCCGTGTTCGGACGTGGACCTCCTGATTCTTCTTCCAGAGACTACGAGTGCCCCGCATCGGGAAGAAATAGAAGCCTTCATCGGCATGCTGTGGGACATGGGGCTCGAAGTCGGCCACAGCGTGCGCACCATCGGGGAATGCATCGATCTCGCCCAGCAGGACATCACGGTACAGACGAACCTCCTGGAGGCAAGATTGATCGCGGGCAACCGCGCGCTCTTCCGCCGGTTCGTTGGCCGCATGGAAAGCGCCCGGGATCCTGCTGCTTTCCTGCAGGCAAAGCGCCTCGAGCAACAGCAGCGTCATGCGCGCTACGAAGAAACCAATCTCGAGCCCAATATCAAGGAACGCGCCGGCGGACTGCGGGATCTGCACACCATCCTGTGGATCGCCCGGGCAGGAGGGATCGGCAACACCTGGCGCGAGCTCGCGCGACGCGGCGTCATCACGTTGCAGGAAGCGCGCGAGATTCAGCGCCATGAGGCTTTTCTGCAGACGCTGCGCGTGCGGCTGCATTACCTCGCGGGACGGCGTGAGGACCGCCTGCTCTTCGACCACCAGTCGGCTCTCGCCCGCCAGTTCAAGCTCTGCGATCGCCCGCACCGGCTGGCGAGCGAGCAGCTCATGCAACGCTACTACCGCACGGCGAAATCGGTATCGCAGCTCAACATTATCCTGCTGCAGAACATCCGGGGGCGCATTGCGCCGGTGCGCGACCGCGAGTACCGCGAAATCGACGCACACTTCGGCATTCGCGGCGAATTCCTCGAGGCGCGCGACGAGCAGCTTTTTTCCCGCAGACCCGAGTCCGTGTTCGAGAGTTTCCTTCTCCTCCAGCAGCACCACGAGCTGAAAGGCATGACGGCGGGAACGCTGCGCGCGCTGTGGCGCGCCCGGCGCCGCATCAATCCCGCCTTCCGGCGTGACCCGGCGAACCGCGGCCTGTTCCTGCAAATCCTGCGCAGCCCGACCCGCGTCGTTCGGGAGTTGAGGCGCATGCACCAGTACGACATCCTCGGAGCCTACCTCCCGGCGTTTGGCCGCATCGTGGGCCAGATGCAGCATGATCTGTACCACGTGTACACCGTCGATGAGCACATACTCAAGGTCATCCGCAACCTTCGGCGCTTCGCCATACCGGAACTCGCGCACGAGTTTCCGCTGTGCAGCAGGTTGATGAGCGATTTTGCGGCTCCAGAGCTGCTCTACCTGGCGGGACTGTTTCATGACATCGCCAAGGGCCGCGGGGGCGACCATTCCCGGCTCGGCAAGGCGGACGCGCGGCGCTTCTGCCGCGCACATTGCGTGTCGGTAGAGGACGCGGAGCTGGTCGCATGGCTGGTCGAGCACCACCTTACGATGTCGATGACGGCGCAGAAACAGGATCTGAGCGACGCCGACGTACTCCAGGCTTTCGCCCAGAAGGTCGGCTCCGAGCGCCGGCTCATTGCGCTCTACCTGCTCACGGTGGCCGACATACGGGGCACGAGCCCCAAGGTATGGAATGCCTGGAAGGCCAAGTTGCTGGAAGACCTGTTCCACGCCACGCGCAGGCTGTTGACGGGACGGGAAGCGAGTCTTGCGTCGAGTCTGCAATCGCGGCAGGCGGAAGCACTGACGAAACTGCGCCTCTACGCGGTACCGGATGGCGCCCACGAGAGCCTGTGGAAGAACCTGGACACTACGTACTTCCTGCGGCATGAACCGCAGGAAATCACGTGGCACACCCGTCTGCTCTACTATCGGGTGAACACGGAGACACCCGTCGTGAAGGCGCGCCTGTCACCCGCCGGAGAAGGGCTGCAGATCATGGTGTACGTCCCCGACCAGAAGGAACTGTTCGCGCGCATCTGCAGCTTTTTCGAGAGCATCAGTTATGACATTTTCGAAGCCAAGATCTACACCACGCGACACTGCTACGCACTCGACAGCTTCCAGGTGCAGGACCCCGACAACCGCCAGCCGCGTTACCGTGACCTGATCAGCTATATCGAGCACGAGCTCACGCAGCGGTTGCTGCACCGGACGCCGCTGCCGGAGCTGACCAAGGGTCGGCTCAGCCGGCAGTTACGGCACTTTCCGATCTCGCCCGAGGTGAATATCCAGCCCGACGAAAAGGGAACCTACCAGGTGCTGTCGGTGATAGCGGGCGACCGCCCGGGCCTGCTTTCGCGTATCGCCCG
Organism: Betaproteobacteria bacterium; assembly: GCA_016199545.1. GTDB lineage: Bacteria > Pseudomonadota > Gammaproteobacteria > Burkholderiales > SG8-41 > DSOT01. The sequence goes on along the minus strand of JACQGN010000150.1, from coordinate 13,289 downwards.
CGTGCTGACCCGATACGACATCAATCTGCATACCGCAAGGATAAACACGCTGGGCGCCCGCGCCGAGGATACGTTTCTGCTCACCGGGGAAGCGCTGCGGGATCCAAAGAGCGTCATTAGGATGGAGAGCGATCTCGTGGCACAGTTGCGCACCTGACCTGGTGTTTTATGTCTTGCGTTTGGCGTTGAGCGTCCAGTGCCGGGCTGACGACTCAATGACGACGGTTCGCCCGCGCCCAGATGCTAAACGTTACTCTTCCTGCAGGTCCTGCCCCGGAAACAGCTCTGCAGTAAAGCCAAAATGGCGCAGGTCGCGGATGCGCAGCGGATACAGGATGCCGTCGAGGTGGTCGCATTCGTGCTGCACCACCCGCGCGTGAAAATCATCCACGCGGCGATGCACGCGCGCGCCATGCTGATCGCAACCGCTGTACTCAAGACGCTTCAAGCGCGGCACCAGGCCGCGCATCCCGGGCACGCTCAGGCATCCCTCCCACCCATCCTCGGTGACGGCGTCGAGCGGCGTGAGAAGCGGATTCACCAGCACCGTAAAGGGCACCGCTTCAGCGTCGGGATAACGGGGATTGTGATCGATTCCGAAGATCACCACCCGCAATGCGACGCCGATCTGTGGCGCTGCAAGACCCGCCCCATTGAGCGCGCGCATCGTATCCTGCATGTCGGCAATCAACGCATGCAGTTCCGGCGTATCGAACTGCGCGACCGGCGACGAAACGCGAAGGAGCCGCGGGTCACCCATCCTCAGTACCGGTCTAATCGCCATCGATTTCCACCAGCCGTTCGAGAATGCTGCGCACGTACGCCATGGCAAGCTTCGAGATGGCGTTGATCTCCTCCATCCGTATGCCACCGGTGCTCGCGCCCCGTCCGGCAGCAGCGTTGACCACGACCGCCAGCGCCGCGTAACAGAGTTCGAGTTCGCGTGCGAGTGCCGCCTCCGGCATGCCGGTCATCCCGACGACATCCGCACCATCGCGTTCCAGTCGATCGATCTCGGCGGCCGTCTCCAGGCGTGGCCCCTGGGTCGCGGCATAGGTCGCGCCGTCAGCCGCGTGGTGGCCGGCCTCGGCAGCAGCCTCGAGTATGCGGCGGCGCAGTTTCTGGCAGTACGGGTCCGTGAAATCAATGTGCAGGACGCCGCGATCGGCGCCGGTGGCAAAGGTCGATTCCCTGCCATGGGTGTAATCCAGAATCTGATGCGGCACCACCAGGGCGCCGGGCATGAGGTCGTCTCGGATCGCACCGACCGATGCTATGGCAACCACGTCGTTTACCTGCTGCGAGCGCAGCGCCCAGAGGTTGGCGCGATAGTTCACCTGATGCGGCGGTATGGTATGGCCGTAGCCGTGGCGCGCCAGGAAGACGACCTCGCGGCCCCGTATGGTGCCGAACGTCAGCGCGCAGGAGGGTTCGCCGTATGGCGTGCGCACGATCTCGCGCCGCACGCCCTCGAGATTGGCAAGCCCGCTGAGCCCGCTGCCGCCGATGACGCCTAGCACTTGCTGTCCTTGAGCGCATAGACCGCGGGCAGGTTGCGCCAGGCGCCGCGCACGTCCATGCCGAACCCGAACACGTAGCGGTCGGGCACCGTGATGCCCAGGAAATCGGCCGCCGCGCGTTTGGGGCGGCCAGTGTCCTTTCCGGCGAAAACTGCGCTGTGGAACGCAGCAGCCCCGGCCGCAAGAATCCTTTCACGGATCAACGCCAGCGTGTGCCCCTCGTCCAGGATGTCGTCGATCACGAGCACCACTCTCCCGGCGACTGACCTGGCCGGTCCGGTGCGCCACTCGATCTCGCCGCCGCGGGTCGCGTCACCGTAGCGTGTCACATCGATGTAGTCGAATTCAAGCGGGAATCTCAACAGGGGCAGCAGATGGCCGGCAAATACGACGCCGCCGCGCATGACTGCCAGCGCAAGCGGATTGCAGTGCTCGAGCCGTGCCGTGATCTCGCGCGCAACGCGCGCCACGGCCGCCATCACGGCCGCGGGCGAGCAGACCTCTTCCGCACCTGCGAGTACTTCCCAGGCGCTTTCGGCCGTGCCCATTACCCAATGCCGTTCCGTGTCCTGCCCTCCGCCAGGCAGGCTCCCTGGAACACGCGTGTCACGTGACCGGCGACCCTCACCGCCGGCGTACCGCGGGCAGCCCGCCGGCACGATCAATAAGTGAAAGTGACGACGTCATCGTCCATCGCCTTCTGAATGACGTACGCACCGCCAACGGTTTCCTCGATCTCCGGAATCAGATCATTACCCCACAGGTCCAGTGTCGGCGTGCAGACCTTGAAATGGACCCCGGCCTCGTGAGCGTCCTTGATGAAGTCGTAGACGCTCTTGGGGGACCCTTCCTTCACGTAGAGTTTCTCGGCGACGCCCTTCTTCGCCAGCTCGCCCGCGCGCGCCGTCAGTATCACCTCGACCTCGTAATCCATGGCGGCCGCGACGGCGGCCTGGAAGAACGGCGCGCCAAGTTCGGCGGGGTTCTTAGGGTCGGTGTTGACCATCACGATCATCAGTTTATCGGCCATCGCGGCTCCTTGTCCGGAATCGGATGCATATTAGCACATGGTAATACGCCGATTGAGCTTATTCCGCCCCCCGTCGCACCAGGCGGCGCAGGTAGCTCCTGAACTTTACTCCGAACTCAGGGCGTTCGATCCCGTAGGCAACGTTAGCCTTGAGATAACCCAGCTTGTCGCCGCAATCGTAGCGCACGCCGTGGAAGCGGTAGGCCATCACCTCCTGTTCGCCAAGCAGCGACGCAATGCCATCAGTCAGTTGGATCTCGCCTCCCGATCCGGCGCGGACACGACGCAAGTGGTGGAAGATACGCGGCGTGAGAATATAACGCCCGACCACCGCTAGGGTTGATGGCGCCGCGCTCGGCGCCGGTTTCTCCACAATCGCCGTCACCTGCCGCAGGTTTCCCCCGCGCCCCGTTACCTTGACGATGCCGTATTGCCGCGTCTGGTGGCGCGCGACGTTCTGCACCGCAAGGATCGAACAACGGCATTGCTCGAACGCCTCTTTCATCTGCCGCAGGACCGGGACGCCGGCATTGATCAAGTCATCGGCCAGCAGCACGGCAAAGGGTTCGTCCTTCACCACGGGCGCAGCGCACATGATGGCGTGGCCCAGCCCGAGCGCGCGGGGCTGTCTCAGATAGATACAGCTAACGGTCGGGGGCACGATGTTTCTCACCAACCGCAGCAGGTGCCGGCCGCCCCTGCGCTCCAATTCCGCCTCCAGTTCGGTCGCCTGGTCGAAATGATCCTCGATCGCCCGCTTGCTGCGGCCGGTGACGAAGATCATCTCGGTAATCCCCGCCGCGACCGCCTCTTCCACGGCGTACTGGATCAGTGGCTTGTCGACGATCGGCAGCATCTCCTTGGGGCTCGCCTTGGTCGCCGGAAGGAAACGCGTGCCCATTCCTGCCACCGGAAACACTGCTTTCCTGATCACTGACATATGTCGTCTACCTGTGGTCAACCGGCGACGTGCGCCTCTTCAGAGATGTCGTCATCGGTGAACTTTTGCCTGCATCTGGGAGGCCCCTTCCGTGCGCAGGTTGTTGGAACCGATTCCCAGATCTTCCCGCGCATGAGGTGGCCGCAAGCCGGACACTGCACCTTCCAGCCCGCAACGACCTTTGAAACGCGATAACCTCCAAACTCCATCAAGTTGGTGACAAGCATCGTCTGTTTGTCCAGGTCGTACCTTTCCCAGGGTTCCTGGGTAGTGCCGCCTCTGAACAGGTCCACGAGCCGGTATGTCCGGACGCGCCGTGGGGCGTCAGCACCGGCGTCCCTGATCGTGGTCGTATAGTACTCGACTCGATAGTCGCCCTCCGGCGCATCCAACATGACCCGCAAGTCATCGTCCTGCAACAGGCGGCGCACGATTTCGGATCCCGCTTTGTGCCCTGACATATCGCTCTCCCGTACTTGTCCCGCCGCACTATTTCAGCAGCTTCAGCAACCCCTCCTCATCGAGTATGGTTACGCCAAGCTGCTCGGCCTTGTCATGCTTGCTGCCGGGATCAGAGCCGGCCACCACGTAGTCGGTTTTCTTCGACACGGCGCCAGAAACGCGTCCCCCCCGGGCCTCGATTCGTGCTTTCGCTTCGTCCCGCGTCAGGCTGGGTAGTGTACCAGTCAGCACGAAAGTCTTTCCCTTGACGTCGCTCGACTCCGCCGCGTCGACGGCAGCCGCTTCAAGACTCATGCCCGCGGCCAGCAGCTCACTGATCACCTCACGATTGTGGCGCTCGGCAAGAAACTGCGCAATGCTCTCGGCCACCACCGGTCCAACGTCTGGCACCTCTTCCAAGGCTTCCGCGTCCACCGCGATCAGGGCGTCGATGCCGCCGAAATGACGGGCAAGATCGCGCGCCGTGCTCTCGCCGACGTTGCGGATCCCCAGCGCGTATATGAAGCGCGCGAGCGTCGTGCGTTTGCTCCTCTCGATCGCAGCAATAACCTTGCCCGCCGATTTTTCTGCCATGCGCCCGAGGCCTTCGAGCGCGCCGGCGCCAAGCTCGTAGAGATCGGCCGGCGTCGCGACCAACCCGCTGTCCACGAGTTGATCGATAAGCTTTTCCCCCAAGCCTTCGATATTCATGGCGCGTCTCGAAGCGAAGTGCCGTAACGCCTGCTTGCGTTGAGCGGGACAAAAGAGGCCCGCCGTGCAGCGGGCAACCGCCTCGTCCTCCAGCCGCCTTACCGCCGAACCGCAAACTGGACACTTTGCCGGCATCACGAAACGCCGGGCGTGCGGCGATCGCCGTTCCGAGATCGCGCGCGCCACTTCCGGAATCACGTCACCGGCACGCCGCACCACTACCGTATCGCCGACGTGGACGTCCTTGCGCCGGATTTCGTCCTCATTGTGAAGGGTGGCATTGGTTACCGTCACCCCGCCGACGAACACCGGCTTCAACCGCGCCACCGGCGTCAGCGCTCCGGTGCGGCCGACCTGCACGTCGATGGCCAGCACCTGGCTGATTGCTTCCTCAGCGGGGAATTTGTGGGCCACGGCCCAGCGCGGCTCGCGCGTGACAAATCCGAGCCGCCGCTGCAGTTCGAGACTGTTGACCTTATACACCACGCCATCTATGTCGAACGGCAACTTGTCGCGGCGGGCGCCAATGTCTCGATGAAAAGCCGCCAGGCCCTCAGCACCCAGTGCCACCGTCCGTTCACTGCTGACAGGCAAACCGAACGCGGCAAGCGCATCCAGAACCCCGCTATGGGTGGAAGGGAGCGCCCATCCCGCCACTGCCCCAAGCCCATACGCGGAAAAAGACAGCGGCCGCCCGGCTGTTATTTTCGGGTCGAGTTGCCGTACGCCGCCAGCCGCGGCGTTGCGCAGGTTGACGAAGACCCTCTCACCGCTCGCGCGTTGCGCTTCGTTCAGACGCTTGAAGTCCTCCCGCCTCATATAGACTTCGCCACGCGCCTCCAGTACGGCCGGAGGATCATGGCGCAATCTCAGCGGAATACACCGAATCGTGCGGATGTTCTGCGTGACATCCTCGCCGGTCTCGCCGTCGCCGCGCGTCGCGGCCCGCACCAGCACTCCGAGTTCATACCGCAGGCTGATCGCGAGCCCGTCGAACTTGAGTTCAGCCAGATATTCGACAGGCGGATCGGTAGCGACGAGCCCGAGTTCACGCCGGATGCGCGCATCGAACTTGATGGCGCCCGAGTCCTCGGTGTCGGTCTCGGTGCGGATGGACAGCATCGGCACGGCATGCCGCACCGGCTCGAACGCGTCAAGCCCCCTCCCCCCCACCCGCTGAGTCGGCGAGTCGGGCGTGATCAGTTCCGGGTGACTGGCTTCGAGTTCCTGCAGCTCGCGGAACAGGCGGTCGTACTCCGCATCGGAGATGAGAGGTTGGTCGAGAACGTAATACTGATAGTTGTGACGCTCGATCTCCCCGCGCAGCTGACTGACGCGCTTCAGAGCGCCCCGGGGGACGGTCACGAGAACAGTCGCAGCGCGCGCACGCTGCCGGCGCCGACGCCGCGTGCCTCCATCCTGGCGTAGATGCCCGCCACCTGCTGGCGAATCCTGGCGATGCCGGCCGCGCTGAGCAATACGCGGTTGTCATCGACCAGGCTGCCGCCGAGCGCCTGTGCGAGATGCGCGCCGGCATCGAACATCCGGTCGAGCACCTTGAGACCATCGGGCACCCGGGGGACATCGAGCATCAGGGTGAGGCCGCGCGTGGCGAGATTCTTGATTTTTTCCGGGAGAAAGGGGGCTGGTTCGTGATTGTCGAGCGTCAACAGCGTCCGGCGCTGGTCGTCGCGCAGTCTGAAAACGCCGTCCGGCTCCAGCCGGAAGCCCGCACCCTCCGCGAGCACCCGGATCTCGGCGCCCGGAAAAGCGCGATCTTCACCGGCGACGACGTTCGCGCCGATTGCGATGTCGACCTCCGCGCAAAACGCGTCGAGTTCACGCGCCGCCTCCAGTGCCGCCAACGTCTCCGGACAGGATGCCGTCGCCGCACTCTGTTCGGCGCAATGGCGCACGGCATCGCAAAACATGGAAAGCTGCGCCGGCGTGATCGAGCCCGAGCGATTGACGAGCTGCACCGCTACGCGCAACTTGGTGTACGCTCCACGGCCCGCTCGCGACAGGTCGCTCCACTGTCCGCTGTGGGGATTGAATGCGGCAATCCGGTACGGCTTTCCGCACGCCGTGGTCCTCGCGATCAACTCATCCAATGCGCGCTCGGGCAGTGGAGTATTGCCGTCGATCTGCGCCACATAGTCGATGAGCGAATCGAATTCCGTCAGCGGCCCGCTCGCCGCAGCGGCAGGAACCGCCTCGCCGCCGCGCGGGCCTGGCGCACCCGCTTCATCCGCACGCACGCTGGCGGCGCCCGTGATCTGAGGCTCGACGCGCAGCGGCGGCGCCGGCGCCGGGTCGCGCAACACGTCCCCACGGTTGCTATCGAACGCTTCCCCCAGGCGGCGGCGAAACCTGCGCTCCTGGATCCAGTTGGCCAGATACACACCGGCGACGACGAGCAGACCGACGACGACCAGGCTCAACTGCAAGTCGCTCATGCCCGCGCCTCTCCTCAGGCGGCTTCTTCCGTAAGCTTCATGGCTTCTTCAATGTCGACCGCGACCACCCGTGATACGCCCGCTTCCTGCATGGTGATACCGAGCAACTGGTTGGCGATCTCCATCGTGATCTTGTTATGGCTGATGAACACGAACTGGGACTGTGCCGACATCTTCCTCACGAGATCACAGAAACGCTCCGTGTTGTGGTCGTCGAGCGGCGCGTCGACCTCGTCCAGCAGGCAGAACGGTGCGGGATTCAACTGGAAAAGCGCGAACACCAGCGAGAGCGCCGTCAGCGCCTTCTCGCCCCCCGACAGCAGGTGTATGGTGGTATTGCGCTTTCCGGGAGGCTGCGCGACGACGTGCACGCCGCTATCCAGAATCTCCTCTCCCGTCAGCACCATCCGCGCGTGCCCGCCGCCAAAGAGCGCCGGGAACATCTCCCCGAAATGACGATTGACATCATCGAAGGTCTGCTGCAGGCGCTCGCGCGTCTCGCGGTCGATACGCCGGATCGCGTCCTCGAGCGTTCCCATCGCCTCCGACAGATCCCGGGACTGTGCGTCGAGATATGCCTTGCGCTCCTGGCTTGCCTGCAGTTCCTCGAGCGCGGCCAGATTCACCGCCCCCAATGCCTGTATCTCCTCGTTGAGGCGGGCGATCTCTCCCTGCAGCGCCCCCGAGCGCACGCCCTTCTCGAGCATCAGCCCGAGTTCGTCTTCACGCGCCCCGGCCGCCGCGAGCTGCTGCGCGAACTGCTCCTCGATGAGCCGCGCTTCCTGCTCTCGCAACCTTGCACCGCTGATGCGCTCGCGCAGCGGATCGAGTTTCTGCTCGCTCGCGAAGCGCTCCTGTTCGACTTCCTTGAGCCGCGTCTCCAGTCCCTCGAGTGCGTCACGCGCCTGGGCAAGCGCCAGCTCGCGCCGCGCGCGATTGGCGAGCGCTTGCTGGAGCCGCTCCTGCAGGGGTGCGTCATCGTAAGTACCGAGCTCGCATTCCTGGGCGCCGATGCCTTCGCGCAGTCCCGCGACCGTCGCAGACGCGTTCCGGATGGCGTTTTCGACTTCGGCAATCTTGAGCTGGGCGGCGCGCAGGCTGAAGGAGGCTTCCTGATGCTCGATCTGCGCCTTCTGCAATGCGTCGCGCTGCATGCGCAGCACCGCGTCGGCGCGACCATAGAGATCGGTCGACAATTCGAACTGGCGCCGCAGCTCCTCAGCCTGCGCCTGCAATCGAGTCAAAGCCGTTCCGGCGGACTCCGCGCGAGCGGTTTCCTCCGCGAGTTGCGTGGATACCTCCTGCAACTCGGTCGCAATCTGCTGTCCGCGCTGGGTGATGCGCTGGGCCTGCTCGGACAACCGCAGCGACTCGAGTTCCAGATCGTGCGTGCGCTGCTGCGTCTCGTCCACCGCCCGGCGCAACGCCCCCAACTCGTCCTTGGCCCGGCCGATGTCGAAATCGACCGCCGCGGCCGCTTCGCGCAATACATCCAGTTCCACCTGATGAACCCCGGTGGCGCGCCGCAACTCCTCGATCTCGCGCTGGCGCGACAGCACGCCGTGAAGTTCCGAATCCGGCGCGTAAAAGTTGATGGAATGCTGCGTAAAGACGTGCCCTTCTCTTGAGACCAGAACGGCGCCGGCAGGCAGACGCCCGCACAGTTCCATGCCGCGGCTCACATCGTCCACCACGAAAACATCGTGCAGCCATTCCGCGAGCGCCGCCTTCAGTCCCGCCTCGCCGCAGGTGAGGTATTGCAGCAAGGGCTTGAGTTCAGGCATGCCGGGGAGCGCGGCGGGCTGCACATCCGCGGCAGCGACCACCGTCATCCTTCCCGGCGGCGCGTCGCCGAACCAGTCGTGCGATCTCTCGAGCCGGTCGAGTGTGATGCCGTTCAGCCGCTCGCGCAGCACCGCCTCGAGCGCATCCTCCCAACCGGGTTCGATGCTGATCCCCTGCCACACCCGCGGCGTGTCTTGAAGCCGGTAGCGCGCGAGCCATCCCTCCATGTTCGCCCCGCGCGCCAGGCGATCCTGCAGTTGCTGCAGTGCGTGACGCCTCGCCTCGAGCTCCGTGAGTTGCTGTGCAGCGGCATCGAGCGCCTCGTTTTTTTCGCGCAACGACTGTTCGAACCGCAGCAGTCCTTGTTCCTTCTCGCCGAGGGCCGCGCGACGTGCGGCCAGGTCCTGCTCTCCGGACTGGATCTCCTGCTGCAAGCGCACCATGCCATCGCTGTCGGACGGCGCGAGCGCAGCCCGCTCCTCGAGCAGGCGTTCGCGGCGCTGTCCAAGCTGCTCGGCCAGCCGCCACGCGTGCTCGAGTTTGGTCTGTTCGACCTGCCCCACCTGCTCGATCTGCGACAGGCGGCTCTGAAACTCATCCCGGCGGCTACGCGTGGCGCGATAAGTCTCCTCCGCCACCGGCAGCTTCTCCGCCTCGCCCACTTCGGCCGCGGCACAGACGCTTATGCGTTCCTCGGCACGTGCGCGCGTCGCTTGCCACTCGGCCAGCTCCGCCTGGGCCATGTCCAGTTGCGACTGGCCGTTCTCCAGTTGAGCGCGCGCTGCGGCAAGCTGGTTTTCGATGCGCTGTCTGCTGTCGCGCACATGCGCGATGTCCTGCTCCAGACGCGCAGTCTCCGCGTTGGCTTCGTACAACGCCCCATGCGCGGCATGCATCTCGTCGCCGGCGCGGTGATGCCCGACTCGCAATTCTTCCAGGCGTCGCTCCGCGTCCCGCATGCGCGCGGTCTCGGCCTCCAGCTCGACGCCCAGCCGTTCGACCTCCCGCGCGTGCCGGGCGCGGGTCGCGGCAGCTTCCTGCTTGCGCGTGAGCCACAGCAGGCTTTGGGTCTTCTGCAGCTCGCCCTGCAGCCCGTGGAAACGTCGCGCGACCTCGGCCTGCACCTCCAGGTGCCCGATCTGGCGCGCCAGTTCCTGCCGGATGTCGTCAACGCGCAGCAGATTGTCGCGGGTGCTTTCGAGCCGCACTTCCGTCTCCCGGCGGCGCTCGCGGTATTTCGAAACCCCCGCCGCCTCCTCCAGGAAAATACGCAGTTCCTCGGGCTTGGACTCGATCACGCGCGATATCATCCCCTGCTCGATGATCGCGTAGGCGCGCCCGCCCAGCCCCGTGCCGAAAAAAATGTCCGCGACGTCCCGCCGCCGCACGTGCAGGTTATTGATGTAGTAGGACGAGTCGCCATCGCGCTGCAGCACGCGCTTGATCGAAATCTCGGCGTAACTCGACCACTGGCCGGCGGCCTTGCCCAGGCTGTTGTCGAATATGAGTTCGACGCTCGCGCGATTCACCGGCTTGCGTTCGCCCGAACCGTTGAACAGCACGTCCTGCATCGTTTCACCCCGCAGGTGACGCGCCGATGTCTCGCCGAGCACCCAGCGCACGGCGTCGATCACGTTGGACTTGCCGCATCCGTTGGGACCGACGATGCCCACGAGGCGCCCGGGAATCGGGATGTGTGCGGGATCGACGAAAGACTTGAAACCGGCGAGATTGATCTGGGTGAGACGCAAGATATTACGCTTCAGGTCACGTTGAGAAATTGGGAACGCGTGTTCGAATAGGCTCTATAATCTGCGCCAACTTCGCGTGCCATTCTAACCGATTTGACCTGATCCGATAATGCCGAACCGACCCAGCCGGCGGCTCGAAACGTTTCCGAATCCCGCGCCGCGCCGGGACTACCGGATTCACATGGAGATCCCCGAGTTCACCTGCCTGTGCCCGCGCACCGGGCAGCCCGATTTCGCGACCCTGCTGCTCGACTACGTGCCGGACCGGCTGTGCGTGGAGCTGAAAAGCCTGAAGCTCTATATCTGGTCGTATCGCGACACGGGCGCGTACCACGAAGCTGTGACTCATGCGATACTTGGCGACCTCGTGCGCGCGACGCGCCCGCGTTTCATGCGGCTGGCGGCGAGATTTTTCGTGCGTGGCGGCATCTACACGACTGTTGTCGCCGAACACGTGAAGCGCGGCTGGCGCCCGCGCGCCGCGGTGGCCCTCGACACGCTGCCCTCCGCTTCCCGCACCCGCCAGTTGCCGTTCAACGACGACCCTGCTCAGTGAATCCGAATCTCGATCGCCTCCGGAGTTACCCGTTCCAGAAGCTCTCGACGCTGCTTGACGGCGTCACCCCCAACCCGCGGTTGCGCCCGATCGCCATGCACATCGGCGAACCCCGGCATCCGACGCCGGAATTTATCATGCGCACCGTGGCTGACAACCTCGACGGGCTCGCGAGTTACCCGCTCACGCGCGGGTCCACCGAGCTTCGCGCCGCAATCGCCGGCTGGCTGAAGCGGCGTTACCAACTGGAAGACCTCGATCCCGATACCGAGGTCATCCCGGTCAACGGCAGCCGCGAGGCATTGTTCGCGTTCGCGCAGGCGGTGATCGATCCAGGCCGGCGCGCCCCGGTCGTGGTGTGCCCCAACCCGTTTTATCAGATCTACGAAGGCGCGGCGCTCCTCGCCCAGGCGACGCCCGAGTTCCTGAACGGCGTACCGGCCCGCAACTACGCTCCCGATTTCGGCGAACTGCCGGAGGAAACGTGGGCGCGCACGCAACTGGTGTACGTGTGTTCTCCCGGCAATCCCACCGGTTACGTCATGCCGATCGCCGACTGGCGGGAGCTGTTCGCGCTTTCCGACCGGCATGGATTCGTGATCGCCGCGGACGAATGTTATTCGGAGATCTATTTCGACGAGGCGCGGCCGACGCTCGGCGCGCTGCAGGCGGCGCAGGAGCTCGGGCGCAGCGGTTATCCGCGGCTCGTCGTCTTCTCCAGCCTGTCCAAGCGCTCGAACGTACCCGGCATGCGTTCCGGATTCGTGGCGGGCGACCGGAACATACTGAAGCGGTTCCTGCTCTATCGCACCTATCACGGCTGCGCGATGTGTCCGCCCATCCAGCTGGCGAGCATCGCCGCTTGGAACGACGAGCGCCATGTCACGAAAAACCGGCAGATCTACCGGGCGAAATTCGACGCCGCGCTCGCCATCCTGCGTCCGGCCCTCGACGTGCAGGCGCCCGATGCCGCGTTCTACCTGTGGGCTCCCACGCCCGGCAGCGACACGGATTTCGCCCTGCGCCTCTACCGCGAACAGGCCGTCACCGTTCTGCCGGGGAGCTACCTCGCGCGCGAGACGCGCGGGATCAACCCGGGCCGGAACCGGGTGCGAATCGCCCTCGTTGCGTCCGCCGACGAGTGCACCGAAGCCGTAACCCGCATTCGTGATTTTGTGTCAACGCTGTAATTGTGGAGTGCCGTCATGGAACAACTGCGAAGCACCATCGAACGCGCCTGGGAGGAACGAGCGGCCCTTGCCCCGGGTGGCGCCCACGGCCCGGTACGGGAGGCGGTCGATCAGGCGATCGAACTTCTCGATCAGGGCCGGCTGCGGGTGGCTGAAAAGGTCGAAGGCGGATGGGTCACCCACCAGTGGGTGAAGAAAGCCGTGCTGCTCTCGTTCCGGCTGCAGGACAATTTCGTGTTGCAGGACGGTTACACCCGGTACTACGACAAGGTACGGGCCAAGTTCGACGGTTACACGGCGGAGCAGTTTCAGCGCGCGGGCGTGCGCGTCGTGCCGCCGGCGGCGGCGCGCAAGGGGGCCTTTATCGCGCGCAACGTGGTTCTCATGCCCTCGTTCGTGAATATCGGCGCCTATGTCGACGAGGGAACCATGGTCGATACCTGGGCCACCGTCGGCTCCTGCGCCCAGATCGGCAGGAACGTTCACCTCTCCGGGGGTGTGGGCATAGGCGGCGTGCTCGAACCCCTGCAGGCGAATCCGACCATCATCGAGGACAACTGTTTCATCGGCGCGCGCTCCGAGATCGTCGAAGGCGTGGTCGTCGAAGAGGGCTCGGTCATATCGATGGGCGTTTTCATCGGCGCCAGCACCAGGATCTTTCACCGCCAGACGGGCACGGTGCTGCATGGTCGCGTGCCCGCCGGCTCGGTGGTGGTGCCCGGATCCCTGCCGGCCGCGGATGGTTCGTGCAACCTGTACTGCGCGGTGATCGTAAAACAGGTGGACGCCGGGACCCGCGCCAAGACCAGTATCAACGAGCTGCTGCGCAGCGACTAGGAAGGAACCGCGCGCGCTAGGCAACACGCCGGGGAGTTGGCACAATAGCCGGATCGCGATAATCGCGTTGCG
>JACQGN010000001.1 GCA_016199545.1 Betaproteobacteria bacterium | reverse complement strand
GCTTGCGGTGCGACGCGCGCAGCCAGCCCTGCGCCACCGGCGTGTGAGGATCGATCGCGCCCATGAACACCACTTCCCGCAGATCCGGCGTGAAGACGCGGAACACGAGAAAAAGATCCGCGTCGGCCGTATCCGAGGAAATCGACAGCCGCGCCGCCAGCGGCCCCGTGATCTCCGTGTCGGCATCGAGCGGGGGCGACAGGAAAGTCACGCCCTCGCCCGAAGCGTCATAGCTAACAGAGCCGGCCGCCGCCACCGGCAGGTTTGTCAAACCGTGATTGCCGAATTCGAGATAGAAACGCGTCCAGCGGGTGCGTGGAATCGGCCATGCGTCCTCGTGCCGCTCGACGAAGCGATCGACATGGCGCACCTGGAGCTGTACTTGCGGCTGGCGCTCCCACCCATTGTTCGCACCTTTCAGGAAATGATCGAAGAACCGTTTCTGCAGGCCGACGCCGTAGTCGGTGTAGAAGTGCGTCCAGTGCTCCAGGCCGTGCGCTTCGAGCCACTTGTGCTTCGATGCCGCGCGCTGGAAGCCTTCGAAGTTGCCGCGCGGATGAAGCCCCTGCCCGCCCCAGTTGGCGGCGGAAAGCAATGGCACCGTAATCTTCTCCCACACAGGTGAGCGCGCCTTGTGGTACGCGTCGTCGAGCGGGTGCGCGAGGATGTCATCGCCGAAGTCGCAACGGGTACGGGCAAGTTCCCGGTCGGAAAGCGTCACGTCGCCGCACACGAGCCCGCCGGTTACGCGTGAGCGTGAGCCACGCTCGCCAAGTCCATGTTGCACCGTCTTCACCTGCATGTCGTACCAGTTGCCGAAAAAAGTATTGAGAATGCCGCCGTGGTGCGTCATGTCGCGGTACCAGTCGGCGGCGCCCTCCCAGATACACAGCGCGGCGAGGTGCGGCGGCTGCAGCGACGCGACGTGCCACTGGTTGATGGCGTAGTACGAAATCCCGTTCAGGCCCACCTTGCCGTTCGACCACGGCTGCACGCCAGCCCATTCGATGCAGTGATAGAAATCACGCGTTTCACGCGGCGAGAAAGGATCGATGAACCCCGGCGAGCGTCCCGCCCCGCGCGAATCGACGCGCACGCAGGCGTAGCCGTCCGGCACCCACTTCTCGGGATCGACCACTTCCCAGCTCTGGTACTGGTTGGTGGAGCCGTACGCTACATCTGGATGTTCGGCCACCATGCGCTGCCATGCACTGGGGTAACCTTCCTGGAAGGCGAGGCCTTTGGCGTACGGTCCGTAGCTCAGGATGACCGGGTAACGGCCCCCCAATGGCGGACGGAACACATCGGCACGCAACACCAACCCATCATCCATCGTGATGGGAACATCCCACTCGATGAGCATCCCGTCCCGCAACTCACTTCCCGCCATGCTTCACTCGGTAGCGCGGCAATCCCTTGCCGCGATCGATGCCGGCAAAGGATTGCCGGCCTACGACTCAATCAACCCGCGTAGGTTGGGCTGAACGTAGAGATGCCCAACACGGAACGAACGTCGATTGTTGGGGTTCTCGTTGTTCACCCCAACCTACGTTCTTGCGCCTTCATCCTTTTGCCTGCCCCTGCACAGCGCCAATGGCGGCGAACAGGTTGGCGACTTCGCTGCGCCCGATGCCACGCGTGATGAAGACGATGCGCGAGCTGCGATCCTCGCTCGGCCATGCCGCCAATTCGACCGGCGGATGAAAGAGGTGCTGCACGCCCTGCACCACCATGGGCCCTGCGCGCGATTCGACGTTGACGAGTCCTTTCACCCGCAGGAGGTCGGGTCCGCGCAGGGCGGTGAGCACATCCATGCATTGCGTGAATACCGCCCACGGGAACGGCCGCTCGAACCTCAGACAAAACGACGTGATTGCGGTGTCGTGCCGATGGCCGTGCGCGGGCTCGTCATGATCTCCGCGCTCGCTCTCATGCTCGCCGGCACCCAGCCAGCGTGCGATATCCTCGAGTTTGCCCTTGACATTGCGCAGCCCGACATCGACCAGGAATGCGAGCTCGATCTCGCCGTTGAGAGCGCGTTTGATCGGCGCGGGCGGGTTCAACTCGCGCAATTTCGCCTCCAGCTCCTCGAGCTTCGCCGCGTCGGCGAGGTCCGATTTCGTGATGACGAGGCGATCGGCGAGAGCGGCCTGCTTCACCGGTTCCGGCAGGGTCGCGATCTGCCCCAGGCCGTTCACCGCATCGACCAGAGTGACCACGCAATCGAGGCGATACTGCTCCTCGAGCATGGTATCGGTCATCAGCGTTTGCATCACCGGCGCCGGATCAGCGAGCCCTGTCGTCTCGATCACGACCCGATCGAAGTCGATGATCTCGCCGTTACGGCGCTTGATGAAGAGATCGCGCATGGTCTCTTCCAGATCCCCGCGCAGCACGCAGCACAGGCAGCCGTTGTTGAGCAGCATCATCTGCTCGGAGGACACCTCCACCAGGTCGTTGTCGATGCCGACCTCTCCGAGCTCGTTGACGATCACGGCGACCCGGTTCATGTCGGGGCGCCTGAGCAGCCGGTTGATGAGCGTGGTCTTGCCGCTGCCGAGGAAACCCGTCACCACGCTGACGGGAATGCGTCCCGCCAGCGGGTCGCGCGCGGTAAGAGTGCCTAACATGATGAACCACGTGTGCGGGTCATCATGTTAGGCACTCTAAGTTGCGGTTGAACCTCGAGCGTCACGTCAGAGGCTCATTTCGAGGATGTAGAGGCCGCCGGCAAACCGGTCGACCGCAAACACCAGTCCGCGATCGTCGACGAAAACGTCGTTCACCTGCACCGCTCCAGCCCGCGACATCTTCGGCGCGCCGGGCACGAAGTAGGCGACTTCCTTCGGCTGGTACGGGTTCGAGGTGTCGTACGCCCGCACGCCGCCGTTGAAGAAGGTGGCGACCACGATCGTGTCCGACCGCCACGCGCACGGGCCCGGATAGTTCTCGTGCATGTTGTGCGAGCCGAAGCGCCCGCCGCGCTTCGAGAACGTCTCCACCGGCGGCAGCGGCAGCGTCGCGATCGGCACCAGGTTCGACTCGGTGCGCGCGTCCACCACCCAGGTGAGCTTCGGCCAGTCGATGCCGTTGTCCCGCACGCACTCGTCGCTGATGATGAGGAGATCGCGCGAGATGAGCGGCATCACGGTGTGGGTGAAGCCGTTGTAGGGCGGCGAATACTGCAGGTGTCCGACCGCCTTGGGGTGCGCCTTGTCGCTGATGTCGAGGATCCAGGCGCCGCCGTCGATGTAGGCGACGTAGGCCCGGTCCGGGCGCCCCGGATAGACGTTGGTGTTGTGCGGGCGGTAGCCGCCGTCGAACTTCGGGTGGCGCGGTGGCGGCGGTTCAGCGTCGCCCTTGCGGGTGCCGGGATACCACCAGCGGCCCACTTCCACGGGTTTCGAGGGATTGCGCACATCGATGATGCGGTAGAACTGGTCGTCCTTCTCGTTCGTAGGCGTAAAGTCCGCCGCGCCGCAACTCATGTGCACGTACTCGCCGTCCGCGAACCAGACGCAGTGCGCGCCGCGCGAACTCGGTCCCGAGCCATCGAAGTGCGAGATGAGCCTTGGTTTCTCCGGCGCGCTGATGTCGAACAGGTCGAATCCGGCCGGCTTGAGCCCCCATTTCTTGGTCTGGTACGCCACGGCCATCACGTCGCCGACCACATCCAGGGAATTCGAACGCATGTCGCCATGCGGCAGGTCGGTTTGCACCACCAGCTTCGGGTTGTGAGGGTCCGTGACATCGACCGCCGTGAAATTTTTGGGCGCGGACTCGTGGGCCATCCAGAAGATGCGCCGGCCGTCCTTGGTCTTCTGCACGTTGGTGCCCTCTCCCACGCCGCCGAAACCTGACAGCTCGTGTTGCGCCACCAACTTCATGTTCCAGGCGAGCGTATGCGCCGCCTGGGATTGCGTGGACATCGTGGTGCTCATTTCCTGCCTTTCCCTTTCTTCTGACGTGGTTGATTGCGCGCAATTCCGGCCATGCGTTCGAGCACCGCACAGATCGCGGCGGTGTCCTCTTTGGCGTGCCCCTGGGCGAGCGCCGCCGAATAGTACGGCTTGCTCGCTTCGAACAACGGCGTCGGGCATCGCAACTTCGCCGCGAACGCGCCGATGATGTCGATATCCTTCTGGTAGATCTCGCACTTCATGTGCGCGTCGGAATAGTCGTTCGCGACCATCAGCGGCCCGCGCACTTCGAACATGCGCGACGTCCCGGCGCCGTCGCGGATCACCTTGTACAGCAGCGCCAGATCGAGCCCCGACTTCAGCCCGAGCACGATCGCTTCGGCGGCCGCAAGATTATGGATTGTCACCAGCAGATTGGCTACGAATTTCAGTTTCGTGCCGTTTCCGAATGGTCCGCAATAGTGCATGCTGCGCGAGAATCCGCTGATGACCTCGGTACACCGTCTCACGGCATCGCGTTCGCCGCTGGCGTAGACCGAGATATCCTTGGCCGCTGCCTGCGCCCCGGTGCCGCTGATCGGGCAGTCGAGCACGGTGATTCCACGCCCGGCGCAACCGTCGCGCAGCGCGGTCTTGATCTCAAGCGGCATGGTGCTGGTTTCCATCACCACGGTGCCACGCCGCGCCCCTCTCACGATTCCGTCGCGGCCGAAAAACGCGGCGTCGCAGGCTTTGATGCTCGGCAGCGACGTGATGATCGTCCTGCATCGGGTCACAACCGCCGCGCCGGACTTGGCGCTGCGTCCGCCATGGCGCGTGAATTGCGCCGCGCGCCGCGGATCCGGGTCGAAGCCGACAACGTCAAAGCCCGCTTCAAGGAGGTGCTTCGCAAATGCGCCGCCCATGATGCCCAGGCCGATCTGCCCGACCGGCTCCGGTCTGCTGCGGGAGTCCACTCTGCTCATATTTGTGCGGGATGTATCTCGTCAGGGAATCATCGTGCGGTGCTTGCGATCAGTTCGCCTTGTTGTTAATGCGCGCCTGCTCGCGCTCCTCCGCGGTCATGCCGTCTATCCGCTGTTCCAGGTACGGCGTCGAGCAGACGAGCGCATAACGGACGCAGGGCGCCGCCGGCTTCAGGCGGTAACGCATCCCCTTCGGTATTTCGATTACGTCGCCGGCGCCCACTGTTTTCGCTTCGCGACCCACACGGGCGCGCATGCTCCCGCCGATCATGTAGATGAAGGTTTCCCGTGCACTCGCGCATTCGGGCTCGTCATAGCCGCCGGGAACGTCGAACAGCCCGAAGGCAAGCCGCTCGCCCTCGATCCAGGACACGCGGCGCGCCGACACCTGGGGCGCATCGAGCGCGTCGAGCAGCGGGTAATAGCAGACGTTCAATCCCTCGACGATCATGCGCGAGGCGCCGTCCTGCTTCGATCGCGACAGCGTGCCGCTCGTGTGCAGCCGGTTGATTTCGTCCACGGTCCAGGCCTTGTCCGGCACCGCCTGGTCTGCTGCAAGTCCCACCACTGTCCAGGTCTTGTCCTTGATGTACAGATACGAGCAGTCCGCTTCCTCGGTCGCTTTCATCGAATGGCGCGCGTAGGCAGGCGCGTGCACGAAGGTGCCGGGTGCCGCGATCCGGCGGTCCCTGCCGACGATCGCGTTCAACGCACCGCGCACCGGGAAGATCAGCAACTCGTTCGGATGATAATGGAGTTCCGAGCCCGTGCCGGCGACCTTGTGCACCAGACAGAAATACAGGTACTGGCCTTCGATCACCGGCCCCCTGCCGGTCGAGAGATCGGGGGTAAGCGCTTTGCTCTCCAGCGCTTCGAAACGGTGAAACGGCATTCCGTGGTTCCTGTTGCAGAAAGTGGGTTCGAGATCGAGGCGGGGCCGGCGCGGTAATTTATCATGCGGGGGCCGCCAAAACAATTTTAGATCGGCCCGGGGGATTTCATCGGCTGTCCCTGCAACGGCATTGCGCACGAGATGATCAATGACGGCAGCGAGCCGTAACGGCGAGAAGTCGCCGCCTCACCGCGGGCTCCGGGCACCCTTGCTAGCCGCCGAGATTGGCCGGGGATTGCGGAATCTCGCCCCGCTCGACCCGGGTCACGATCTCGGTCAACTTTTCGTGGGCCGGCGCCGCGACGCCGACGAACCCGCCTTTCTCGGCGATGAATCCGTTCATGAACTGTATTTCGGTGCGCCGGCCCTTGCGCATGTCCTGCGCCATCGACGGGCGCTGGATGCCGGCCCGCGGATTCGAGGCCGCGCGGGACATCATCAGGTTTTCGATCTCCACGAGGGCGTCCTGGTTGCCCTCGCTGGCAAGCGCGAGGCGTTCCGGCGCGAGCTTGCCCAGATTCACGAGCTGATAGCCGAGCGCCTGGCCGACGCGTACCGCTTCGCCGCCGAGCTTGATCGAAAAACGCCGGATCGCATCGTTGCGATCGCATTCCTTGCCGCTCAGGCCGGTGGACGCCGACACGCCGTTGCGCATGCCGTTCTGGCACAGCTTGGTCCAGCGCTCGCCCCACAGATTGGTCGTCGCCTTCGCGCTGTCGATCGCGGAGAACATGGACACGAGTTCCTCGACGCGTTTCGTGATCACGCCGTGCACTTCGCCCACGCGAAACACCGTATGCTTGTCGCCGCCCTTCTCGACCATGCGGCGTATCCGGCCCGGCTCGTAGAGTTCAACCGAGATGAGCGACGAGACGACTCCCAGCGTCTTGCCCCAACCGACGATACCCGCGATCCTTTCCTCATTGATGCAGTTTTGCAGCGACACCACGTAGCCATCGGACGCGAGATAAGGCCGTATCATCATCGTTGCCCACTCGGTATCGTAGGACTTGACCGCCACGAACGCGATATCGACGGGCTTCTGCTTCGACAGCGACTGCAGCTCGGTGATATGCATGGTTTTCGCCTGCGTCACCGTGAATTTTTCCTCCGGCGTGATGCCGTCGAGCTCCAGCCCGCGGGCCCGTATGGTCTCGATATGCTCGGGCCACATGTCGATCAAGGTCACATCGTGGCCCTGATGCGCGAGATGGCCGCCGACATAGCCGCCGAGCGCTCCCGTGCCTACCACCGCAATTCTTTTCCGCATGTGTTCCCTCCCCCGCAGGTTCATGCATGCCAATCCGCCCGCGCTCCCGATTCCCGCGCTGGCTTCGCCCCGTGTTCGAACTCTTCGCGCACTATGATACACGTTCGGCTTGGCGGTTCTGGGACCAGCCGTTACAATATGCACCAGAAATTCCCGAACTCCGCAGCATTCCCTTTGCCCTGTAACTGTCTCCGGGATCGCCTGCTCCCGGCCCATTGCGAGGAAGTCGAGTGAAACCCGTGGAAGTCGCAGTCATCGGCACCGGCTGGTGCGGCGGTATTCGTGCTCAGACGTGCGCCGGTCACGCGCTGGTGCGAGGCCTGCATATCGCCGAAACGCGTCCTGAACGCCTGGCCGAGGTCGCGAACGCAACTCACCCGCGCACCGCCACCGCGGATTACCGCGAACTGCTCAAGATCCAGGAAATCGAGGCGGTCTATATCTCGGCTACGCCGGAGAGCACGCACTATCCGATGGCACGCGACAGCCTGCTTGCTGGAAAGCACGTGTTCCTCGAAAAGCCGATCGCGATTGAACTGCACGAGGCCGACGAGCTGATCGCAATTGCGAACCGCAGCGGTCTCAAGTTCACGATCGGCTATTCGCAACGCTTCAATCCCAAGCATGCATTCGTCAAGAAGTCGATCACCGAGGGCAAGATCGGCCGGCCGGTCAGCGCGCTGGTGAGCCGGCATATCACGCGCGGCCTCGGCAAAAAGATCACCGGACGCAGCAAGCTGTCTCCGGCTGCCATGGAAGCGACCCACGATCTCGATTTCGTCCTGTGGTGCCTGGAACCGGCCAAACCGGTGCGGGTGTATTCCCAGGTGAACTACGGGGCAATGAAGGAAGCGACCGGGGGCGACATTCCCGACAACCAGTGGATCATGGTCACCATGGATAACGGCATCTCGTTTGTCGTCGGTGGTGGCTGGAGTCTGCCTCCCGGCTATCCGAATTTCGCGACGACATGGATCGAGATGATCGGCACCGAGGGTGCGTTGCTGGTGGACGACAGCCATCGTGACGTGGTGTTGAATACCATGAAAGACGGCATGCGCCTGCCGATGTCGTCGATGCCGGGTGAGTTCGTCGACCACGCCTACGCGGGACCGATGGAGCGGGAAACCATCCATTTTCTGGAAGCGGTTGCCTGCGACCGCCCCGTGCTGGTGAAACCGGAGCAGGCACGGCAGGTGATGGAACTCTATATCGCCGCCGACCTCTCTGCCGAACGCAACGAACCGGTCACCCTGCCCCTGCCGGAATCCCGTCCTGCGCTCGCCGCCGGCGCGGCACGCTGACTAGCAAGAAGGTCAGCCACAGAGAACACTGGCCAAGCATTCCAGGTATTGAAGAATATGACAAGAAAACAGCCCAAGAAGATCGGACTCGCGATCGTCGGCGCCGGGCGGGTCGGCCTGATCCGCGGCGAGCTCGCGACGCGCCACCCCGAAGTCGGCTGGATTGGCCTCGCCGAAAAAAACCCGGAGCGCGGCGAGATCGTGCGCGAAAAATGCAGCGCCGAGTTCGTCACCACCGATTTTCGCGAGCTTTTGAGCCGCCCTGAAGTCAATGCCGTGATGGTCTCGACCGATGAACATCTGCACGTCGATCCGGTGGTGTTCGCCGCTGAGCGCAAGCTGCCGATGCTGATCGAGAAACCGCTCGCGACTGACCTCGCCGAGTCGGCGGCGACGCTCGCCGCGATCCAGAAATCCGGCGTCGACGCCGTGGTCGGCTACACGCAACGCTTCCGCCGGCGCTGGCTGGTGGCGAAGGAGAAAGTCCGCGCGGGCGCGCTCGGTGAAGTCACCATGGTGACTTCGCGCGCGTTCATGAACCGGCTGGTTGCCATCGACAACTACCAACGCAGCGACAATCCCGCGGAAATCTCGCCGATGGTGATCTCAGGCACGCACGCGCTCGACGTGGTGATGTGGCTGATGGAAGGGAAAACACCGGTCGAGGTCTACGCGCGCTCGGTGAACAAAGCGCTGGGACCGGCCTGGAAGGGCATCGACGGCACCGGCTATACCATTACTTTCGACGACGGCGCCATCTACCACGGCGTGATCAACTGGGGCTTGCCCGAGATCTGGCCGGGCGCGGTCTATAGCCTCGAGATCGGCGCGGTGGGAACCGAGGGCGTGCTCACCATCGACGACACCCACCGTGACATCGTGCTCGCCACCAACCTGATCCAGGCTGAAGGCTACGCGCCGGACAAGCGCCGCCACGTCGACTTCCTGACGAGCTACCCGGTCGGCGACATGGCACTGGGTGAATTACGCGGCCCGATGCGCGAGGAAACGAATTCGTGGCTCAATCGCATTTCGCTGGGCGTACCCACCCAGCACGCAACTGCCGCCGAGGGACACAACCGCTTGATGCTGACCAAGGCGATCGACCTGTCGGCCCGCCTGAAGCGCCCGGTCAAGCTGCCCATTTCACCGGAAGATGAGAAACAGACGGCGTGACCGACATGTGGTGAAGATCATGCTGAGCCCCGAGATGAAGGCATCGCTGTCGAAGGTGTTCATGTCGGTGGTCGTCAACAAGTCCCCGGAGGAATTCCAGCAGTTCGTGCTGAAAGAGATCAAGGACTGGGGAAAGATCGTCGTCGAGAACAACATCAAGATCGAATGAAGGACGCGTATCGCGTCCTTCATAGATGATGAGAAATCGTGACCAACACGCCCCAGCCCAGGCACGAGCTCCTCGTCGAAAAAGACGTTGAAATTCCGCTGCGCGATGGCGTGTGCCTGAGAGCCGATGTGTTCCGGCCCAAGGGCGGAGGCAGATTCCCGGCGCTCATCAACATCGGCGCCTACCAAAAGGACAAGCTGTGGGTGCCGCCGGCCGACCTCGAGGAAAAGCCCAATCCGTACATGAACTGGGAGACGGTCAATCCTCTGTGGTGGGTGCCGCGCGGGTACGCCGCGGTGCGGGTGGACACCCGCGGCTCGGGCAAATCCCCGGGCATGACGGATCCGTTCTCGGTGCAGGAAGCAATCGACTTCTACGACGCGATCGAGTGGAGCGCCAGGCAATCATGGTGCAGCGGACGCGTGGCGACGATGGGCATCTCCTATTTCGCGATGACTCAATGGTTCGTCGCCAATCTGCGCCCACCGTCGCTGAAAGCGATCATCCCGTGGGAGGGCGCTGCCGACATGTATCGCGACTTTGCATACCATGGCGGCATCTTCTGCTTCGGCTTCGTGTCCAACTGGTACAACAACCACATGGCGCACCACCTGCTCGGCCGGCGCGACCAGACGAGCCCCGATGCGTTCTCCAAGCACTGGCTGTGGCACTACATGCGCGACAGCCTCGATACCGGCATCATGCAGGAGTCCCCCGTCAAGCTGCTCATACGCACCGGCGGGGGCAAGAGGTATCGGTGGCGGCGCGAGAACGAATGGCCATTGAGGCGCACCCGCTGGACGAGGTTCTATCTCAAGCCCGCCGCCGGACCCGGGAGCAAGGACGGCGCTGCGGAGGGGGCCCTGTCCGATGCGGTTCCCAAGCGCAGTGCCTCCCTCACCTACCCGGCAAGCGGCATGACCAAGGCCGGGGTGGCATCGGCATCGTGGACTTCGACCGCTCTTGCGGGGAGTCTCCCCCGCATGGGCGTCTCGTTCGAGACCGCCCCGCTCGCTGCGGAGCTGGAGGTGACCGGCCCGGTGAACCTCGTGCTTTGGGTATCGAGCACGACCGCGGACATGGACATTTTCGCGACGCTGCGCAACATCGACGCGGAAGGCAAGGACGTGTGGGAAATCGGCCAGCAGCAGCAGCCGGTACCGGTGGCGAAGGGCTGGCTGCGTGTCTCGCATCGCAAGCTCGACCCGCGCCTGTCCCTGCCCTACCGGCCCTATCACAGCCACGACGAGCGGCAGTGGCTGAAGCCCGGCGAAAAAGTGCAGGTCCAGGTTGAAATCTGGCCGACCTGCATGGTTTTCAGCAAGGGCCATCGCATCCGCCTCGACATCCAGCCTCGGGATGGCGTCGGCAGCGCGCCCTACACCCATTACAGCGCCGATTACAATGCAGGGGACAATACGATTTTCACCGGCGGCAGCACGGCTTCCCACCTGTTGCTTCCGGTAATCCCGCGGACGTGACAAACGTGACAATCACGAGGAGAACCAGAGCATGAAATCCATACGACTTGTCGTCGCTGCCACGCTAGCGGCGACACTGCTGCCCGCTGTGCACGTATTCGCCCAGGCGAAGCAGGCCGCTTACCCGTCGCGCTCCGTGCGCATGGTGGTGCCGTTCGCGCCCGGAGGCGCCTCTGACACCGTCGGCCGCATCATCCAGCCCGCGATGGCCGCTTTGCTGAAGCAGCAGGTGGTGGTGGACAACCGCGGCGGTGCTGCCGGCAACATCGGGGTGGAAGTCGCCGTCCGCGCCAATCCCGACGGCTACACGTTCCTGCTCGGCAACGTCGGCACGATGGCGATCAATCCGAATTACTACACCAAGTTCCAGTACCGGCCCCTGAAGGACCTCATCCCGATCACCCAGGTAGTGGACGTTCCGGGTTGCCTCGTGGTTCACCCCTCGCTCCCAATGAAGAACGTCAAGGAATTCGTGGCGCACCTGAAGGCGAATCCGGGCAAGCTCAACTACGGCTCGCCGGCGCCTTCCAGCGCGAACCGGCTGGAGATGGAGATGTTTCTGGCGGCCACCGGAACGAAAGCCGTCCAGATAAACTACAAGGGCGGTGCGGGGCCCGCAATGATCGGGCTGCTCGCCAATGAAGTCCAGATAATGTTCGTGACCTTTTCTTCGGCGGTCAACTTCGCCAAGCAGGGACGGGTGCGCATGCTCGGCGTGATTTCGCCGGAGCGCAATCCCGCCTATCCCGAGATCCCGACGATGCGAGAGCAGGGCTTCAACATGGCCGTGGGCTCCTGGCAGGGCATTTTCGTGCCCAAGGGCACGCCGCAAGCGGTGGTGAACAAGCTGTTCAAGGTCGGCGTGGAGATGATGAAAGATCCCCAGGTCGTCAAGCGCCTCGGTGACAGCGGGATCACCATCGTTTCCAGCAAGTCACCGGCTGATTTTGTCGCCTTCGTGAAGAGCGAGACCGGCCGCTATGGCAAAGTCATCAAGGACGCAAACATCCGCACGGAATGAGCCGCGACAAGAGGTCGCACCGCTGCTGCGCGGCCCCTTGCGATGGTTTCCCGGGAATGCTAGATTTGCACACTGACTGCATCCGAAAAACGCGGTCGCGGCATCGGCATCTCGACGGCCCCCTCCCTGCATTCACTTCTGATTGTCAAGATAACTGATTTCCGTACTCGCAACACCCCCATTCACACTGGAGAAAGAACATGGCCAATTTCGGCATCGCGGGACTGGACTGGCAACAGCGCGTCAACTGGGACCGTCTCCGCAAGTATCGCACCGAGCGCGCCCGGGAACGCATGAAGGCACACGGGCTCGGCGCTATGCTGCTCATGTACGATGAGAACTGCCGTTACGTCACCGGGACGCTCACGCCTGGCTGGAACCGGCTGAAGCCCGGCCTAAGGTACGCTTTGCTGTGCGGCGACGACGCGCCGGTGCTCTTCGAACAGGGTGACATCGGCTACCAGGTCCACAAGCATTCGCCGTGGATTCCGAAGGATCACGTGCGCTGGTCGTATGCCTGGATCAAGGGTGCGGCGGGCGCTGCGTCGCTCGCCCAGGTCACCAAGTTCACCAATGCCATCAAGCAGGAAATGAAGAAGGCTGGCGTCGAAGGCATGAAACTGGGCGTCGACTTCATCGACATCAACATGATCCAGATCTTCAAGGATGCCAAGCTCGACTGGACCGACGGCATGACGCCGATGATGGAAGCGCGCGCGGTCAAGAACGACGACGAGCAGGAGTGCCTGCGCATCGTGGGGGCGATCGGCGACGCTGCTCACTGGGAATTCATGAAATTTCTCAAGCCCGGGCGCACCGAGAACCAGATGACGGCGCACATCATGGAGTACCTGTATTCGGTTCCCGGCATGGAGGATGTCGAGGACGTGATCGTTTCCGCCGGTCCGAACACGTGGCCCAACTGGCGCAATTTCTCCGACCGCATCATCCAGCCCGGCGACATCGTCTTCATGGATCTCGCCGCGCTCACCTGGAATGGTTACAAGTCGTGCTACTACCGGACCTACTGCGCTGGCAAGGAACCGACCCAGGAGCAGAAGGACGTTTACGCCATCGCGCTCAAGTGGCTGTACGATTCGATGAAGGCCGTGAAGGTAGGCACCACGACGCGCGAAATTGCGTCCAAATGGCCCTCCGCCAAGGAAGCCTGGGGCTACGCCGAGGAAGATCAGGCGGCCGCCAACCTGTGGGGGCACGGGCTGGGCCTTGCGCAGTACGACCAGCCGGTCATTTCCCGCATCTGGTCGCTCGACCATCCGGTCGAGATCAAGGACGGGATGGTGTTCGCCCTCGAGACCCAGCACGGCAAGATGTACCAGTGGGGCGTGCGCATCGAGGAAATGCTGATCGTGCACAAGGATCGGGTCGAGCTTATTTCCAACTTCCCGGTCGAACAGATCACCGTCGTCGATCCGATGCCGGGTTATTCATCACTCGGATGGTCCCAGTGAGCGGGGAGTCACGCTCCTCACGCTGGAGAGAAGGTCGGAATCAGCCCGGACTTGATCTTCGGCTACCAATAACGCCAGCCGCGGGTAGAGCATGATAATCGTTCCGCTTTCAGCGCCGGCAGCGACCAACGCGACGCGCTTCGGACCCAAGGCCGCCAATCTCGCTGCCCTCGGGCACGCGGGGCTGCCGACGCCGGGCGGAATCTGCGTGGATGCGGCAGCCTATCGCATGCAGGTCGATGCTCTGGGCCTCGGCGAGGCGGCGCGGGGCGCGTTTGCCACAGAAGACGGCGCCCAGGCGAGGCGCTACGCGCTCGCAATGAAACTCGGCTTGATGGAGCGGCCCGTGGCTTCGCGGATCCTGGATCCCCTGCTCGCTGCCTGGCGCGAGTTGAAACGCGCGAGCGGGGCCCTGATCGCGGTACGCTCTTCGGCGTTGGTGGAAGACTGCGCGGGTTCCAGCTTTGCCGGGCAGTTCGAAAGCTTTATCGGCATCGAAAGCGAAGCGGATTTTCTGACGGCGGTGCAGTCGTGCTGGGCCGCGCTCTGGTCCACGCGGGCGCTGCGTTACATGGCGACCCACGATCTCGATCCCGCCGATACCGCGATGGCGCTTCTCATCCAGCCGCTGGTCGCTGCCCGCGCATCCGGCGGCGGCCTGAGCCGGACGGCTGAAGGCGATATGCTCCTCAGCGCGACATGGGGGCTGGGTTCGGCGATCGCGCAGGGTGAGGTGACGCCGGACCGTTACGAACTCGGGCGCAACGGCGAAGTGAAGCACATTCACGGCGGGCGCAAGGACCACCGCGTGGATTGCATTCATCGCGAGGAACCGGTCACCGAGGCGGTGCAGGGATCACTTGTCACCGAGCCCTGCCTGTCACGGCGGCAGGCGGCTGAGCTGGGACGGCTCCTGCTCGCTGCCGAGCGGGTCATGGGCATGCCGGTTGAAATCGAATGGGCGATGGACGATGCCGGCTTCAAGATGCTGCAGGCGCGCCCGCTCCATACGCAGGCCACCGAAGTCCCTGACGAGATCTGGCTGAACCATCCGCGGCTCAACGGTCACCCCGCGGGCGTAGGCTGGGGCACGGGCCGCGCTTGCGTGATCAATTGTGAATGCGAGCTGTCGCGCGTCGGACCCGGCGATGTGCTGGTCACGCGCGTGGCGGGCCCTGCCTTGAGCCACTTCCTGCCACGGGTTGCCGGAGTCGTCGCCGAACGCGGCGGGAGCACTTCCCACATGGCATCCCTTGCGCGCGAGCGCGGCATCCCGATGGTTCTGGGAGTGCTCGACGCCACGGAGCGCATCCCGGACGGCGCCATGGTCGCGGTGGACGGTGTCGCCGGCGTCGTGCGGTGGATGCGGCAGGGCCATGATTGGAAATCGGGGGGCGGCGATGCGGCAGGCCCCCACCCTTTCGAGCATCGAGCGGCCGATCACTGATCCCGATTCCCGTTTCACGCCGTGCTGAAGAGCCCATGACTCAACGATTGCGCAGCATCACGGACGAAGAAGCAACCGGTGCGGTCAAGGAGATCTTCGAAGCCTCGAACCGCCTCCTGGGACGCACGGCGAACCTGATGCGCATCCTGGCCCACAGTCCGTACGTCGCGCGCTTCTTCCTGCCCCTGGTCGCCGCAGTACGACAGCCCAACGCCGGCGCGGTGTCTGACGTACGCCTGCGCAACCTCGCCGTCCTGAAGACGTCCACCCTCAACGGGTGCCGTTACTGAACGGAGCACAACCGGGTGCTTGGTCAAGCACTGGGACTCACCGACGCGGAGTTCGACGCGCTGCAGGGGGATTATCGCGGCAGCGCGCTGTTCGACGATCGTGAAAAGGCGGCCCTCGCGTGGGCTGAGGCGATGACGCTCAATACCGCGAAGCACGATGAAAACGTCTGGCAGGAGCTTCGTCGCCTCTTTTCCGACGCCGAGATCGTGGAGATCTCCCTTAGCACCGCGATGTTCAACATGATCAACCGCCTTAACGACTCCTTCCGTACGGAACTCGAATCCGAGGAATACAATCGCCGGCAACACGGGGCGGTGGGAGTCACGCGCGAGGCCCTGGAGGACTACGCGTGCCGTATCTGCGCCAGAAGGGACGATGCGTGATCGGTGATCCGAAAAGCGAAAAGCGTGATCCGTGAACTGTCCAGGGCCAGAAGACCCGTTGCGACTTACGTCGGTTCACGGCTCACGCTTCTCGATTCACGCCTCAACTCCATCGGCCCACGGCTTACGAATTCACGCGCCTGATGCGTCCCAGGATTTTCATCACGCAACCTATCCCGGCAGGCGCGGTGGAACGCATGCGCCGCGCGGCGGAGGTCGAATGGAATCCCGATCCTCTCCACGTCATGACCAAGGGCGAGTTGCTGGATGTCGTCCGGCACTGCGACGTTCTCGTCTGCCTGCTGCACGATCACGTTGATGCCGACGTGATTCATGCAAACCCGCAATTGAAGGCCATCGCATCCATGACCGTCACCCCCGCGGATATAGACGTTGCCGCGGCGACCGAACGGCAGGTGCCGGTTACGGTCGTTCCGGCGCCGTTGCTGGACGATGCCACCGCTGATTTGACCTGGGCGCTGCTGCTCGCCGCCGCCAGGCGCGTGGCGGAAGGCGACCGCCTGATGCGTGCCGGCACCTTTCCTGGTTCGCAATCTTGTTATCTGGTGGGTGGCAGCGTGTCCGGCAAAGTTCTCGGCATTCTGGGCATGGGCGGTGTCGGGCGCGCGGTTACACGGCGCGGCGGCGGCTTTGGGATGAAGGTCCTGTATCACGACCCGAAGCGCCGCACTATGGATGAAGAGAAGCGGCTGGGAC
The DNA here is from genome assembly GCA_016199545.1 of Betaproteobacteria bacterium. Taxonomy (GTDB): domain Bacteria; phylum Pseudomonadota; class Gammaproteobacteria; order Burkholderiales; family SG8-41; genus DSOT01. The sequence goes on along the minus strand of JACQGN010000001.1, from coordinate 20,286 downwards.
TCACCTGGGTCGAGTTTGATGCGTTGCTGGCACGGTCGGACTTCGTCTCGGTCAACGCCAGGCTCGCGCCACAGACGCGGCACCTGCTGAGCGACCGCGAATTCGCCCTGATGAAGCCGACCACATATCTCGTGAACACGGCGCGCGGTCCGATCGTGGATGAGGGGGCACTCGTGCGCGCGCTGGCCGCAGGCCGCATTGCGGGCGCGGGACTCGATGTATACGAACATGAACCGCAGCCGGACCCCGAACTCCTACGACTGCCCAACGTAGTGTTCACGCCCCATGTCGGCAGCGCCGACGTGGAAACGCGCGACGCGATGGCGAATGTCGTGGCGGACAACGTGCTGGCGGTCATTGCGGGCCGCCGTCCGCCCAACTGCTGGAACCCGCAAATCTACGTCGAAACCTGAATTGTAGTTTCGCTATCGAGCTGACAAAGGAATTGATATGGCTGCCAAGGCAAAAGTGGTGCTCACGGATTACGTGTGGGATTCGCTCGACGTCGAAAAACGCACCCTGGAGGGGCTCGCCGACCTGGTGCCGCTGAAGACCAAGACGCCGGATGAATTTCTGGGTGAAGCCGCCGACTGCGACGCGCTGCTCAATACCTACGCCGGGCCGATCACGGCGGAAGTGATGGCGAAAATGCCGAAGTGCCGGATCATCGCGCGCTACGGCATCGGGGTGGACACCATCGATCTGGAGGCGGCGACGCAGGCTGGAATCATCGTCACCAACAATCCGACCTATTGCATCGAAGAGGTTGCCGAACACACGATGGCGCTGCTGCTCTCCGCCGCCCGCAAGGTCGCCTTCTACGACCGCCTGGTGCGTGCCGGGCGCTGGGAGGTGCCGCCCGGCAAGCCGATTTCGCGCATCGCCGGCAGCACCCTCGGCCTGGTCGGTTTCGGCAACATTGCGCGCCGTGTCGCGGTGTGCGCGGCGTCGCTCGGCATGCGGGTCCTGTATTGCGATCCTTTCGTGAAGGACGGCCAGTTCGACGCACCGGGCAAGAAGATGGAACTCCATGCCATGCTCGGCGAGGCGGATTTCGTGTCAGTACATCCGCCGCTCACTCCCCAGACACGCAAGATGATCGACGACGAGGCATTCGCCCGCATGAGGCCGAATGCCATCATCGTCAACTGCTCGCGCGGCCCGGTGATCGATACCGACGCACTGGTGCGCTCGCTCGATGCGAAGAAGATTGCCGGTTGCGCACTCGATACCACCGATCCCGAGCCGCTGCCCAACCCGCATCCATTGCGGGGGCGAGAGAACGTCATCATCAATCCCCACGCCGCCTGGTACAGCGAGGACGCGATGAAGGGACTTCAGGCTGGCGCGCCAGCGGAGGTGAAGCGCGTGCTGACTGGTGAGTGGCCAATCAACGTCGTCAACAAGGCAGTCAAGGGAAGAAATCGCGCCGGGCTTTAACCGGCATCTCGAGTAACGGGAGCCCATCTTGCGCGGTCTGACATGGGCCACGCGCGATTTCTTATCGTACGCTTCCTCGTTCGAGTTTCAGGCCGCGATCCCCGAGACACCACTTCGAGATGATCGCCGGGAAGGCGGAAAGCGCTGCCGCTCAACAGTCGATCGTCGCCAGCCGTACCTTCAAAGAGCGCGCTCAAGCTGCTCGCGCTGGGCTATCAACGCCCGGGGCAGACGCGCCTTGAGCGACTCAAAAAACTCGGCGTGACCCTTCAGCTCTTCGCGCCAAAGCTGCCGCTCGACCGTGACCAGCTGCTCGAAGTTCGCCCGGCTGAACCCGTCGAGCCCCTGCCATTCCATGTCCTCATAGCGCGGCATGCGCCCGAGCGGCGTATCGACGGCGCCGGCCCGGCCGTTGCAGCGTTCCACGATCCACTTCAACACGCGCATGTTCTCGCCGTATCCCGGCCACATGAACTTGCCGTTTCCGTCGAGCCGGAACCAGTTCACGCCATAAATGCGCGGCGGCTCCTTCAGGGCGTTCCCGATCTTGAGCCAGTGCTGGAAATAGTCGCCGAAGTGGTAGCCGCAGAACGGCAGCATGGCAAACGGATCGCGGCGCACCACGCCGACCTGCCCCACACTCGCCGCCGTCGTCTCGGAGGCCATCGTCGCCGCCATATAGACGCCCTGTTCCCAATTCACCGCTTCCCTTACCAGAGGCACAGTGGTTGCACGCCGACCGCCGAACAGAAACGCGCTGATCGGCACGCCATCGGGGTTCTCCCAATCGGGATCGACTGACGGTATCTGCCCGGAATGCACCGTGAAGCGCGCGTTGGGATGGGCGGCTTTGCGGTTGCAGCCCGGCGTCCACGCGTCGCCCTGCCAGTCGATGAGTTCTTTCGGCGGTTCCTTGGTCATGCCTTCCCACCACACGTCGCCGTCGGGCGTCATCGCTACGTTGGTAAAGATGGTGTCGTGCGTGACCGCGGCCATGCAATTCTTATTGGTAAAGTCCGATGTGCCGGGCGCAACGCCAAATGCCCCGGCCTCGGGATTGATCGCGTAGAGCCGGCCGTTTTCCCCGGGTTTGATCCATGCGATGTCCTCGCCGATCGTGGTTACCTTCCAGCCCTTCAACGCGGCGGGTGGAATGAGCATCGCCAGATTGGTTTTCCCGCAGGCGCTGGGAAACGCCGCGGCGATGTAACGCTTCTCGCCGTCAGGCGGCTCGATCCCGAGAATCAGCATGTGCTCGGCGAGCCAGCCCTGCTCGCGCGCCATGATGGAGGCGATGCGCAGTGCGAAACATTTCTTGCCGAGAAGCGCATTGCCGCCGTAGCCGCTGCCGTACGACCAGATCTCCTTGGTCTCCGGGAAATGCACGATGTACTTGTGTTCCTTGTTGCTGGGCCAGCGCGCGTCCTTCTGGCCCGGAGCGAGTGGCGCCCCCACTGAATGCACGCATGGCACGAAGTAACCGTCGCGCCCGAGCACATCGAGCACCTTGCGCCCGGTGCGCGTCATGATGCGCATGCTGGCCACAACATACGGCGAATCCGTAAGTTCGACGCCGATGTGCGCAATATGCGACCCCAGGGGCCCCATGCTGTAAGGGATGACGTACATCGTGCGCCCGCGCATGCAGCCGTCGAACAGACTGTTCAGAGTTGCCCGCATCTCGGCAGGCGCGATCCAGTTGTTGTTCGGGCCCGCATCCTCCCGGTCCTTGCTGCAGACGAAAGTGCGTTCTTCCATGCGGGCGACATCGTCGGGATCGGAGCGGGCGAGGAAGCACCCGGGACGCTTATCCTGGTTGAGCTTGATCAACATGCCCGAGGCGACCATCTCGGCGCACAAGCGGTCGTATTCCTCCTGCGAGCCGTCGCACCAGTAAACACGGTCGGGCTTGGCGAGCCTCGCCACCTCCTGCACCCAGTGCACAAGTTTGGGATGGCTGACGTAGCTTGGGTATGATTCAGGCTGTCGGACCTGAGCCGCGGTAGCGGGCTGCTTCATGGCTCTCCTCTCTGCTGACGGTCCATGAAATTGGCGTGTAAAAACAAAGGCAAAGCAACCCGTCTCGATCGCCTTGCCGCAGAGGCGAATTCTACCGCAAATCGCTCGCCGCCGACAGCGACATTCCGTGGCGGAAGAAGCGGATAACAGGTAGTTCGGGTAGGATCGCGATTTTGACCATACGTCACAAACGCCAGGAGAGATGGCCATGAAAATCGCCGTGATACATGATTACGCCGACGTGTTTCGCGGGACGCGCGCCTTCCCTCGGCTGAAGGGACACGAGGTACTCATCCATACCGACGCCTATACCGACCCCGCGCGCGTCATCGAGCAGGTCACGGGTTGCGACGCCCTGTTGCTCACGCAACAGCGCGTGACCGTCACCCGGCAGATCATCGAGCGCCTGCCCGCGCTCAAGTTCATCAGTCAAACCGGCCGCAACGTGAGCCATCTCGATGTCACCGCCTGTAGCGAGCACGGCATCCTCGTTTCTGCGGGCGGGCATGACGCTCACAGCCCGTATACCACCACTGGCGAACTCGCGTGGGCGCTGATCCTGGCGTCGCTGCGCCAGCTTCCATATGAGGTGGAACGCTTCAAACAGGGCCACTGGCATTCGACGGCCGGCACCCGGCTCCACGGCCACACGCTCGGCGTGTACGCCTTCGGCCATATTGGCTCCGGCGTCGCGCGAGTCGGGCGCGCGTTCGGCATGAAGGTGGTGTGCTGGGGCCGCGAAGGCTCGACCGCCCGCGCCAAGGCGGAAGGCTTCGAGATCGCAGCGAGCCGCGAAGCGTTCTTCGAGAACGCGGACGTGATCAGTCTCCACCTCCCGTCCAACAAGGAAACCCGCGGCATCGTCACTTCGGAAGACCTCGCGCGCATGAAGCCAACCGCCCTTCTCGTCAACAGCAGCCGCGCGCCGATCATCGCAGAAGGCGCCCTCGTCACGGCGCTGCAAAAGGGGCGCCCTGGCTTCGCGGCAGTCGACGTCTACGAGGAAGAACCGGTGACCGGCGCCAACCATCCGCTGCTCAAGATGGAAAATGCGCTGTGCACCCCGCATCTCGGGTACAGCGAGAAGGACAGCTACGAGAGCATCTACGCCGGAGGGGTCGACCAGTTGCTCGCTTACGCCGCTGGTAAACCGATCAACGTGCTGAATCCCGAGGTGTCTGGAAAGCAATAGTTGATAGAATCGCGCGTCACCAAGGATCGCGGAAATAGCCCCCGCGAAGGCTCCCGCAGAAAACTGCTGCATGCCGGAAACAGGAGGAATCGATGTGCTCGCTACATGGTCGTAATGGTGCTCTCGTCACGGCGCTGCTCTTTGCATTGCATTGTGGAGGTGCGCTCGCACAGTCTGCTTCGCCCCGCGCGGGGCAGGCCTACCCGGCCAAGCCGATACGGCTCATTGTGCCGTTTCCTCCCGGTGCGTCGAGTGATGTCGTAGGCCGGATGCTTGGACAAAAGCTCACCGAGCAACTGGGCGAGCAAGTCATCGCGGATAACCGTCCCGGCGCCGGCGGGAACCTGGGGATTGGGGTCGCAGCCAAGTCTCCGCCCGATGGCTACACGATCGTGATCGCCACGGCAAGCATCGCCGTCAGCCCGTCGCTTTACGCCAATCTCGCTTACGACGCGGTCAAGGACCTGGCTCCGATTGCAAGGCTCGCCTTGATCCCCAACGTCCTGCTTGTGCATCCCTCGGTGCCGGCAAAGACGCTGAGGCAATTCATCAGCCTGGCACGCGCGCACCCGGGCAAGCTCAATTTCGGATCAGGCGGCGCGGGCACGACCAATCATCTTGCGAACGAGCTGCTCAAGAGCCTGGAAAAGATCAACATGGTGCATGTCCCCTACAAGGGCGTCACACAGGCGATGGTGGCCATGACCGGCGGCGAGGTCGATGAGGTGGTAATGCCTATTACGACCGCGCTACCGCAGATTCGTGCGGCCAAGGTGCGGGCGCTGGCAGTGCTCACGGAGCGCCGCATCGCAGTACTGCCCGACGTGCCGACAACAAAGGAAGCAGGCGTAGACAGCTTCACCATGCCGTTGTGGTACGGCATGTTCGCCCCCGCCGCGACCCCGCGTGACATCGTCGCCCGGCTCAGCCGCGAACTCGTGCACGCGCTGGAGGCGCCGGACCTGAGGAAACGGCTTGCCGCCCTGGGCGTCGAGGCGTGGCCGGGCACCTCAGGGCAGCTGGGAGAGCTCATGCGCAGCGAAATCGCGCGCTTTGCGGCGATCGTGCGCAACGCGGGATTGCAGCCGCAATGACGCGGCGCTGCCGGTCACGATTCGGGCGCGCGCGCAAAGGGACGATTCGCTCGAACGAGCGGCGCCCAGCGCTCGCTCTCGCTGTGTATCCGCGTCGCAAACCGCCCGCGTTGCGTCGTGACCGGTTCGAGACCGAGCGCGAGCAGGCGACTTTGCGCCGCGGGATCGTCGATCGCGGCGCCGATCCGCTCGGCAAGCCATGCAACCGCATGTCCAGGCGACTGCGCCGGAGCAAAAATCGCATACCATCCCTCGAGTACGACGCCATCCACGCCCGATTCCCCCAGCGTGGGCAGATCCGGCAAGGAGGCCACTCGCCGCGAGCCCGCCACCGCAAGCGGCCGCACGTACTCGGAAGTCACATAGGTCAGCGCCAACGGCAAGGCCGCAAACATCAGCGAGACATGGTTGACCGCGAGGCCGTTGAGCGCGGCAAGCCCGCCGTTATACGAAACGTGCACGATGTCCACGCCGGTCGCCCGCCGCAAGAATTCACCTGCCAGGTGCCCCGTCGTGCCACCTCCGGAGGAGCCGTAGTTGACTTCCCCTGGGCGCACCTTCAGCCAAACAACCAGGTCCCGCGGCGTTGCCACGGGTAATTGGGAACTCACCATCAGGACGAACGGCATGGTGACCAGGGGCGCCACGAGCACGAAGTCGCGCACCGGGTCGTAGCCGATGCCGGTGAGGAACTGAGGATTAATGACGATAGTGGCGTTGCTCGCGAGCAACAACGTGTGGCCGTCAGCGGCCGCCCGCGCGACCGTCGCCGCCCCGCGCGTGGTGATGCCTCCGGGTTGTCGTTCGAGTTTCGCGCCATGCCGTGTTTCCGCGCGAATCGCCCGTGCCACGAGCCGAGCGAGCAAATCGGAGATGGACGGGGGCGCGTGCTCGGCTATGAGCTTGTAGGTCTTGGTCATGCGCGAGGTACCGCGAATGTCGGTGGGTCCGCTCACCGGGAAGGGAACCACGATCCGCACCGGCTTGCGCGGGAACGACGCGGCATCCGCTGCGGCCGGCCAGATCACCAGGAGCAACAGGCAAGTCGCGAAAGTCAGAATATTGGGCAAACCACGCACGGTCATGCATAACGCTCGCGGCCACTGGAGGATTCTAACAGGAGTGTCGCGCGCCGGCATCAAGCGTCAATCACACTCGCAGACAGCGTTCTAGTTGAAAGCACCGATCCCTGTCTGTGCGCGGCCCAGCACCAGCGCGTGGATGTCGTGGGTGCCTTCGAGCGTATTCACGGTTTCCATGTTCATCATGTGCCGGATCACGTGGAACTCGTCGCTGATGCCGTTGCCGCCCAGCATGTCGCGGGCGAGCCGGGTAATCTCCAGCGCCTTGCCCGTGGAATTGCGTTTGACAAGCGACATCATTTCCGGTGTAGCCTTGCCCTGGTCGCGCAGGCGGCTCACGTGCAGGCAGGCAAGCAGGCCGAGCGTGATCTCCGACTGCATGTCGGCGAGCTTCTTCTGCACCAGCTGATTGGCAGCGAGTGGCCGTCCAAACTGCTTGCGGTCGAGTACGTATTGCCGCGCCGTGTGCCAGCAAAACTCCGCTGAGCCGAGCGCACCCCAGCAGATGGCGAAACGCGCATTGTTAAGGCAGCCGAACGGCCCTTTGAGTCCAGAGGCACCGGGCAGGATGTTATCCGCCGGCACGAACACATTGTCCATCACGACTTCGCCGGTCGGGCTTGCCCGCACCGAGAACTTGCCTTCGATCTTGCGCGTGGCGAGACCCTTCATGCCGCGCTCGAGTATGTAGCCGCGGATCGTCCCGCCATCGTCTTTCGCCCATACCACCATGATATCGGCGATCGGCGCGTGCGTGATCCAGAGCTTGGTGCCGTTGAGCAGATACCCGCCCTCGACGGTCTTTGCGCGCGCCTTCATGCTGCCGGGATCGGAGCCGTGATCCGGTTCGGTGAGTCCGAAGCACCCAAGCAGCTCGCCTTTCGCCATGCGCGGCAGGTACTTGCGCCGGTGTTCTTCACTCCCGTAGGCATAGATCGAAGTCATGGCAAGGGAAGTCTGAACGCTGCACGCGGACCGAAACGCGGTATCGACGCGCTCCAGTTCGCGCATGATAAGACCGTAGGCGACATAGCCTATCCCCGCGCACCCGTAGCCTTCAAGCGGCGCACCGAGAAATCCGAGCGCCCCCATCTCGCGCATCACCGCCGGATCGAAATGCTCGGTGCGGTTCCACTCGAGAATGCGCGGCCGGAGCTTCTCCTGCGCGTATTCGCGCGCGGTATCGCGGATCATGCGCTCCTCGTTGCTTAATTGCTCCTCCAGCAGCAATGGATCGTTCCACTTGAACTGGCCGCCGGTCAGCGTGACTCGGGAGTAGTCGGTCATAGTAATATCCGCCATGAATAAAGGCCGGCGCGCTGCGACGTCACCGGCCTTGCTCAGTTGCCGTCAATGCGGCGCAAGAGCGCGTGAAAGAAGGCATCCTCTGTCGTTGCGAGGAGCGCCATCGCGACGAAGCAATCTCGCGGCGGGCGCGGTTACGTTGCCAGCAACGGGATTGCTTCGCTCCGCTCGCAATAACAGAAACGCTTTCCTGTTACACCGCCCCGTCAGCAGGTATGATGATTACACGCGCTCGAGAATCGCCGCCATCCCCTGCCCGCCACCGATGCACAGACTCACCAGCGCATAGCGTCCACCGGAGCGCTGTAATTGCCGTGCCGCCGTCAGCGCGAGACGCGCGCCGGAGGCGCCGAGGGGGTGACCCACGGCGATGGCGCCGCCGTTGGGATTGACGCGCTTGTCGTCGAACGCGACGCCGAGCCCCTTCAGGCACGACAGCACCTGCGTAGCGAATGCTTCGTTGATCTCGATGATGTCCATATCCTTGATCTCAAGGCCCGCTCGCGCCAGCACTTTTTTCGACGCTGCGACCGGCCCGATGCCCATGATCTGCGGCGGCACGCCCGCAGCCGCGCTCGCGATCACGCGCGCGATCGGCTTCGCCCCTGCCTTGTCGCCCGCTTCCCTGGATGCGACGATGAGCGCCGCGGCGCCGTCGTTTACACCCGAGGCGTTGCCGGCGGTCGTCACGCCCCCCTCGTAGAGCGGGCGCATCTTGGCGAGCGTCGCCAGGTCGGTCGTGGGCCGGGGATGCTCGTCCTCGGTGACTGCGGGCATGGGTCCCTTGCGAGTAGGTGGCATTTCCACCGGGGAGATCTCGCCGGCGAAAAATCCCTCTCCCTTGGCGATCGCGTATTTCTGCTGCGAACCGAGCGCGAACGTGTCGGCTTCCTCACGCTTGATCTCGTACTGGCGCGCCAGGGTGTCGGCGGTTTGTGGCATCTGGTCGTCGCCGAACTGTTTCACCAGCTTCGGATTCGAAAAGCGCGGTCCGATCGTGCTGTCGTAGAACTTGATATCGCGCGCGAAGGCGGATTCCGCCCGGCTCATGACGATAGGCGAGCGGCTCATGCTCTCCACTCCGCCCACCATGAACACGTCGCCCTCACCTGCCGTGATGGAATGCGCGGCGTGCACCAGGGCCCCCAGTCCGCTCGCGCAATTGCGCTGCAGCACCGTGCCCGGCGTCTCTATCGGCATGCCCGCCACCAGTCCGGCATGACGTGCGACGCAACGGCTGTCTTCGCCGCCCTGGTTGGCGCAACCGACGATGATGTCTTCGATCTGCTCCGGCTTGAAGGCCGATTTCTTCATCACTGCCTTCATTACATCGGCGAGCAGATCGTCGGGGCGCACCCTGGCGAGCACGCCGGCGTGGCGGCCAAACGGGGTGCGGAGTCCTTCATACAGATAAGCGTTCAGCATTGCGGTTTCCTTTCGGTCAAGGTTCCGGCGTCAGCAAGGATACACCCAGGCGGGCGCGCCGCGTGAGCCAGATATTGGGGCGGTAACGCGGATCGCCGTAGATTCGCAACATCGACTCGAGCACCCGGTGGATGCGCACCGGGCCGAGCACGTCGCCGAACTTGAACGGTCCGTTCGGGTAGTTGAGACCGAGCGTCACCGCCTTGTCGATGTCCGGCGGCTGCGCAGTGCGGCTTTGCGCGATCGAGCAGCCGATGTTCACGATCATGGCCACGATGCGTTGGGCGATGAAACCGGGGCTGTCCCGGCACACCGTCACCGGCACGCCGTCGGAGGCGAGCAGACCGTGCGCGGCGTTGCGATAGACATGATCGGTCAAAGGCGTGCACATCATGGTGCGGCGCTTGACCATCGGGAACAGCGTGTCGACCGCAACGGTGCGTTTGGGATCGAGTTCCTGTGTCACGGCGCAGGCCGTGGCATCGTCGCCGAGCGGCGTAACCAGGATCAGCGCGCTGGCGCTCGGCTTCGGTCCGGACTCGATGGACGCGCTCATCTTACGCAGCAGTTCGGTCAGAACGGCATGCCCGTGCGGCTCGGCCGGGCTCACCCACACATGCCCCGGATACGCGGCAGGCGCAGGCAGCTCCGGCGGCACGATGGCTTTCATGTCCGCATCGTAGTTGTAGAAGCCTTTTCTGGACTTGCGGCCGAGCACGCCCGCTTCGTAGCGTGCGCGCATGATGAGGTTCGGCCGATAGCGCGGCTCCTGGAAAAATTGGTTGTAGATGAGTTCGGAGGCGGGCTGCGTCACGTCGAGCCCGGTCAATTCCATCAGTTCGAACGGCCCCATGCGAAAGCCGCCGACGTCGCGCATCACCCGGTCGACATCGGCGAAGCTCGCAATGCCCTCGTAGACGAGATGCGAGGCCTCCAGGGTGAAGCCGCGCCCGACCTGGTTCACGAGAAACCCAGGGGCGTCGGTGAGGCGCACCGGCTCGCGCGTCATGCGCCGCCCGATCACCATCATCGCATCGCACACCCAGTCCTCGGTCAGGAGCCCCGAGATCACCTCCACCAGCTTCATCAGGGGGACGGGGTTGAAAAAATGAAAACCGGCAAATCGCTGCGGCATCCTGAGCTTCGCCGCTATCGTCGTCACCGACAGCGAGGAGGTATTCGTGACAAGTATGCAATCGGGCGAGACGATTTCCTCAAGCTGGGCGAACATCTCGCGCTTGGCATCGAGGTTCTCGACGATGGCTTCGATCACCACATGGCAGGGCTTGAAATCAGCGGGACCGTAGACGATCTTGATCCGAGCCATCGCCGCCGCCACATCCTCGCGGGTCATGGCGCCTTTTTCGGATGCGCGCGTGAGCATCTTCTCGATGAACTCGCGCGCTTCCTGCGCCGCGCCGGGGCGGTTGTCAGTCATCAGGACGTTGATGCCGCCGGCTGCCGCGACCTGGACGATGCCGCGTCCCATTGCACCGGCGCCAACCACGCCGATCAGCAGGTCCGGCCTCATTGCATCAAGTGTCATGGAGTCCCCTTGTGGAAAGATGGTTGCGCACCCCGAAGTGACACCCGCCCCTCGGGTGCGACATTTTGGCGGTAACGACTCCCGCCCGGTGTCGAATCAGCGCGTGCGAGAACAAATGGACGGGAAATCGAATCGGAAAACGGGGCGCGGCGAACCAGCAGGGCAGTTGGGGATTATAAGGCGCGGGGTTTGACGGGGTCAATTTGTGGCGGCTTGCGGACGGGCCGTGTTACATTCATTCACGAATGGACCGAACCGAGAGCCCCCGGTAATGACAGCTTCGCCTGGCACCAATTCCCCCGTCTTTACCCGGCTCGATCATCTCGGGCTCATCGCTTTTTCCGGCCCCGACGCCCGGGCGTTTCTGCACGCGCAGTTCACCTGCGACATCAATTCGCTGACGCCGGAACGCTGCCGGCACGGCGGATATTGCACGGTCAAGGGGCGCCTGCTCGCGACCTTCCTGGTGTGGCAACGGGAAGACGCGTTCCATATGCAGATTTCGGTCAGCCTGCGCGAGGTTCTGCAAAAGCAGTTGTCGAGATTCATTCTGCGCTCCAAGGTCAAGGCGTCTGACGTCAGCGCGGAGCATGCGTGCATCGGGGTCAGCGGTAAGGGAGCGGCGGACACGCTGAAGCGGGTTCTTGGAACCGTCCCGGCGGCACCCTATGAGGTTCGGCACACCACGGATGCGTCCATCATCAAGCTGCCGGTCGAGCGCTACGAAATAATGGTCGCCGCGGCGCAAGTGCGGGCGATCGAGGATGCATTGAGCAAGCATGCTTCCGCTGCGCCCGTCGAGGTCTGGGACTGGCTCGACATTCACGCCGGCATCCCCGTGATCACGCCGCAGACACAGGACGAATTCGTACCGCAGATGGTGAACCTCGATCTGCTCGGCGGGGTAAGCTTCACAAAGGGGTGCTACCCCGGCCAGGAAATCGTGGCGCGGATGCATTACCTCGGGCGGCTCAAACAACGCATGTATCTCGCCCATGTCGCAGGCGATGTCGCGCCACAGGGCGGGGATAAATTGTACAGCGCCCGGTTCGGCGACCAGGCTTGCGGCATGATCGTGCGCGCGGCGCGCGCGCGCGGCAGTGGATACGATGCGCTGGCGGTGATGCAGATCGATCAGGCCCAGGATGGCAACGTGCATTGGCGCGCCGCCGATGGCGCGGTGCTCCGACTCCTGGAACTACCCTACTCCGTCACCACGTCGTGAAGGCCGTCATGCACCGGACGCCACCGTATCGCCATCCTGTCCATCCATGCGCTGCCTGACGCCATGTGCCTGATCCTCTTCGCCCACAAGGCGCACCGCGACTATCCGCTGATCATGGCTGCCAACCGGGACGAGGCATTCGCGCGCCCGTCGGCACCGGCCGCATTCTGGGACGAACTGCCGCACATCTGCGCGGGGCGCGATCTGGGCAAAGGCGGAACCTGGCTCGGCATCACGCGCGCGGGGAGGATAGCCGCGGTCACCAACTACCGCGATCCGACGGCAGCGCGCGGTGCGCCACTATCACGCGGCGCATTGGTCAAGGACTTCCTCGCCGGCCAAGCCGCCTCCCGGCATTACTTGTCGGAGGTGGGCGCCCGCGGCGACCAGTACAACGGCTTCATCCTGATCGCGGGTGATCTCGAGCGTCTTGACTGGTTGTCGAACCGCGGCCCCGGGGTCGAGCGCATTGTCCCCGGCGTCCATGGCCTGAGCAATCATCTGCTCGATACCCCGTGGCCCAAGATTCAACGCGCCAGGCAGACCATGGAGTCCCTGCTCAGCGTAGGCGAGATGGGGCTGGTGTCGGGCCTCTTCGAGGTGCTCGCCGACCGCACCCAAGCGCCCGACCACGAGTTGCCCGACACCGGGGTCGGCGTGCAGCGGGAACGTGAATTGTCCTCGATATTCGTGAGCGGCGAGCGTTACGGCACCCGCGCTTCGACGCTCATTCTGGTGCACCAGGACGGAGGCGTGCTGTTCGTCGAACGCAGCTACGGCCCGCTGGGAGTGCCGCTGGGGGAAGTCGCGTACCGCTTCGACCTTCGGAGCGTCACCGACCCCGGGCCTGCGGTCCGTCCGACTGCACAGCGAGGTTGATGCACATCACACGGTGGGGAATACTGGCCTCCAGGAACTCCGGTCCGGTCGCCGTGAAGCCGTGCCTGGCGTAGAACGAAAGCGCGTGGGTCTGGGCGTGTAGCTGCGCCGTTGCATGCCCCGCTTTCCGCGCCTGCAGCAGGAGGTACTGCAGTATTGCGCTGCCCACGCCCCGGTCGCGCCATTCCCGCAGCACCGCCATGCGTCCGATGCGACCATCGGGCGTGAGCCGTCCAGTGCCGATTGCCCTGCCATCGGCGGCGAGCGCAAGGACATGGCGGCAGTGTTCGTCGAGTTCATCCCACTCGAGCGCCTCGGGTACTCCCTGCTCCTCGATGAACACGACGCGGCGGATCGCGCGCAGCTGTTCGCGGTGCGCGGTCCAGTCGGCGGGCAAGATGGCAAAGGGCGCAGCAGACATGGCGCTACATTATAATTTCCCTTAAAGCGGACATCTGGTATGCCGCTTTAAGTGCCCACATTCGAACGGACAGCGGTGCTGCCGTTCAATGCGGGCGGTTCCTACTCCCCTGAGAGATGACGCGATGGAAAGCCTCTGGAATGACGCAGAAGCGGCAAACTTCCAAGGCGATCTTGCGCTGCGCGTCTACACCTCACGCCTGCTGGGCCGCGACAAGTCGCTCGTGCTGCACGGGGGAGGCAATACCTCGGTCAAGATTCGCGAACGCGATCTGGTTGGCGAGGAACGGGACATTCTTTACGTCAAGGGTAGCGGCTGGGACCTGGAATTCATCGAGGAAGCGGGTTTCCCGGGCGTGCATCTCGACCATCTGCTGCAGCTCTCTCAACTCAAAGTGCTGAGCGATCCGCAGATGGTCAATGAGCTGCAGACGCACATGACGCGGGCTTCCGCGCCCGCGCCTTCGGTCGAGACGATACTGCACGCTTTGCTTCCCTACCGTTACGTCGATCACACCCACGCCGATGCCGTCCTTGCCATCACCAATACCGGGAACGGCGAAACTCGCATACGCGAACTCTACGGTGACCAGGTGGTGGTCATTCCTTATGTCATGCCGGGTTTCGACCTCGCGCGGCTGTGCGCGGAGCGGTTTCCCGCCGAACGCAGAGCGTCCACCATCGGCATGGTGCTGATGAATCATGGCGTGTTTTCGTTTGGAGACACCGCACGCGAGTCCTACGAGCGGATGATACGGCTCGTGCAGCAGGCGGAGGACTATCTTGCGGCGCACGGAGCATGGGAATTGCCCCCCGCTCCCACCCGTGCACCACGAACTTCCCGACGGGCGCAGATCGCGGACCTGCGCCGTGAGGTGGTGCGCATTGCGGGATTCCCGCTGGTCATGCGAGCACATCAGACGCCACGTGCCATCGCCTTCGCCGATCGCCCCGATGTCGCCCACCTCTCACAACAGGGGCCTGCCACGCCGGACCATGTCATCCGCACGAAGCGCGTGCCGCTGCTGGGCTCGGATGTGAACCGCTACGCTGCCGACTATCGTGCCTATTTTGAACGGCACGCCCCGCGGGCGCGCGAGCCCAAGACCATGCTCGACGCGGCGCCCCGCGTCGTGCTCGACCCGAACCTGGGACTGTGCACCGCCGGGCGCAGCGCAAAGGATGCCGCGATCGTCGCCGATCTTTATTCGCATACCATGGACGTGATCGAGCGGGCGACAGCGCTCGGGGGCTATCAGGCGCTCCCGGAACGTGACATCTTCGACGTCGAGTATTGGGACCTCGAGCAGGCGAAACTCAGGAAATCGGGAACGGCTCCCCAATTCAGCGGTGAGGTAGCGCTTGTGACGGGTGCGGCATCGGGCATCGGGAAGGCGTGCGTCAGGTCACTCCTTGCGCGCGGCGCGGCCGTGATCGGCGTGGACATCAAACAAGACGTCGCCAATGTGCATAGCGGCACCGAGTTCCTGGGCATTGTATGCGACGTGACGGATGCGGCGACAGTGTCCGCAGCGATCGAACGCGGGGTCGGGACTTTCGGCGGGATCGACATGCTGGTGCTCAATGCGGGGGTATTCGATGGCGGGCAGATGATCGCGGCACTCGGCGATGATGAATGGCGCAAGGTGATGGGCATCAATCTCGATGCCAATCTCACCCTGATGCGCGAGTGCCATCCCCTGCTCAAGCTCGCCCCGCAGGGTGGCCGTGTCGTGATCATCGGTTCGAAGAATGTGCGAGCCCCCGGTCCCGGCGCGGCCGCCTACTCCGCGTCCAAGGCGGCGCTCAGCCAGCTTGGCCGCGTCGCCGCTCTTGAATGGGGTGGCGACGGCATCCGCGTCAACGTTCTGCATCCCAACGCCGTTTTCGACACGGGCATCTGGAATGACGACGTGCTCGCGGCGCGCGCCGCGCACTACGGCATTTCGGTGGAGGATTACCGGCGGCGTAACGTGCTTCGCACCGAAGTGACGAGCCGCGACGTGGCCGAACTCGCTGCCGAGATGTGCGGCGCGCTTTTCGCCAAGACCACCGGCGCGCAGATCCCCGTCGACGGCGGCAACGAAAGGGTCATTTGAACGTGGCGGGCAGCTTCCACACTTTGCGCTGGCGTGATGGTGTCCTGGAGCTGCTGGACCAGCGCGCGCTTCCCGACCACGTCGAATACCCGGTTTTCGACTCAGCCCGTGCGGTGGCTGACGCCATACGCGCTATGGTCGTTCGTGGCGCGCCCGCCATCGGCTGTGCGGCAGCTTACGGGGTGGCGCTCGAAGCACAACGCCTGTCCGCCGGGTCGGGCGAGGCATTCCTGGCGGGCCTGGAGCAGGCGTTCGACGTGTTGTCCGGCAGCCGTCCTACCGCCGTCAACCTGTTCTGGGCCCTCGCCCGCGTGCGTCACGTGCTCGACGCCGCACGAGGGATGGCACACGCCGTAATCGCGGAACGGCTGCTCGATGAAGCGCATGCCATCGCCGCAGAAGATCTCCGTATCAACCAGGCGATGGGACACCATGGCAGCGCTCTGCTGCGTGATGGTGCACGCGTGCTGACGCACTGCAACGCCGGTGCGCTCGCGACCGCGGGGCATGGAACGGCCCTCGGTGTGATTCGCTCCGCAATCGCAAGCGGCAAGAAGGTCAGCGTCATCGCCGATGAAACGCGGCCGTTCCTGCAAGGCGCGCGGCTCACCGCATGGGAACTGCAGCAGGACGAGATTCCGGTGACGCTCATTGCGGATAACGCGGCGGGACTGCTGATGAGCCGCGGTGAGATCGATGCGGTGATCGTTGGCGCAGATCGCGTTGCCGCAAACGGCGACGTGGCCAACAAGATCGGCACCTACGGCGTCGCAGTATTGGCGCGGCGTCACGGCATACCGTTTTACGTTGCGTGCCCGTTGTCGACGATAGATCCGAAAGTCGCGACCGGCGCTGCCATTCCGATCGAGGAACGGGGCGCCGAGGAGATTACCGGATTCGGGGCCGTGCGCTGGGCGCCGCGCGCGGTTCGCGTGCGTAATCCCGTATTCGATGTGACGCCCGCTGAACTGGTTTCGGCGCTGATCACCGAACGCGGCGTCGTCGAATCACCTGACTACGGCAAGATTGCACGTTTGTTCAAAGACTGATCTGCATGGCCGGCACCGGAAAAATCGGACGCCTTACGCGGCGCGACAGTACCCTGGCGCGCACCGGCGTCCTGATACTCGTTCTGTCGCTCGCCGGGTGTGCCGGCGTCTACTTCCGCGACGCCGGAGCACCGCCTGTCGAGGGGCTGCGCTATTCTGTCGCGCAACTGCCGTTCTCCGAGTACTGGACCGGCATCGTCTTCAATGGCGACAAGATCGGCTACGCGCGTTTCAATCTTCGGCCGGCGCGAAACGGGCACTACGAGATCGCATCCGAGGCCTCTTTCGTGCTGCGTTTTCTCGGCATCGAGAAGAAGATTCACCTGCGAGCGCGCGACGTGGTCGACGACCGGCTCGAACTGCAGGAGTTCGCCTACGACTACCGCATCGACGGCAGCGAACTGCTCATTTCAGGCCACCGCAACGGCGCGGCACTTGAGGTCACCGTGGTCACCGGCGGTCAACCAGCGTGAATCCCTGATCGAGTTCAGCCTCATCAAGCCCGATCGACCGGTTACGCAGCCGCGGCGCGTTGCGTATATGAAAGTCGTGATGCAGGGGCTCGACCGCACCCCTCCCGGCGAGCATTTCCAGAGCTGCCACCCGACGCGCGACGGGCACGAATGCGAGATACGACCGCCCGCAGCTACTGTGCCGACGGGCAGTGCCCTCGCGGAGCCGTCACGGAAGTATCTCGAACCTTCGGCGACGGTGCAAAGCCGGCATCCCAACGTCCGCCTTACGGCGGTCGAGATCGCGGGCGACGAGCGTGAGCCGGCCCGGCAGGCGGACAGGCTCGTGCGCTGGATGCAAACGAATATCGAAAAGGCGCCGCTCGATGTGTTCTTCGCGGTCGATGTTCTGGAGAAGAAGAAGGCCGAATGCCAGGGGCACGCCTATCTCTTCACTGCGTTAGCGCGCGCGCTCGGCATTCCGACCCGGGTGGTCAACGGCCTCGCCTACTCGAAACAGCTGGAAGGATTCCTGTTTCACAGCTGGGCCGAGAGCTGGACCGGCGACCGGTGGTTGCCCATCGATCCCACTTTCGGGCAAGCGACCGCGGACGCGACCCATATCAAGCTGCTGGAAGGCGAGGCGCTCTCCGACCTGTTGCCGCTGATCGACTGGGTCGGGCGGCTGAAGATACGCGTGCTCGCCATCGAGCACGAAAACCCGTGAATCGCAGGCCGTGAATCGTGATCCGACAGTGGGGCGGCATGGCTACGCCCTGTAGGTTGCCCTTGTTAAGGATTAACGCGCATCAGAGCGTTAATCCTCCGCTCACCTCGATCACCGCGCCGTTGATGTAGCTGGCTTCGTCTGAGGCAAGAAACGCGAAGGTGTTGGCAATTTCCTCGGGGCGCGCGAGCCGCCCGAGCGGAACGCGATCTTCCAGGGTTTTGAGAACTTTCTTTGGGATATTGCCGAGGATGGACGTGGAAACGAAGCCGGGGCATACAGCATTCGCGCGGATGCCCTTGCGTCCCAGCTCGCGCGCCCAGGTCTTCACCATCCCAATCACGCCGAATTTGCTGGCCGCGTAGTTGGTCTGCCCGAAGTTGCCATGGAGTCCGACGATGGACGATGCATTGAGAATCACGCCCGACTGCTGCTGCAGCATGATATCGACCACGGCCTTGGTGCAGTTGTAGACCCCCTTGAGGTTGATCTCGATAACGCTGTCGAACTGCTCATCGGTCATGTTCTTGAACTGGCTGTCCGCCACGATTCCGGCATTGTTGACGAGACAATCGACCCGCCCCCACCTGGCGACGGTGGTGGCGACCATTCCCCTGAGAGCCTCGGCGTCGCGCACGTCCACAA
The DNA here is from genome assembly GCA_016199545.1 of Betaproteobacteria bacterium. Lineage (GTDB taxonomy): Bacteria > Pseudomonadota > Gammaproteobacteria > Burkholderiales > SG8-41 > DSOT01. The sequence continues at coordinate 1,687 of JACQGN010000001.1, read as the reverse complement.
CATAGCCGAACGCGTTGCCGCGGGTCTCTTTGCACAAAATCACGGTTTCGTCGATCGCATCCTGGTCGACATCACAAACGACGACCTTGGCCCCCTCGGTCGCGAACTTGACCGCGGTTGCGCGACCGATTCCCCGCCCTGCGCCGGTTACGATTGCCACCTTCTCGCTAAGCCTCATGCCACCCCCTTCACGGTTCCTGTTGTGTGAAGCCCAATGTGCGCCGCACAATTTATCTCATTTTGGCGCGACGCACAATTAAATGACGATAAGGCCGCGCTCAGTCGGTCTAGTTGTGGCGAATAAGGCAGCACGGGAGCATCGAACGCCAAAGAGAGGGCAAGGCACGTCGATGAGGAATGCGGCTGAAGCACAACCCATGCGCAGAGCTCGGGCTTGGAAACACTTGACCAGGCTAAACGCATCTAAGCTGCGATGGCTAAGTGCAACGCATCATTGTGCCCATTGGTAACGTAATAATTATATTTATTATCCATTATTTAATTACACTAGTTCGCGTGCTTTATTTGAGTCAGTTGGCACTGCGCCGTCGCTCGTCAAAGAACGATCGCAGCAGATCCGACGCAGCCTCGGCCATGACCTCACCCCGCACTACCGTCTGGTGGTTCAGCGTGTCGTTCGCGAGAAGATCAACGACCCCGCCGCAAGCGCCGGTCTTGGGGTCGGCTGCGCCAAAGACGACACGCGCGAGTCGTGCATGCAAAATGGCCCCGATGCACATCGCGCACGGCTCGAGAGTGACAAACAGCTCGCATTCCGTCAGGCGATAGTTCTTGAGTCGCTGTGCAGCATCCCGCAGTGCAATGATTTCGGCGTGTGCCGTAGGATCGCAAGTCGAGATCGGCCGATTGTAGCCCCGCCCGACGATTTCCCCGTCTTTCACGACAACAGCCCCGACCGGCACCTCCCCGCCCGCTCCCGCCTGCCGACCAAGGTCGAGCGCCTCGAGCATGAAGTCCTCGTCGGACACGGTCAATCCAGATTCTGCCTTCATCCTTGCTCTTCTACTCCCACTCGATAATCAACCCCAGGCCGTAAGGCTCTGGAAGAACGTGATTTTCTTGCGTGTGCATTTCATTGGATACCGTCAGAACTACCGCCAACTGCCAAGGCGTGGGGATTTCGACGGTTAAGGAGGGTGATGCATCCTCGAATACCGATGTTACCGGATGGAGCGAGACCCTGCACCCCGCTTCGAACATGGCTAGGTGCTTTGCCGCGGCGGCTTTGTTGCTCCCTGGAGTGCCTGCGCGAGTTCGTGCGACAGCGCCATTGGGTGCCTTCGCGTGCGCACTCCACACCCTGCCACGTCATTCCTCTCGCAGCTTCGGTCCGGCATCTCGTCAGCTCGTAGGCCGTCTTCGTTTCCATAGCGATCGACGACGGATGCCCTTCATCGCGATCCCGTCTACGAGTCGAGCCGCAGGTCTTTTCGAATCCCGGTGTCCACCAAGCCGGCAGGCGCGAATCGGCGAAGCAGTCGCAGGCGGCCCGCGCGGACACCTGCCGTGTATCGGAGCTTCGGGCGCGCCGCGCAGGCAGCTTCGAGCACGACGTCGGCCACGATGCCCGGATCATCGGCGGCGGCCATCACCTCCGTTAGTGTCTTGCCCAACGATGCGCGAATCTCGCGATACTCATCGAACTTGGAGTCGGGCTCCACGAAGT
>JACQGN010000112.1 GCA_016199545.1 Betaproteobacteria bacterium | reverse complement strand
GTTCCAGCGCACGCCCCGGCCGCGCCCCGACAAGGCGACCGACTAGCGACATGAAGCCGTCGCTGTGCAGGCTCGCGCTCGATCAGCGTCGTCTGTGTGCAGTACTTGTGTAGCAGCGCAGTGATCACCAAGCTCCTCCCCCTTCAAGGGGGAGGTCGGGAGGGGGATGGGTGAAATCCCACAACATGACCTACCTCACCTGCATCGAAGGCGCTGACGGCAAGCGGCTCGACCCGAAGGTTCCCCACAGCGTCTCTCCCAGCGCGGAACTGCGCGCGCGTTACGATCTCGACCGCATCCGGCGCGAAGTCTCGCCGCGCGACATCGCCCAAGGACCCGCCACGCTCTGGCGCTACGCGCCGCTGCTACCGGTCGAGAATCCGCAGCGGGTACTATCGCTGGGCGAAGGCTATACCCCTCTCCTCCCCGCGCGGCGCCTCGCGCGCAAGCTGGGTCTCGCTGAGCTGGCGCTGAAGGACGAGGGCCGAAATCCCAGTGGCACCTTCAAGGATCGCGGCGCTGCCGTGGCGGTATCGTGTTACGCTGAACTCGGCGTGAAGACTGTCGCGCACAACAGCTCCGGCAACGCCGGCGGCTCGTGGAGCCTGTACGCAGCGCGCACCGGCCTCACCTGCGTCAATCTGCTGCCGACCGACGTGCAGCCAGCGAGCCTTCAGCATTGCCGCGCGACCGGGCAGCCGACCTATCTCACCGAGAACTGGCACGAAGCGGGACGTCTCATCGCGGAGGCGTGCGAGCGCAACGGCTGGCTCAACATCTGCACGCTGCGGGAACCTTACCGGCTCGAAGGCAAGAAGACCATGGGGCTGGAGATCGCCGAACAGTCGGGATGGAAGATGCCCGACGCAGTGTTCTACCCGATGGGCGGCGGCCTCGGCGCGATCGCGATCTGGAAAGCCTTCGACGAACTCAGGCAGTTGGGCTGGGTCGAGGGAAAGTTGCCGCGTCTCTACGTCACCCAATACGAGGGCTGCGCGCCGGCGGTCAAGGCCTTCGAAGAAGGACGCGCCGAATGCGCGCCCTGGGGTCGGATCGACATCCCGCCCGGCGGACTCAAATCACCCAACCCGCCGGGTGGGCGCGCGGTGCTCAAGCTCATCCGCGAGCACGGCGGCGGCGCGGTCGCCGTGGCGACCGACGAAGCGCTCGCCGCCATCGACGAACTTGCGCGCGAGGAGGGAGTCTTCGCCTGCCCCGAGAGCGCCACCACGCTGGTCGGACTCAGAAAAGCCATCGCACGCGGGTGGATCGCGCCCCACGAGCGGGTAGTGCTGGTAGTGACGGGATCGGGACTGAAATCGATCCCGACGCTGGAGAAGCCGTCTGCGCTCGTGGTTACGACCAGCGACGCGATTGTCGCCTGAGGTCTCTGGCAGTTGGAAGCAGTCTCAAGAATTCTTGGCAGCGCCCGAACACTCGTCGTCATTCCCATGAAAGGAATATCCTCCCCCTGCTTGCGGGGGGAGGTAGGAGGGGGCAGCGTGCCTGGCGCGCCACACCGGGTGAAACCAGGCAATCCACTCATCGCTTCGGCGGCGGCCCCGGCATGGTCGGGCGGGGTTGGGCGCGCGGTGCTCAGGCTCATACGCGAGCACGGCGGCGGCGCGATCGCTGCGGCAACGCAGGATTCGCTCGCCGCAATCGACGAGCTTGCGCGCGAGGAGGGTATCTTCGCCTGCCCTGAAAGCGCCACCACGCTGGTCGGGCTCAGAAAACCCATCGCACGCGGCTGGGTCGCGCCTCATGAGCGGGTATCAGTGGTAACCGGTACCTCCGTAAGCTCCCCCATTTCGTAGACAGGTTGGAACTAGAGCTTTCTGGCGGGTGAGGCTGCCTCGGTTTCGGTACCGTTCGGCAGTAGAAATTTCCGGCTGCTCGCGGGAAGAGGACCTAGCAGCCTGTCGGACTTAGCGTTCGACAGGCTGCTAACAGCAAAACCACCTGCGAATTTCGAATCAAATCCAGTCCTGGTTCGTGCGTTGCGATCAGTTCACCTTGGCAGCGGCTTGCATTATGAGTTTGCCGTACCTCTCGTAATCGGACTTCAGGCGCTGCGCGAACTGTTCCGGCGTCATGTGCATGGGTTCAAGGGTCAGACCGTTGAGTTTGGCCGCAACACCGGGATCGGCGAGCGTCTTCCTGAGCTCGCTGTTGAGCTTGTCGACGAGCGTCCTCGGTGTTCCGGCGGGGGCAAAACAGCCTACCCACGCCGTGAATTCGTAGCCGGAAACAGTCTCCCCGATCGTCGGAATTTCCGGGAACTGTTCGACTCGCTGTGCCGAGGTCACCCCGATCGCTCGCATCTGTTTCGCCTTGAGGAACGAGACGACCGAGCCCAAGGTTGCAATTTCAGCCTGGGTTTCCCCGGAGATAAGCGCAATCGCAGCAGCACCGCCGCCTCGGTAAGGCACATGCACCATCTTTATCCCCGTCGCGTTCGCGAACAGAGCCATCGACACGTGCAGGAAACTGCCACTGCCGCCAGATCCATAGTTGATCGCGCCCGGACGCTTTTTTGCCAACGCGATGAACTGCTGCACCGACTTCACCGGCATCAACGGGTGAATGACCAGCACGCCCACCTGTTTTGCCAGCGTCGTCACGCCGATGAAATCATTGAGCGTGTCGTATGGAAGCTTCTTGTACAGGTGCGCGTTGGCAATGTGGGTGGCAGAATGCACCATGATGGTGTAGCCATCCGGTGCACGTGTTGCGAAATACGCAGCAGCAATGGTGCCCGCCGCTCCACCGCGGTTGTCGAGCACGAATTCCTGCCCGACTTGTTTCCTCAGATGGTCAAAAACAATGCGGGCCGTTACGTCGATGGAACCACCCGGAGGAAACGAGACAACGACGTGCACCGGTTTGTTCGGATAAGCCTGCGCGAGTACGGACATCGGCGAGAGCAGCAATGCGATCCCAAACCACTTGCGCCATTCCATGAGCATCCTCCTCAATGTAATTATCTCGAACGACTTGCTGCTGTGATACAGGTTATCGGCCGAAGATTCATTTCTGCCTTCCTGCTCCTGAAGATTACCCGCCAAACGCCGGTTCAAGCAAGCATCCTGGTAACCCCGGAAACGCGCGTCGAGTCCCAGCATATGCGGCTTGGTCAATATCCGTGCGGCTTTCCGGGTGGCCGGAACAATCGATCCCGGCCCTGATCGCATGAGATGTTACGATGCGAAACTTGACCCCTTCGTACCTGCGCCGCCGTGGGAGTGGGGACGGTAGCACCGTTCCGGCAAATTTGTGGAAGGGTCGTCAAATCACCTAGACGTGGCCAGTTTGGCGGTGAGGTGGCCTGACAAAGGAAATCGCAAATGAGAGACGAAACGCGTTACAGCACGGGGAAGAAAATCCGCCGTGAAGTAGTGGGAGCGGAGTACGATGACGTGATTCAATCCAGCGAAACCGAATTCTCGCAGCCGATTCGTGACTGGACCACCGAGAATGTCTGGGGCATGGTCTGGGCTGATGACACTCTGTCCCGCAAAACCCGCAGCCTGCTGAATGTCGCCCTGACAACGGCACTCAGGTGTTCGCACGAGATAAAGGTGCATACCCGCGGGGCGTTGCGTAACGGCTGCACCAAGGAAGAAATCCGTGCCGTGCTGATGCAGGTCGCTGTATACGGCGGGGTACTCGCGGTGAGAGAGGCAGTCAGAATGACAAACCAGGTCATCGCCGAGGAAGAAAAGAAGCGCCAGAAGTGACCACTGAGCAGGCGTGTTGTACCGAATGGAGGCATCATGAAACTCCATTTGGCCGAACCTGGCGGATTCGTTTTGCGGGCTGGATTGTCGCGCATTGCAGCGGAGTGGTTTCTTTGAACGCGGTGGCGGCGGATCGCGCAGAAGCCGCTCACGTGGTCTAAATGAAAGGACTTTTCCATGGCAGCATTCCCATTTGAAATCGTGTCACCGCTGGCGGTCTACCTGGACGAGATTGACACGGACACCAAGCTTGCGCTGCGGCCGGCGACCCTCGAGGGCAAGGTTATAGGGCTGTTACCTAACTGGCGCCCTTCGGCGTATGAACTTCTGAAGGCTGTGGGACACGTCATCGAGCAGCGGTATCGCCCAAAGGCTATTATTTTGGAGCAGCCCGATCGTGAAGTCCCTGTGAGCAAAGGCAAGCTGCTCGACGGCTTGGGGGCGAAGCTGGATGATTTTGCGGCACGCGTTGATGTCGCGATAACAGCAACCGGCGACTGAGGATCATGTACGACGTGGTGTAGCCACGTCACACCAGCCCTTGAACGGAGAGGGGTGCCGACGGTGATGATCGCCACGGATACCTTTACTCAGTTCGGACGGCGCATGTCATCTACGCAGGGCTATCCGTATGTTGTCATAGCGGACACGCCCAATCCTATAAGGCAGCTTGATCCCGAAACCCTGTTGGCACGGGTTGAAGCAATGCTTCCCGTGATTGTCGAGGGCCTCACTCAACCGCCGGCGGAGATCGAAAGGCGGCTGAAGGACGTCGCCAAGAAGCAGATTCATCCGGAAGGGGTTGTGCGCTCGTCCGTGCCGGTTTGAGGAGGGGAACCTACAATGAGTCAAGCAGTAGAGCAGCTGGAAGTCGAGGCGCCAGAGGAGTGGCTCAATATTGCGAATGAGCACGCCTACCGGCAGGGTTGGACCGACGGGCTCCCGATCATACCGGCGACGCGGGCCAGTGTCGCGCGTTTTGTGGCGGCTTCGGGCCGGGCGGCTGACGAGACGATCGGCATTCTTCCCCCGCGCAAGGGAAAGGCCACGATCGAGGCCATCGCCGTCAATGCGATCATGGCAGGCTGTCTTCCGGAATACATGCCGGTCATTCTTGCTGCCGTGGAGGGGGTGTCTGACCCGCGCTTTCCGCTGGAGTTGATGCAGCTCACCACCAATCCCATGACTCCATTGTTGGTCATTAATGGCCCCATTCGAAAACAGTTGGATGTCAATTGCGGCACCGGTTGCATGGGCCCGGGATGGCGGGCCAACGCAACGATTGGCCGTGCAATTCGTCTCATTCTTATTAACGTGGGCGGCGCGCTTCCGGGAGTCTATTCAAAATCGAGTTTCGCCTCCCCGCTCCGCTATTCATTCGTGTTCGGCGAGAACGAGGAAGAGAACCCGTGGGCCCCGTATCACGTCGATTGTGGGTTTTCTGCGAACGACAGCACCGTAACTGTGTTTCGGGCGGCCAATTACCACAATATCTCCGGTGGCGAAGGAGTTGGGCCGGATGAGATTCTGAAGCATATCGCGTCGAACATGCCGCCAATGTTCGGAGCCGGTGACGGCGCCATGTTGATCCTCGGCGTCAATCATGCGCGCTCTCTCTACGAAGCGGCCCTTTCCAAGCGGGATATTCAACAAAAGCTGTGGGAGTTGTCCCGCGTGCCGGTTTCGGCATTCGCGGCTGCCTTTTCTCATCAGGAAGAGCAGGCCGGGCGGGGTGATGGCAAGACGGTGTGGCGCACCAGGAAGCCTGAGGAGAACTACATTTTGGTGGCAGGTGGCCCTGGTCCGCAGGACGTGTATGTCGCTGCGGGAATGCCCCAGACCCGGGTCATAAAGCAACCGGCGAATTAGATAGATTACGCGAGATGATGAGCCGTATGGGATCGTTTCTCTTCCAGAGATATGAAGGACGCGACGGCTTCCTTCACGATCCATCCTCTCGGACGATCCAGGCGCTCGGCCAAGCCATCCAATTTTTTGGCGAGATCGGCGGGAAGATGGTTGACCTTCAGGCGGCCAGGTGGGACAATCCCACCATGATCCTGACCCTTGATGCCAAGCGCCGCCTTACGATCCCGGCGGCCCTCGCCCCGGCGTCGCCCGGGGACGCCTTTGAAGCGCGGTTCGATGCGGACGAGAACGAGATCGTGTTCCGCCGTATCGCTGGCGCGGGCGACTGGCTCGCCGTACTGAGCGAGTGCCCGGTGCGCATGGACGATCTGCCGCGTCGCCGGAGGGCGACGGCGATGCGCCGCCGGCTGTGAGCTGGTTGCTCGATACCGACGTGATCTGCCAGCCGGCGAAGCGGCACGGCGATGCGCGCGTAATCGGCTGGCTGCACCAGGAGCGCGACCGGTGCTTCACAAGCGCTATCGTCATCGCCCAGCTCGCGTACTGGGTGCGCTCCAAAGAGGGCCGTCAGCGCAGGGATTTACAGGATTGGCTGAGGAGGCTGGTGGACGCACTCGGCGGTCGAATTCTCGGCTTCAACGTCTCAGTCGCTCATGTCTGGGCCGATCAGGAGCACCTGCTGGAGAAGCATGGGCAGCGCATGCCCGTGGAGGACGGCTACATTGCCGCAACCGCCCGGCGTCACGGGCTGACGATTGCGACGGGAAACGACAAGGATTTTCGCCGGCCCGGCTTGAAGGTCTTCAATCCGTTCAAGGAACTGCCTCCAGCCTGAAGCGGCAGACCGGCCGAATCAGGATTGCTTGGCGCCAGTGCCCAGAATCATCCTGCCGGGCGCGCCAGACCGGATGAAACCGGGCACTGGTGCGAGTCTATTTCTGTGACCTGACCGGCAGCAGTCGACCCGAAGCGGACACTTTAGCCGTGTGTGCCAAAAAAAGACCCCGCCGAACCGGGGTACTTTTTCGCGTCTTTACCTCGTTGCAATCACCACTTACTTGGCTCGCCGGTAAACCAACTCGGTTGTCGTGCCGGCGGCTGAGACCTGGACGAGCTTCAGTTCGCCTTTGGCCAGGCTGATGGAAGCTTTCGTCTCGATATTGTCGTTGTTGGGGATCAGCGCGAGCTCGTACTTCCGGATGAGCGTCTTGTCCGCCTCGTTGACCGACCACGTACCAAAATTGGCGGCGAATGCCCGCGCCGCCTCGCCGAATTCCGCTGCCGGCGTATCCGCGCGGAGATTGGCGGTGGGTTTGAACTTGGGACGGTCGGGGCGTCCGAACACAATCGCGTATCGACCGCTGGCGTCGAGGATCAGAACACCCTTCGGATTAGGCCCGCCGAGGCCCGACCGCTTGGTGCCGCCCTTGGGGGTGACCTCGACGGAGACCAATGTCCAGGCTCCGACGAGTTGCCCCTTGAGCGGCTTTTGCTGCGCCCAGCTTGCAGGCGTTCCCAGCAACGTCAACCCCGCGATCATAGCCACTGTCGAAAAAATCCCTGCCATCTTGCGCTTTGATTGGTTCATGAGACCTCTCCTGGTTTTGACACGCACTGCTGTTAGGGAAAGCCTGGAGGTTCAAAAGTAACCATCCAGACGTAGCGCCGGAATGTGGCTTCTTCTTGCGTATTTTAAGCGCTTGGTCACTGCCACCAAGGGTAATAGAGTGGGATCGGACCACCCCAACGTGGGAGTCCGTAACACACCAATCTACGCGCGCACTATGCCGTTGTCAATGAATGAATCGGGAGCGACAGCTCAAAGGCAGGGGCGGCGGGCATCTTGGGAGTCAAAAGCGAGCGGCAGGTCTTGGCCGTATGCGGCCTTTGGCGTCAGGCCAAATAGTGTCAGAGCAGCGCCCGTTGAAGTAACACGGGTCCAACGGATACAGATTGCCACAACTGGGGCGAAAGAATAAGGCCTAAAGGAAAGCGTGCGCAAACTCAGGCGCCACATGGCATCGCCCCGATTAGGAGCTTCGGGGGCAGGTTATTTCACGGGAACGGATGGCGGTGAATACATGCGCGTCATGTGGAGCCCCACCCCCACCCTAGCCCTCCCCCTGAAGGGGAGGGAATCGATCTTCTCCTCCATCAAAAGGGAACGAAGGAGCTAAAGAACCTACGCAGCCTTCAACCCGACGAGCACCTCGTCCAGCATCTTCTTGGCATCGCCGAACAGCATGCGATTGTTGTCCTTGTAGAAGAGCGGATTATCGACACCGGCGTACCCCGAAGCCATGCTGCGCTTCATCACGATCGAGGTCTTGGCCTTCCAGACTTCCAGCACCGGCATCCCGGCGATGGGGCTGGTCGGGTCTTCCTGCGCCGCCGGGTTCACGATGTCGTTAGCGCCGATCACCATGGACACGTCGGTGTCCGGAAAATCCCCGTTGAGTTCGTCCATCTCCATCACGATGTCGTAGGGCACCCTGGCCTCGGCGAGCAGCACGTTCATGTGGCCGGGCATGCGGCCGGCTACCGGGTGGATGCCGAAGCGCACGTTCACGCCCTTGTCGCGCAGGAATTTGGTGATCTCGTACACTGAATGCTGGGCCTGCGCCACCGCCATGCCGTAGCCCGGCACGATGATGACGTTCTTCGCCCCGCGCAGCAGTTCCGCAGTCTCGGCTGCAGCAATCGAAATGACTTCCCCCGCCGGCTGCGCGCCGCCGCTGGCCACCGCCGGCGCACCGCCCCCGGTGCCAAAACCACCGGCGATCACGGCGATAAAGTGGCGGTTCATCGCGCGGCACATGATGTAGGACAGGATCGCGCCGCTCGAACCCACCAGCGCGCCGGTGACGATCAGCAGGTTATTGTTCAGCATGAAGCCCGTGGCCGCCGCCGCCCAGCCGGAATAGCTGTTCAACATCGAGATCACGACCGGCATGTCCGCGCCGCCGATGGCCATTACCATGTGGATGCCGAAGAGCAGCGCGATCACCGTCATT
>JACQGN010000111.1 GCA_016199545.1 Betaproteobacteria bacterium | reverse complement strand
CTGGATGAAGTGTCGGATACGGCGCTGCGCGTGCGGTTGAAGACGGCCGCGGAAGAAAAATACCAGATGAGATTCAGCGCCGAAGGCCGCGCGAAGGGCATCCCGCTCAAGGCGAGCGGCGCGGGAGGCGGGCTCCTTACGTTGGCCGACGAAGGCGCGCCCTATCCCCTGCTGCTGCAATCCACGATAGGCGCCACCTCGATCAACCTCGAAGGATCGGTTTACGGTCTCGCCGGGCTGAGCCGGGTCGATGCGCGTTTCACCATTGCGGGCAGGAATCTCGCCACCCTGTCCGATCCGCTGCGCATCGTGCTGCCGGCGACGGCGCCGTACCGGCTGACGGGCCAGCTGTCGAGGGCGGAGAACATCTGGCGGTTCGAGCGCTTTCGCGGCACCGTCGGCCGCAGCGACCTCAGCGGCGCCTTCAGCGTCGATACCAGCGGAGCGCGGCCGTTTCTGCGCGGCGACCTGAAGTCGTCGCTGCTCGATATCGCCGATCTCGGCGGCTTTGTCGGCGCGAATCCGGGAACGGGCAATGCGCGCACATCGCGCGTCCTGCCGCGTGAGAAGTTCGATCTCGAGAAGCTGCGCCGCGCCGATGCCGACGTCAAACTCGTCGCCCGGCGCTTTACGAACCGCGAGCGGATTCCACTCGACAATCTCAATGCGCGCCTCGTCCTGCGGGACGGGGTGATGCAGCTCGCGCCACTTAACTTCGGCGTCGGCGGCGGCGAAATGCGATCGAACGTCCGGTTCGATGCGCGCCCTGCGAAGATCCAGGCGCGCATCGATACGCAATTCCGGCGCCTGCATATCAATCGCCTGGTTCCGAAGGCGGAGATGCTCGACAGTGCAATCGGGACGATCGACGGCGAGGCAAAGCTCACCGGCAGCGGGAATTCGATCAGCGAAATCCTTGGCGTGGCCGACGGCCGGCTCGCGCTCGTATCGTCGGGAGGCGATGTCAGCAATCTGCTACTCGCCATCGCCGGGGCGAACGGAGCGAAGATCGTGAGGTTCATGGTGTTTGGCGACCGCAATGCGAAGCTGCACTGCGCGGTGACGGCGTTCAACGCCAAACAGGGGCTGATGACAGCGAGCGTGCTCGTCGTCGACACGAGCGACACCAATATCACGGGCAGCGGCAACGTCAATCTGCGTGACGAAACGCTGGCTCTCACGCTCGTCCCGCTGCCCAAGAATCCGAGCATACTCTCGCTGCGGGGGCCTTTGCATGTTACCGGCACCTTCTCCGATCCCGGTATCGAGCTCGACAAGCCCACGGTCTCGTTGCGCGCGGGGAGCGCGGCGCTGCTGGCGTTGCTCAATCCGCTTGCGGCATTGCTGCCGCTGATCGAGACCGGCCCCGGCAGAGACAGCGATTGCGCGAAGCTCACCGCCTCGATCAGGACCGCGGCACATCGGGTTCCGGGGAGGGACAGTCAGTCGAGATAGTCTGCAAACACTTCCCTGATTGCTGTGGACGTCCGCAAAAGCGGTAGAATGACGCGCAGGACCAGCCGCGATCCGGCACCCCGTCGCGGCGCTTCGGCAACGTCACCTCCCGTCCCACGATGCACAACCAACCATGAATGCCAGCGAGACGATCCTTGCACGCTCCGGCGGGCAGCCTCCCGAAAGTAATCGCGAACAAAGCGGCAACATCGCATCGGCTGCAAGCCCGCCTCCACGGTCGCATCCCCAAGGGGCCCCTGCTCCGCGCTCCGGCGGGCAGCCTCCTGACGGTAATCGCGAACAAAGCAGCAACATCGCATCGGCTGCAAGTCCGCCTCCACGGTCGCATCCCCAAGGGGCCCCTGCTCCGCGCTCCGGCGGGCAACTCCTGGTAGATTCACTCAAAGTTCACGGCGCGGATCTTGCGTTTGGCGTGCCCGGCGAATCGTATCTCGCGGTGCTCGACGCATTGCATGATGCGCGCGAGGAGATCCGGTTCATCATCTGCCGCCAGGAAGGCGGCGCGGCGAATATGGCGGACGCCTACGGCAAGCTCACGGGACGCCCCGGCATCTGCTTCGTCACGCGCGGACCGGGGGCGAGCAATGCCTGCGTCGGTCTTCACACCGCGTTCCAGGACTCGACACCGGTGATCCTCTTCATTGGCCAGGTCGGCGGCGACGTGGCCGAGCGCGAAGCGTTCCAGGAAGTCGACTTTCGCCGCATGTACGGGCCGATGAGCAAGTGGGTGGCGCAGATCGACCGCGCCGACCGCGTTCCGGAGTACGTGAGCCACGCTTTTCACACTGCGGTCTCGGGAAGGCCGGGTCCGGTGGTGCTGGCGCTACCCGAGGACATGCAAACGCAGACCGCCACGGTAGCCACCGGCGGGCGCTACCAGCGGGTCGCCGCCTACCCCAGCCCCGCCGCGATCGATCAGTTGCGGCAGATGCTGGCGCAGGCGGAGCGCCCCATCGTGATCGCGGGCGGCGGCGGCTGGAACCGGCCGGCTTGCGACGACTTCCTCGCCTTTGCGACGGCTTTCAACCTGCCGGTCGCCGCGTCGTTTCGGGCCCAGGACCTCGTCGACAATCGCGACTCGCACTACGTCGGCGACGTAGCGGTGGGGCTCAATCCCAGGCTCGCAGAGCGCATCAGGAATTGCGACCTGCTGCTTGCCGTCGGCGCGCGCCTGGGCGAGTGGACCACCGCCGGCTATACGCTGGTGGAGGTGCCGCGCCCGAAACAGAAGTTCGTTCACGTTCACCCCGGCGCGGAGGAACTGGGCCGCGTTTACCAGGGCGACCTGCTGATCAATTCCGGCATGCCGGAATTCGCGGCGGCAGCGCGCAATCTCACGTCGACGCGCAATGTCTGGGACGAGTGGACCGAAGGCGCGCGCGTGGATTTCGAGGCCTGGCAGCAACCGGTCGCCGCGCCGGGCGCGCTCAACATGAGTGAAGTAGTGAGTTTCCTGCGCGGCAGATTGCCGCCGGAAAGCATCGTCACCAACGGCGCCGGGAATTTTTCTCTCTGGGTGCATCGTTTCTACCGCTATACCGGTTTTCGCACGCAGCTTGCGCCCACGAGCGGCGCGATGGGCTACGGCGTGCCGTCGGCCGTCGCGGCAAAGCTTGTCCATCCCGACTGTCCCGTGGTTTCGTTTTCCGGCGATGGCTGCTTCCTCATGAATGGGCAGGAACTCGCGACCGCGATGCAATACGACCTGAAGATCGTATTCGTCGTTGTCAACAACGGCATGTACGGCACCATCCGCATGCACCAGGAGCGCGAGTTTCCGGGGCGCGTGAGCGGCACGGGACTCAGGAACCCGGATTTTGCGGCGCTGGCGCGCGCCTACGGGCTGCACGGCGAGACCGTGGAGCGGACACAGGACTTCGAGGCAGCGTTCGAGCGCGCGTGGCAGGCGAAAACCGCGGCGCTGCTCGAATTGCGGGTCGACCCCGAAGCGATCACGCCGCGCGCCACGCTCTCCGCGATCCGTGCCGAAGCGTTGAAGGCCAAGAGCACGTAGCCACGGAAAGGAATGAAACCAGCTTGAAAAGTGGGAATTGTGGGCGCCCTCCCTTGCGCGTTGCGCGGGGGAGGGTTGGGGAGGGGGCAGCGCCGATCCGTCCCCCATCCTGACCTTCCCCCGCATGCGGGGGAAGGAAGCCGGAGGTGACGCCAGTGGCGTTACTCGTTTTCGATGACTCATCACAAATTACCCGCAACATGATCCGATATCTCTCTGAATCCGACGTAAAACAGCTCCTGACCATGCGCGACGCACTGGAGGAGGTCGAGCGCGCGTTGAGGGATCGCGCCCTCGGCAAGGCGCTCGATGTGCCGCGCGTGCGCACGCACGTGCCCGCCGGCACGCAGCACGTCATGCAGGCGGCCTCTCACGAGCTGAGACTGATCGGCTTCAAGGCCTACTACTCCTGCCGCGGCAAGGGCACGCGCTTCTTCGTCAACCTCTTCAACATGGATAGCGGTACCCTCGAAGCGATCATGCAGGCGAGCTACCTCGGCATGGTACGCACCGGCGCGGCGAGCGGCGCCGCCTCGAGCTACCTTGCCCGAAAGGATGCGGTGGTGGTGGCAATGATCGGCGCGGGCAAACAGGCCGTGGGACAGCTCGAAGCGGTCTGCGGAGTGCGCAGCATCCGTGAAGTGCGTGTCTACAGCCGCACCGAGGAGCGGGCGCGCAAGTTCTGCGAGACCATGAAATCGAAGATCGGCGCGCAGTTGCGCGTCGCCTCCAATCCGGCCGAGGCCGTGCGCGGCGCGGACATCGTCAACGTCATCACCAATGCCGTGAACCCGGTCCTCAAGGGCGAATGGCTGGAAGCCGGGCAGCACATCAACGCCGCGGGATCCAATTCGCTCATCCGGCGCGAGATCGACGAGGCCGCGGTCGGGAAGTGCGACGTGATCGCGGTGGACTCGCGCAATACGGCGCAGAACGAATGCGGCGACCTCCTGCCCGCCGTCGAGAAGGGATTCGTCCAGTGGGACGCACTGCCCGAGATCGGGGAAATCATGCTGCAACGGCTGCCCGGCCGCTCGAGCGATGATCAGATCACCCTTTACGAATCGCACGGCATGGCGGTGCAGGACCTCTATGTCGGCGCGCGCGTTCTCAAGCTCGCGCGCGAGCGCAGCGTGGGCGTCGATTACCCCATCGGTGATTAACAACTTCAGCCACAGAGAACACACCCATTAGCCGGCGCGTGTCAAGAGGGCGAACTTGATTCTCGTGACGTTGTTCCACGATTTCATTGTTTCTGTGTGTACCGCTTCATCGTTTCCGATCACGCCCGGTTCTTCGTG
>JACQGN010000103.1 GCA_016199545.1 Betaproteobacteria bacterium | reverse complement strand
TTATGATTCCGCTGCTCTAACCGCTGAGCTAACTCGCCACGGGAAGCGGCGCAGTCTAAAGAGCGGGCTCCCCATTGTCAAGGTTGAGACGCCGCGGGTAGGCCGGATTCCATTTAATAATCAATTCGTTAGTGCAAGCCTTCCGCGGCCGTAGCAAGCGATGGCCCGTCGCTCGCCGGGGAGGCTCCCGGTGTTCGGTTATTTTGCGTGATCGGGGGCCGCCGCATTAAACTGAGCGGATACCGGTGTCGCGCCTGCACATGCCCTCTTCAATATTCGATGTCATCGTCGCCGGCGGCGGGCTGGTCGGCGCGAGCCTCGCCGTTGCGCTCGGCCGGGGAGGTTTGACGGTCGCCCTCGTCGAGCCGCAGCCTCCCGCACCGGTCACCTCGCTTGGCGATGCATGGGACAGCCGCATCTACGCCATCAGCCCCGGTTCGGCGGCGTTCCTGGAATCATGCGGCGCGTGGCAGCAGCTGCCGGCTGAGCGCTTGACGCGCGTAGAGACGATGCAGGTTTTTGGCGACGAGCCGGGTGCCCGCCTGGAGTTCAGCGCCTACGACTGCGGCTTGCGCGAACTCGCATTCATCGTCGAGAACGGCCGGCTTCACGCCGCGTTATGGCGCAGCTTGCGCGAAAGTGAAAATGTAACGCTCTTTTCACCCGGGCGGTGCGGGGCGCTTGCCCGCGGGCTCGACGCGGCAACGCTGACGCTCGACGATGGAAGCGTGCTCGCTTCGCAACTCATCGTCGGCGCCGATGGCGCCGAGTCGTGGGTGCGCGGCGAAGCTGGAATCAAGGCAAGCGCCGTGCCGTACGGACAGCTCGGCGTGGTCGCCAACTTCGCGGTCGGGACGCCCCATCGCGAGACGGCGTACCAGTGGTTCCGGCGCGATGGCGTGCTCGCGTTGCTTCCGCTTCCGGGCGAGCGCGTATCGATGGTGTGGTCGACCGCGGAATCCCATGGCCGTGAGTTGCTATCGCTCGCGCCGGAAGCGCTTGCCGCGCGGGTTGAGGCGGCGAGCCAGGGCGTGCTCGGCGCGTTGCAGGTCGTCACGCCGGCAGCGGCCTTTCCACTTCAGCTCCAGCGCGTCGCGCAGCTCGTTGCCCCGCGCCTTGCCTTGGTGGGAGACGCCGCGCATAATGTGCACCCTTTGGCGGGCCAGGGCGTCAATCTTGGATTTCGCGACGCGCGCGAACTGGCGCGGGTGCTGGCCGGGCGCGGCGCGCAATCCGATTGCGGCGATTATCATCTGCTCCGGCGTTACGAGCGCGCGCGGCGCGAGGACATACTGGCCATGCAGCTTGCGACCGACGGATTGCAGAAACTTTTCGCAAGCGGGAAGGTCTGGCTGCAGAGGGCCCGCAATCTCGGTTTGAAGTTCACGAATCTGCCGACCCCGCTCAAGCAGTGGCTGGTGCGGCACGCCGTGGCGTGAGAATACATGCCGCCAGGGGCGCAATGATGGAAGGAAGAAAGATGTTGCGAAGACTCGCGGTATGCATGGTCGGTTTGGCGGCGCTGGTCGCCTGCTCGGCCGATGCCAACGAGGCGAAGATCAGGCAGTTGTTGCAGGGCAAGTTTCCGACCATGAAGGTCGAGAGCGTGACCAAGGCGCCGTTTGCCGGGCTCTACGAGGTCGTGCTCGATGGCGAGATCGTCTACACCGACGAGAAGGTGGAGTATTTCTTCGGCGGCAACATCTTCGATATCCGCACCCTGCCGCCGCGCAACCTCACGGAGGATGCCAACAACCGCCTGGTGGTGCACGTGCTCGCCGGCGCGCAGGACATGGCGATCAAGCGCGTGAAGGGCAACGGCAACCGCACGCTCTACACCTTCGAGGACCCCAACTGCGGCTATTGCAAGCAGCTCAATCAGGAGCTTGCCAAGGTCGACGATGTCACGATCTACACGTTCCTCACCCCGATTTTGTCGCAGAATTCGATCGACAAATCGCGCGCAGTCTGGTGCGCGGGCGATCGCGCGAAGGCCTGGGAGGACCTGATGCTGAGAGCGGCGCTTCCCGAGAGCGGCAGCAACTGCGTGGCGCCGATCGAGAGGAGCATCGCATTGATGAAGCGCTTCGGCGTGCGGGGCACGCCGGCGCTTTTCCTCGCCAACGGGCGGCACATCGGCGGCTTCATTCCGGCGGATCAGATCGAGCGCGCGCTCAACTCGGCCACCGCGAAATAGGCCCGTTGTCGCCCAGGTCGTCAGCCGCAGGCCGAGTAACACCGCCGGCACGCCTGACGGTTCAGTTCTTCCCGATCGTTGCAACGCAGGCCCGAATGGTGGTCAACACGCATCCGCGGGCGGCGTTAAACCAGAATGGTTGCGGTCGATCGCCCGATTCAGGCGCCCGATGCGGCTTTGGGCGCGCGGCGACCAGGCGGGTGCGCGCGCATGCTGTGGGCGCTTTCGGCCTCCGCATTGGTGCATCTCTGGCTCGTCGGCGGCATCGCGCCGGTCGCAACACGAATAGCGGTGCCGTTTCCCGCCCCGATGCTGGAGGCGCGGCTCGAACGCGTCGGCACCCCAGGCGAGCCGCCCGAGCCCGCGCACGAGGTGGCGCGCCTGGAACGCCCGGAACGGCTCCCTGATGCAGTCCGCGCGCGGGGCGCCGCGGCGCGCGAACCCTCGCCGGCCGTGCCGCGAACCGGCGCGCCGCCGAAGGCGACCGACAACGAAGCCACGGTTTCTGGCACGGAACGCCCGGCGCCCGCTCCGGTAGATCCCGTTTACTACTCCGCGCGCGAGCTTGACGTCTACCCGGCGCCGCTGGCGCCGCTCCAGTTCGAGTATCCCGCGCACCTGGCGGGTGCCCGGATCGGGGGGGACGTGCTGGCAAGACTGCTGGTGAATGAAGCGGGCACGGTTGACCAGGTCGCCGTGATCGCGGCAGAACCATCCGGATACTTCGAGGAGCATGCGCGTGCGAAGCTCGCATCCGCGCGCTTCACTCCCGGACGCAGGGAGGGCAGGGCCGTCAAGAGCCAGGTGACCGTGCGCATCAGCTTCGATCCCGCTGTGCGCGCAGGGGCGTTGCGATAGTACGCCCGTTACTGCGGGATACCGATCGAATTCTCCTTGGGCAGCAACACCCACATGCGCAGCGGCTGGCGCATGCGCCCGGCCTCGCGTGTCGCCTCCTTGCCGAAACCCCAGAAATAGTCCGCGCGCACGGGGCCGCGGATCGCGCCGCCGGTATCCTGTGCCATCATCAGGCGGTTGAGCGGCTTCGCCGCGTTGGGCCAGGTCGTGGCAACAAATACCGGAACGCCCAGCGGCACGAAGCGCGGATCGATCGCAACGCTGCGGCGCGCGGTGAGGGGAACGCCAAGCGCGCCGAGCGGTCCGGTGAGATCGGCCGGCAACTCGCGAAAGAAGACGTAACTCGCGTTGTGGTTGAGCATCTCGGTAAGGCGCCCGGGATTCTGCCGCGCCCAGGTCTGAATGCCCTGCATCGAGGCTTTTTCCAGGGGGAGTTCGCCGCGCTCGACCAGCCACCGGCCGATCGAACGGTACGGGTGCCCGTTCTGGTCGGCATAGCCGACGCGCAACGTCGAACCGTCGTCGAGCTGCACGCGTCCTGAACCCTGAATCTGCAGGAAGAACAATTCGATCGCGTCATCCACCCAGACGAGTTCCTTGCCGCGCAGGACAGCTTTGCCGTCTTCGATCTGGGCGCGGTCGTAATAAGGAACCACCCGGCGGCCTTCGATCCGGCCGCGCAGCCGCATGCCCTTCAGGTCGGGATAGAGCTCGGTGAGATCGATCACCAGCAGATCGTCGGGCACGCCGTACACCGGAAAACGGTAGCGCCTGGAGGGCTGCCGGCTGCCGCGCAGCAAAGGTTCGTAATAGCCGGTGATGAGCCCCGTCGCCTGCCCCTCTGGATCGATCATCTGGTGCGGCGCGAAATTTTCCTGGAAGAACCGGCGCGCGGTTTCGCGGTCGGGCGGTGTCATCCGGGCGGCGACGGCGCACAGATCGCGCCACGCGTTCTTTGCCTTGAGCGCGCCACAGCTCGTGAGGAACGCGCCCCAGGCTTCCGCCGGGTTGTCGTCGTGCCATCCCGGAAGATCCTCCCAGTTCGCGGGCTGCATCGAAGGCTCCGCCGGGAGCGCCGGGGGCTTGACCGGCTCTGCAACCGGAGGCGCCGGTGCGACGGGCGGCGCGGGCGGAGTAACGACAACCGGCTTGGGCGGCAACGTCTCGCATCCCGCCGCGAGCACCAATGCGGCGGCGAGAATCCAGCGGCTGAAAACCGTTTGGATTCCCGCGAGTGATCCGCTAAAGTTCATCATCGAAATGGTGTCGAAGAGTATAACGCCATTTGTTTTATGGAATCCCTGTTCTGGTTGCTGCTCGAAGCCGGCGCGGCGCTTGCCGCCCTGATCTTCATCGTCTGGTGGACCTGGCCCAAGGCCGGTTCCGGGGACACCCGCGATAAAGCGCCGCCGGACCGCGAATAGACCGCAGCAACGGAGGAGGAGTTCGTCGACCGCGCGTTCTCCCTCGCGCAGAAATTTGTCGAGGATCAGCACGACGCCCCCATGTCGGAGCACGCGTGCCGTCTCGCGCAGCGCCGGCGCGGGATCGGAGACGACGGCGAGGATCAGGTGGAGGACGGCGTAATCGAAGCACGAGCCGGCAAAGGGCAGCGCAAGGCTGTCACCCTCCACCCAGCTCACAACCATCCGTCAATGCAACACGCGCGGCATCGACAGCGTGAATTCCGGTATCGGCGCGTCGAAGTGCACGCCGTCCTCGGCCACCATCTGGTAGCTGCCGCGCATGGTGCCGACCGGCGTCGCGATCGCCGTGCCGCTGGTGTACTCGAAACTCTCCCTGGGACGCAGGCGGGGTTGTTCACCGATGACGCCGAGCCCGCGCACCTCCTGAACCTGGTTGTCGGCGTCGGTGATGATCCAGTGCCGGCTTATGAGTTGCGCCGGCACGTCGCCGGTATTGGTGATGGTGATGGTATAGGCAAACACGTAGCGTCCGTTCTGAATATCGGACTGCTCCGGGATGAACGCGGTTTGCGCCGTGACGCTGATCTCGTGCTTTTTCTCCAGCATAAGGGCATTTCACACGAATTCACACCGCGAGGCAAGCCGCGCCCCAATCCGGGTACAATGGCGCGGCATTTCCAACAGGTTTTCGAGATGACGTACCGGATTGCACCCAGCATCCTGTCCGCGGACTTCGCGCAGCTGGGCGAGGAAGTGAAGAACGTGCTCGCCGCCGGCGCGGATCTCGTGCACTTCGACGTGATGGACAATCACTACGTGCCGAATCTCACGGTCGGACCGTTGGTTTGCACGGCGATCCGGCCATTGGTGAGCGCGCCGATCGACGTGCACTTGATGGTGAAGCCCGTGGATCGGATCATCCCCGATTTCGCCAGGGCCGGCGCCAATATCATTTCTTTCCACCCGGAGGCCTCCGAGCACATCGATCGCACCATCGGGCTCATCAAGGAGCACGGTTGCAAGGCGGGGCTGGTGTTCAATCCGGCGACGCAGCTCGGTTATCTCGATCACGTGCTCGACAAGCTGGATCTGGTGCTGATCATGTCGGTGAACCCCGGCTACGGCGGGCAGAGCTTCATTCCCGGGGCGCTCGCGAAGCTGCGCGCGGCGCGCGAACGCATTGCCGCGAGCGGGCGCGACATCTGGCTCGAGATCGACGGCGGCGTCAAGACCGAGAACATCGCCGAAATCGCGCGCGCCGGCGCCGACACCTTCGTCGCAGGCTCCGCGATTTTCAGCACCCGCGATTACAAGGCGACCATCGGCGCCATGCGCGCGGAACTCGCAAAAGCCTGAGCCGCGGGCTTCGCGATGCAGAGGACGCCATCGTTCCCGTTGCGCGTCATGGCGGTGACGATCGATCTCGACGGCACGCTGCTGGACACCATCCCCGATCTCGCTGCCGCGGCCAATCTGATGCTGCACGAGCTGGAGCGCCCGCCGCTCGATGAGGGGCTGGTTCGAACCTTTGTCGGCAAGGGCATCCAGAATCTGGTGGAGCGCGTGGTCGCGGCCGCCTTCAATGGCGCGGCCGATGCCGGGCTTTTGCAGCACGCCCTCACCGTTTACGAACGCTGTTACGCTTCTGTCAACGGCCGCCACACTACCATCTATCCCGGCGTGGTCGAAGGTCTCGATGCGCTGCGCGCCGTGGGGCTCCCGCTTGCGTGCGTGACTAACAAGTCCGCCCGCTTCACCCTGCCGCTGCTCGACCAGGTGCAACTTGCCTCGTACTTCGCCGAAGTGGTGGCGGGAGACACGCTGCCCCGCAAGAAGCCGGACCCGCTGCCGCTGCTCCACGTTTGCGACAAGCTTGGCGTCGCGCCCCAGGACATGCTGATGATCGGCGACTCGGTGAACGATGCCCGGGCCGCGCGCGCCGCAGGCTGCCCGGTCTTCTGCGTGAC
Organism: Betaproteobacteria bacterium; assembly: GCA_016199545.1. GTDB lineage: Bacteria > Pseudomonadota > Gammaproteobacteria > Burkholderiales > SG8-41 > DSOT01. Next base: position 23,100 of record JACQGN010000103.1, on the reverse strand, counting down.
CTACGGCTACAACGAAGGCCACGATGCGCGTGAACTCGACGTTGATGCTATAGTAGCGTCGCTCATCGAAGCTACACGGTTGATTCAAAAGGCATGATCGCGCACCCCATGGACTACGTCATCGAGAGACCGGCAAGCCGCGGCTTGCGCCGCTGGCGCCCCTAAGCGCACACGCTTGCCCTGCGCGCCTCGCGCGCAAGTGTTTCTCGACCGTTTTCCAGTTTGTGGAGTGACCCATGACCGAAGCTGAATTCGACCTGCTCGCCCGGGCCGGCTACAACCGCGTGCCGCTCGTGCTCGAGACCTTCGCCGATCTCGATACCCCGCTTTCCCTCTACCTCAAACTGGGCAATCGGCCCTGGAGCTATCTGCTGGAGTCGGTCGTCGGCGGCGAACGCTTTGGCCGCTACTCGTTCATCGGCCTCGCGGCTGCCACGCGCATCGAGGTGCGCGGCTACACCTGCACCGAACTGCGCGGCGCCGAGACCGTGCAGCGGGCGGAAACCGCCGACCCGCTCGCCTTCGTCGCCGATTATCTCGCCCGCTTCAAGGTGGCGCGTGACGACCGCCTGCCGCGCTTTTGCGGCGGGCTGGTGGGCTATTTCGGTTACGACACCGTGCGCTACATCGAGCGGCGCCTCGCGCAGGCGCCGAAACCTGATCCGCTCGGCGCGCCCGATATTCTGCTTCTGCTCTCGGAAGAGCTCGCCATTGTCGACAATCTCTCCGGAAAACTTTCGCTGGTGGTGTATGCGCAACCGGGGCAGGCGGGGGCCTACCGCAGGGCACAGGGACGCCTGCGCGAATTGCTGGCGAGGCTCCGCGAGCCGGTCGCGATTCCATCCGATGTCTCAGGGCCGTCGGAACCGGCGGTCTCGGGCTTCGGCGAGCAGGCGTACCACGCGGCGGTCGAGCGCGCCAAGCGTTACATCTACGACGGCGACATCATGCAGGTCGTCCCTTCGCAGCGCATGTCGAAACCGTTCCGCGCGACGCCGCTCGCGCTCTACCGGGCGCTGCGCACGTTGAACCCCTCGCCCTACATGTTCTATTTCAACCTCGATGACTTCCACGTCGTCGGCGCATCGCCTGAGATCCTGGTGCGGCTCGACGGGGACACCGTCACCGTGCGGCCGATCGCGGGCACGCGCCGCCGCGGAGCGACGCCGGCGGAGGATGCGGCGCTCGCCGAGGAGCTGCTCGCGGACCCCAAGGAACGCGCCGAACACATCATGCTGGTCGATCTTGGCAGGAACGACGTGGGCCGCGTCGCGCAGACCGGCACCGTGCACGTAACCGAACAGATGGTGATCGAACGCTATTCGCACGTGATGCACATCGTGTCCAACGTCGAGGCCACACTCAAACCGGGGCTCACGGCGATCGATGTCCTGCGCGCGACGTTTCCTGCGGGGACGGTGTCGGGAGCGCCCAAGGTGCGCGCCATGGAGATCATCGACGAACTCGAGCCGGTCAAGCGCGGCATCTACGCCGGCGCGGTCGGCTACCTCGGCTTTCACGGCAACATGGACGTCGCGATCGCGCTGCGCACGGCGGTGGTGAAGGACGGCACTCTACATGTCCAGGCGGGCGGCGGCATCGTCGCCGACTCGCAGCCCGCGGCCGAGTGGCAGGAGACGCAGAGCAAGGCGCGGGCGCTGCTGCGGGCGGCCGAGATGGCCGAAGCGGGTCTCGATACGAAGCTTGAGTGAGACGCGCACTGATAGAGCTTGCGTAGCAGTTGACGACGGGAGTAGCAGTGCTTCGAGAGGAACTGAAGCCGAATGCCGTAGTTGAAGGGCCTTTCTTCCCGGAACCCGTTCAGGTGCTGGTGACGGTCCCGCTGGGCGATGCCATCAAGCTGGTTGGAAAAGGCAGGAAATCCAATCAGGTTTACGACCCCGTCCTCACCGTCGAACAGATCGCGCTCCTCACCGCCTCGCCCGAGACCGAACCATTCGACGGTGATCCTGCGCGATTCCGTCTTGGCATCGAAGCTCAGCGGCTCGGCCTTGCGTACGAGTACGACCCTTACTTCTCGCTCTCGATCGCACGCGTGGACCCGCTGCCTCATCAGTTGGAGGCGGTGTACGAGTACTTCATGCGCCTGCCGCGCATCCGCTTCCTGCTGGCGGATGACCCGGGCGCCGGCAAGACGATCATGGCCGGCCTGCTGATCAAGGAACTGAAGATCAGGGGACTGGTGAACCGGATTCTGATCGTCACGCCCGCAAATCTTTCCTTCCAGTGGCAGCGCGAGCTGCAGGACAAGTTCCGCGAGAAGTTCGAGGTCATGCGCAGCGACGTGCTGCGCGCGAATTACGGCACCAATCCCTGGCAGGAGAGAAACCAGATCATTACGTCAATCTCCTGGGTCTCGCGCATCGAGGACGCAAAGGAATCACTGCTGCGAAGCCACTGGGACCTCATCATCGTGGACGAGGCGCACAAGATGAGCGCCTACAGTGCCGACAAGAAAACGCTTGCCTTCCATCTCGGTGAGTCGCTGTCCGGGATGACCGATCACTACTTGCTCATGACTGCGACGCCGCATAAGGGCGACCCGGAGAATTTCTGTCTCTTTCTCTCGCTCCTGGACAGGGACGTTTACGGCGATGTGAAAAGCCTCGAAGAGGCGATGCTCCGCCAGGAAGCCCCCTTTTACCTGCGGCGGCTGAAGGAGGCGCTGGTCGCGTTTCCCGACCCGGACAGCGGCGAGGTGAAGGCTCTGTTCACGCGCCGTATCGTGCAGACGGCGCCGTTCGAAATCAGCGACGAAGAGTTCGACCTCTACGACCGCCTCACCCACTATGTCGAAACGCAATCGATTCGCGCGGCGAGCGAGGATACGGCGCGGGCGCGGGCGGTGGGTTTCACCATGGCCATGCTCCAGCGGCGATTTGCATCGAGCATCTACGCCGTGCGCCGCACCCTGGAGCGCATGAAGGACAAGCGCGAAAAGATCCTGGCCGACCCGGAGAAGTACCGCCAGGAGCAGATTTCGCGCCGGCTGCCTGACGACTTCGAGGACTTGCCGGAAGAAGAACAGCAGGAAATCGTCGCGGCGCTGGAGGATGCGGTCGCCTCTTACAATCCGGCTGATCTGCGTGAGGAGATCGCCGAGTTGAGCGCGTTGATCAACCAGGCGAAAGCGCTGGAGCGGCGGGAAGTTGAGGTCAAGATTCGCAGCCTGCGCGAGCTTCTGACCGGGCGCGGGGTGTTCGAAGACCCCAAGATGAAACTTCTCCTCTTCACCGAGCACAAGGATACGCTGGACTTTCTTGCTGGCGACGGGAAGGAAGGGCGCCCGCTGGGCAAGCTCCGCGAATGGGGACTCACCCTCACCCAGATTCACGGCAGCATGAAGGTCGGCGACCGCGACACGCCCGGCAGCGGCAGAAACCGTCGCGCCTCACGACGTTTTCTGCTGCGATACTGGACGGGCGCAGCAACGTGCTGCACCGCCGCCTGTTTGTGGTGGAGGACCATGCGGATGGCGCAATGGCGATCCGCCAACCGACCCTGTTCCTCGACCTCGTGCCGGCGAAACGTGGCACTGCGGCGCCGCAATTGGTACGGGGTGATCACCAGATGGTCGAGCGTTTCCTCGTTATCGAGGCATTGCAACCGTTCCTCACGGATGTTGCGGCCCAAAGGCGAAAGGAGATCGACACCATCTCGCGGCATATGGAGATCAGCCTCAACGAATTGATTCATCGCCAGAACCTGCGGATTGCCGACCTGCTGTCACAGCAGCAGGCAGGTGACACCAGCCCGCTCAACGCCGCGAACATCAAGACCACGGAGGACCGGATCGACGAATTGAACGCGCGCCTCGAACGGCGCCGCACCGAGCTGCAGCAGGAACGCCACTGCGCGATTGCCGATATCCAGCTTGTCGGCCGGGCCTGGGTCTTGCCGCATCCCGAGCGCACGAGCCCCGGCCTTGCGCCGTTCGTGCAAGATGAAGAAATCGAGCGCATCGCGATCGAGGCCGCGATTGCCCATGAGAACGCCGGGGGCCGGCAGGTGGAGAGCGTGGAGGCGGAAAACCGTGGCTTTGACTTGATCTCGCGCCGGCCGCACCCCGAAGACCCGAAAACGGCGCTTGAAGTGAGATTCATCGAGGTGAAGGGCCGCGCCGCCCGCGGCGAGGTGGCACTGACTACCAACGAGTACAAGACCGCTCAGCGGCTGGGTCCGGACTACTGGCTCTACGTCGTCTTCGACTGCGCCACGCAGCCCAGCGTCAACGTGCTGCGCGACCCGGCGCAACTCGATTGGGAGCCGGTCGTGAAGATCGAACACTACCGCCTGAAGGTGGAGTCCGCGAAGCATCCTGTGGAGTTGCATCAGGATGTAGCGCGGTATGACCCCGGCGGCGGCTAGGGGTGGATCGAGGCGCGGTCTTGCTGTGTCATGCAGCCGATATTGTTATACCTATTGACACGATATAGAACTATCGTTAGTTTAGATAGTCAGATATCGTTTATAAAGGTATTTCGATATGATCTTCACCCTGGAGTCGCTACCGGGGGACTATCTTCAAGTCCTTGAGTGGATTAAGGATCTACGGGAAAAACTGCGGTTTTCGACAAGCGATTCGCTGCATCGCTGGACGGGGTTTCTGGCGAGGATGGCGTTCGCGCGCGCCATCCAGGGCTCGAACACGATCGAGGGCATCAACGTCACGCTGGACGAGGCGGTCGCCGCCGTGGACAGAGAGCTGCCGGCGAAACCCGTGGACGAAGACTGGCACGCCGTCGTGGGCTACCGCGAAGCGATGGATTACATCATCCAGCTTTCCAAAGACCCCACGCGATACATCTACAACACTGGCACGCTCCTGAGCCTGCATTACATGATGATGAAGTACGACCTGACGAAAGATCCCGGTCGCTTCCGCCCCGGCGCGATTCACGTGACCAACACCGCGAGCGGAAAGATTGTCTATGAAGGCCCGGACGCGGATCTCGTCTGGGGGCTGATGGATGATCTGATCGCGTCCTTGAATGCATCGAACGACTCGCCGGTAATCGTGCGCGCCGCGATGGCGCACCTGAATCTGACCATGATTCACCCGTTCAAGGACGGCAACGGACGCATGGCGCGAGCCTTGCAGACCATGGTGCTGTCGCGGGATGGGATTCTGTCGCCGGTTTTCTCGAGCATCGAGGAGTACGTCGGCCGCAATCCCCAGGAGTATTACGACGTTCTCGCGGAAGTCGGCCAGGGATCGTGGCATCCGGAGCGGGACCCGTTACCGTGGATTCGTTTCTGCCTGGTCGCGCATTACCGGCAGGCCAGAACGCTGCTGCGCCGGATCAGCGAAATGGCGCGCCTCTGGAACGACATCGACGCCGAGATCAAGAACCGCAAGATGCCGGAGCGAATGATCAACGCGCTTGCCGATGCCGGCATCGGATTGCAGGTCAGAAATCCGACGTACAGAAAACAGGCGGACGTTTCCAATCAAGTGGCTAAACTCGACCTCAAGAAACTGGTGGACGCGGGATTGCTCGCGCCCATGGGTGAAAGGCGCGGACGTTATTACATCGCCGGCGAGCCGATCAAACAGATGGCACAGAAAAGCAGGCTCCCGCGCGAGCCGTATGACCCGTTCAAGGAACTCGAAGAACTGAAGATGAAAGCCGAGAAAGCGATGCAGCCTGAATTGCCTGGATTCTCCGATCGAGCGCTGCGTTAACTTTGCGGAAGATTGGTTTCGTGGGGCACCCTGTAGAATTGCGGGAAGAACGCGCTGATTACAATGCACGCAATGACACTTGATGATAAGGAGCTCGAAGCCCTGCTATCCGCGTCGCTCAACGTGTGCAAATCACGCCAGAGCTTTCCCTCATTCCTGGTGATCTTGCCTTGTCCGGTTTTGAAGATCAGCTCTCGGCCCAGTGGCCGGACAGCATGGGCGACCAGAACTTGGTGCGCCCATTCCGGGTATTGACAGCGTGTTGGCAGGTCATGCAACAGGCAGCAGACGAACACGACGCGGAGCTGATACTCGTGGATGTCGGACCAAACCTCGGAGCCATCAACCGTTCGGCGCTCATCGCGTAGGATTTTGTGGTGATTCCCCTGGGGGCAGATCTATTCTCCCTGCAGGGATTGCGCAATCTCGGACCAACGTTGCGAAGCTGGCGAACGCTCTGGAACAAACGGCTTGATAACTGGTCAAGTCCAAGCTTTCCACTGCCTGTGGGAAGCATGACGCCCATCGGATACGTCGCGCAGCAACACGGTGTGCGTCTGTCGCGGCCGGTCAAGGCTGATGACCGTTGGCTCAACCGCATGCCGCTCGAATATCGGCGAAGCGTCCTGGGACAGGAAGTTCAGACAGCGCCTGCGGTGGCGACGGACCCAGAATGCCTTGCGCTGCTTAAGCATTTCCACAGCCTCGAGCCGATGGCGATGGAGGCGCGGAAACCGCTCTTCCTGCTCAAATCCGCCGATGGCGCCATTGGTGCCCACTCCTACGCGGTTCAGGATGCATACAAGGACTACCGGGCGCTGGCTGAAAAAGTGCTGGAGCGCATCGGCATAGCGCAGCCCGCGTGACCCGCTACCCCAAGCGGCTGATCGAGGTCGATTTCCCGATCCGGCGCATATCTGCGCACGCGCGGCGGGAGAAGTCGATCCGGCACGGGCATATTTCGACGCTCCACATCTGGTGGGCGCGGCGGCCGCTCGCGGCGTGCCGGGCAGTGATCTGCGCCGCGTTGTGGCCCGATCCGGCGGACGCGCTCTGTCCGGGGGATTTCGTTCACGCAGCGCGGAAGCAAATGCTGGCGTGGGCGCCGCACGAGCGCCAGATGCTGCTTTCGGTGGAGAGCCGGCCGCGGTTCGAGGCAGCGCGCAAGGACTCGCGGCACTTCGACAAGCTGGAAGAACTCCGCGCGGCGCTGCTCGACTTCATCGCCGATTTCGCCAACTGGGACAATTCCACCGTTCGCGAATATCTCGACACCAGCCGTGCGCTCACCCAGGCGGCCCACGAGGCGCTGGGCGGTGCACCCGGCACGCGCCCGCTCGTCGTGGACCCGTTTGCCGGCGGCGGCTCGATTCCGCTCGAAGCGCTGCGCGTGGGTGCAGATGCGTTTGCCAGCGACCTCAATCCCGTGGCGGTGCTGCTCAACAAGGTCGTCCTCGAATACATTCCGAAGTACGGGCAGCGCCTCGCCGATGAAGTCCGCAAATGGGGCGAGTGGATCAAGCGCGAAGCCGAGAAGGAACTGGCCGAGTTTTACCCGAAGGACCCCGATGGGGCGACGCCCATCGCCTATCTCTGGGCGCGGACGATCCAATGCGAAGGCCCCGGCTGCGGCGCGGAATTGCCGCTTGTCCGATCGTTTCTTCTAGGGAAACGAAATGGGAGCGCAACGGGTCTGCGCCTCGAAATCTCTCAAACGAAGAAGGCTATTGCTTACAAACTCGCGAAGGCTTTGACCATCCACCATTGGACACGCTGATCCTGGCGATGCCGATTTCCTGGAAGGGCACACTGCAGCAATATGCCGGCCGGTTGCACCGAGAGCACGCGACCAAGATCGACGTCCGGATCTACGACTACGTCGATACTGTTCATCCGGCACTGATGCGGATGTGGGGCAAGCGGCAGCGTGGTTACCGGGCAATGGGGTATCGAATTACACAGCCCGACAGGACCCTTTCCGCGAGTCTGGCGAGTCTCGCGTAACACCAGAGCGTTCTCGGGAGAGAGCTGCCGGTCTTTCAATAGTCGTCGATCTCGGGGCAGAACCAGTCCAAGAGCGTCAGCTTTGGGTATAATGCACTCGTAACCACACCGTACCCTTGTATGATCCCAGACATTGAAATGTTGTGCAGGTACGTGAGTACAATGTCTCGTTCACTGGGGAAGCCGTCGCACGGTGCGAGGGGTTGGCGAACCGAACATGCCAGCGCACGCCCGCACGTTTGATCGGGACAAAGCTCTGGAAGCGATTCTCTATATCGCGCAAGAGTTGGACTCCCCCACACTCCACAGCGTCTCCAAGATCCTGTATCTGGCCGACAAGCGGCACCTGCAGCACCATGGCCGCTTGATCTGCGGGGATCGCTATATCGCCATGGAGTTTGGCCCGGTGCCGTCCACGATCTACGACATGATGAAAGTCGCGGACGGGCGGGAAGCGCTCGACCCGGACACGGACGACCTCATCAAGGAGTCGCTTTCGGTTCGGGCGGGTCGCTACGTCAAACCGCGGCGCAAGGCCAATAAAGACCTGTTGTCCGAGTCGGAAATCGACTGCATCGACCACACGATCAGGAAATACGGCCGCAAGACTTTCGGGCAGTTAACCGACATCACGCACGATGATGCGTGGCGCAAGGCTGACGAGAACCAACCGATATCGCTTGAGGCCATTGCGCGCAGCCTCCCCAACTCGGCTGAACTGCTCGCCTTCCTCCGTGCCCGGTAATGGCCAAGCTGGGCGATGGTTTTCCCACTGAGAAGCGCCGCGCCTTCGTAGAAAAAACACTCGTTCCGGGCTGCGTGGTCCGGATCGCAGTCAAGTTTCGGGAAACCGCCAAACCAAAGCTGCTCGTCCTAGTCGCCGATGACGACCCGGACTATTTCCTGTTCATCATCAACTCGGAAATTCATCCTTTCACACTGTCGCCGGTGGAAAAGTCAAAAATACTCGCTTCGCTCGAGTAGGGTCGCCTATCTTGGAGATTCGCACTCTTTCGCGACCCCTTTCGCAGCAGCCTGACCCAGCCGGCGTGGCTCGCGCAGAATTTACTACAAGTTGCTGACGGAACGGGCAAACGCGGAGCTGAGAAAATTGGCTGATACCAAGGCATCTTATCTGCTAGATTGCCGGGAATGCGGGGTGTGTCCGTACTGCGGGAGCCCCTTCCCTGAGACCGTGCGCGTTGGCTCCGGCCAAAAAAAGGATAGCGGTTTTTTGCAGCTTGGCGTGCTATGCGAACTACCACGAACTTGATGCCCGAGAACCCCTCAAGCGATTTGCTGAGCCAGGCGGCCCCAGATCGTAACACCCAGCCGCGGCAGGGTCTCCTCGATGAATCGGAGGAAGATGCGGGGGAGGCCTTGCATTCGACCGGTATTTTGCCGTCGCAGGAGCTCGAACGTCAGGTCAGACTGACCCGAGAAATCTTCGCCCTGGAGCCGATCCGCGAAGATCAATTTCAGCCTGCCAGCCTCGATCTTCGCCTGGGACCCGTCGCATATCGGGTTCGCGCAAGCTTCCTGCCCGGGAAGGGTGCGACCGTCGAACAAAGGCTCGACGACCTCGCGATGCACAAGATGGACATCAGCAACGGCGGGGTTCTGGAGCGTGGTTGTGTCTATATCGTCCCGTTGCTTGAAGGCTTGTCACTGCGGCGCCGCACGTCTGCGATGGGCAATCCCAAGAGCTCCACCGGCCGGCTTGACATATTTACCAGACTCATCACCGACTACGGCACAGAATTTGACCGGGTCCGCGAGCAGTACAAAGGACCCCTCTATGCCGAAGTGTCGCCGCGAACCTTCAGCGTATTGGTGCGCAAAGGATCGAGGTTGAGCCAGATCAGAATACGTCGCGGGAATCCACCCAGCACCGATGAGGCCATGAGACGTTTGCAGGAAGAGCAGCAGGTCGTCGGTTCCACGATCAGTGAAGACGAAATCCGCAACGGTGTCCCGGTATCGGTGGACGTGCGGGGCGAGGCATCGGACGGGCTCATCGGATACAAAGCCAGGAACCACGCCGGGCTGATTGACATCGACAAGGTTCAGCACTACGACGTGCTGGATTATTGGGAACCGGTTCACGCACCGCGGCGTGGAGGGCTCATCCTGGACCCCGCGGACTTCTATATCCTGGCATCACGGGAACCCGTAAAGGTTCCACCGACGCACGCGGCGGAAATGATCGCCTACGACACGTTGGTCGGGGAGTTCCGGGTTCACTATGCGGGTTTCTTCGACCCCGGGTTTGGCCATCCGGATGCGGGAGGCGAGGGTTCGCGGGCAGTCCTCGAAGTCAGGTCGTACGAAGTTCCGTTCGTGCTTGAACACGGGCAGGTGGTTGGCCGGCTGACTTATGAGCGTCTGACTGCGCAGCCGAACCGGCTCTATGGGAGCGGCGTGAAATCATCGTACCAGCGTCAGGGGATCGCACTGAGCAGGCATTTCAAGCCGCGGCAGCGCGCGTCTGTCACGCCCTGAATTAGAAACGCGATAGGCTCATCATGTTGTTGATGATCGATAACTACGACTCTTTCACCTACAACCTGGTGCAGTATCTGGGCGAGCTGGGGGAGGAGGTTAGCGTCTACCGGAACGACACGATCACGCTCGCCGACATCGCCAGCATGAAGCCCGCGCGGGTCGTGATCTCTCCCGGCCCGTGCACGCCGAGCGAGGCGGGCATCTCGGTGCCGCTCATCCAGCGCTTCGCCGGCGAGATTCCGATCCTCGGCGTATGCCTCGGGCACCAGAGCATCGGCCAGGCGTTCGGCGGGCGCATCGTGCACGCGAAGCAGGTGATGCACGGCAAAACGTCGGCCATTGCGCACTGCGGCGCCGGCGTGTTTCACGGGCTGCCCCAGCCGTTCCAGGCGACGCGCTATCACTCGCTGGTGATCGAGCGCACGAGCCTCCCCGATTGCCTGGAGGTGACCGCGTGGACCGATGACGGCGAGATCATGGGGGTGCGGCACAAGACGCTGCCGGTCGAAGGCGTGCAGTTCCATCCGGAGTCAATCCTGACCGAGCACGGGCACCGGCTGCTGAAGAATTTTCTGGGAGGGGGGCGCGCATGACGCCGCAGGAAGCGCTGACCCGGATAATCGAGCATCGCGAGATCTTTCGCGAGGAGATGCTCTCGCTCATGCGCAACATCATGAGCGGCGAGGTCTCGCCCGTGCTGATCGCCGCCATCATCATGGGGCTGCGCGTGAAAAAGGAGACCATAGGCGAGATCGCGGCCGCTGCCGAGGTCATGCGGGACTTCGCCACCCGGGTGCCGGTGCCGGACGAGCCCAACCTCATCGACACCTGCGGCACGGGAGGTGATGCCGCGCATTCGTTCAACATCTCGACCGCGGCGATGTTCGTGGCCGCCGCCGCGGGCGCGCGGATCGCCAAGCATGGCGGCCGTTCGGTATCGAGCAAGTCGGGCAGCGCCGATGTGCTGGAAGCGCTCGGCGCCAACATCAATCTCAAGCCCGAGGAGGTTGCGCGCTCTATCGCCGAGGTCGGGGTCGGATTCATGTTCGCGCCCAACCATCACAGCGCGATGAAGCACGCAGCACCCGTGCGCCGCGAACTCGGCGTGAAGACCATTTTCAACATCCTCGGCCCGCTCACCAATCCCGCGGGCGCGCGGCAGCAGGTGATGGGGGTGTTCCATCCCGATCTGGTCGGGATCCAGGCGCGCGTGCTGCAGCGCCTCGGCAGCCGGCGCGTGATGATCGTCCACGGCGTGGAGGGGCTCGACGAGATTTCGATCAGCGGGCCGACCATGATCGGGGAGCTGAAGGACGGCGATATCCGCGAGTACACCATCGCGCCGCAGGATTTCGGCCTGCGCGTGCAGGGTCATGACGCGATCCGGGTCGAGAGCGTCGAGCAGTCGAAGGCGATGATCATCTCCGCGCTGGAGAACCAGGACGGCGCCGCGCGCGACATTGTGGCGTTCAACGCCGGAGCGAGTATCTATGTTGCGGGGCTCGCCGCCGCCCTCGGTGACGGCGTGGAGCAGGCCCGCACGGTGCTCGCGAGCGGGGCGGCGCGCAGAAAACTCGATCAGTTCGTCGCCTTTACACGCAGCTTTTGACTTTGGGAAGGACGGTTGGCCGCCGATGTACGCCGATAAACACCGATATTCAGGCAGAATACAGGTATGAAGCTGGTGTCAGAGGTTTATCAGGGCGATTGTCTCGAGGTGCTCGAGCGCTTCGAGGACGAGAAGTTCGACCTGATCGTCACCTCGCCGCCGTACGCGGACCGCCGTGCGAAAACCTATGGCGGTATCCGGCCCGAGAACTACGTGGAGTGGTTCCTGCCGCGCGCCGCGGAGTTCCTGCGGGTGTTGAAACCCACCGGGTCGTTCGTGCTCAACATCAAGGAGAAAGCCGAGAAAGGGGAGCGGCATGTCTTCGTGCTCGAACTTATCCTCGCTTTGCGAAAGCAAGGGTGGCTGTGGACCGAGGAGTACATCTGGCACAAGAGAAACTGCTACCCCGGGAAATGGCCCAACCGCTTCCGCGATGCCTGGGAGCGGTGCCTGCATTTCACCCGCAACCGCAAGTTCAAGATGAATCAACAGGCGGTCATGGTGCCGATGGGGGAATGGGCCGACACGCGGCTCAAGTCGCTTGGCCGCAACGACGTGGTGCGGTTTGATTCGCAGGTGAAAAGCGGCTTCGGCAAGAACATCGCCAACTGGTTGAAGCGCGACATGGCCTATCCCACCAACGTCCTGCACATGGCCACCGAGTGCGGCAACCGGAACCACAGCGCGGCGTTTCCGCGCGCACTGCCGGAGTGGTTCATCAAGCTGCTTACCGACGAAGGTGACTGGGTGCTCGACCCGTTCGCGGGGTCGGGTACCACGCTGCAGGCGGCTCTGTCACTGGCCCGCAATTCGGTCGGGATCGATACGCGTGCCGAGTACTGCGATGCTGCCCGCGCCAAGGTGTCAGGTGTGCAACTCGAATTGCTGAATGAGCCGCCACGCCGGACGCGCCGCGCGGACCGCAACCTGTCTCTGGACATTCCCGGTTAACGTGCATGGCGAATATCCTGCAGCGCATACTCGAGGTTAAAGAGCAGGAAGTTGCCGCTGCCAAGACAGCGACACCTCTGTCAGCACTGGCAGACCGGGCGAAGCTGGCGCCGCCGCCGCGCGACTTTGCGGGCGCGCTGCGCGCGAAGATGACCGGCGGACAGCCCGCCGTGATCGCCGAGATCAAGAAGGCGAGCCCGAGCAGGGGCGTGCTGCGGGAGGAGTTCGACCCGGCCGCGATCGCGATGAGTTACGAGCGCCATGGCGCGGCGTGCCTGTCGGTGTTGACCGACGCGCAGTTCTTTCAGGGGCGGATCGAGGACATGAGGCAGGCGCGCGCAGCTTGCACTCTGCCTGTCTTGCGCAAGGATTTCATGATCGATCCGTATCAGCTTTATGAATCTCGGGCAGCGGGTGCGGACTGTATACTCCTGATCGTTGCTGCCCTTGATCAGACACGAATGCGGGAACTGGAGGCAGGCGCGCGCGAACTCGGCATGGCGGTGCTTGTCGAGGCGCACGACGGCGATGAACTCGATCGCGCGCTGAAACTCAAGACTCCGCTCATCGGCATCAACAACCGCAATCTGCATACTTTCGAGACCCGGCTGGAAACCACGCTGAATTTGCTCGGGCACATTCCCGCCGACCGGATCGTGGTCACCGAGAGCGGCATTCTGAAACCCCGTGACGTAGCGCGGATGCGGGAAGCGAATGTGAACTGTTTCCTGGTAGGCGAGGCGTTCATGCGTGCCACCGATCCCGGGCAGGAGCTCGCGCGCCTCTTCGCCATGAATGAGGCGTCAGCGGAGTCCAGCGCGCGATGATCGACATCGACCGCCTGATCATCGGTTTCGACAAGGGGTTGCGCACGCTGTTTGCGCCGGCGCAGAGCGTGCGCCCGGTGCCGGGCGAAGCCGTGCCTGCGAGGCCACTCGAGGATCGCGAGCGCACTCTGGCGGCGTCCCTCATGCGCGTCAATCACACCGGTGAGATCTGCGCCCAGGCGCTATACGAGGGGCAGGCGCTGACGGCGCGCGATTCGGCGGCGAAAAGCGCGCTCGAACGGGCGGCGCAGGAGGAGACCGAGCATCTTGCGTGGACGGAGCGCCGCATCGAAGAACTGGGGGGGCGAAAGAGCGTCCTCAACCCTCTCTTCTACACGACCTCGTTTGCGATCGGCGTTGCGACCGGCCTCCTTGGCGATCGCTGGAACCTCGGGTTTCTCGCCGAAACCGAGCGGCAGGTGGTGGAACATCTCTCCGGGCACCTGGAAAAACTGCCGGCGGGGGATGAGAAAAGCCGGGCGATTCTCGAGCAGATGCGCGAGGACGAGGCGCGCCACGCCACGAGCGCGCGCAATCACGGCGGGGGGGAGTTGCCGGAACCCGTGAAGCGCGCGATGCGATTCGCCTCGGGCCTCATGACCCGCACGGCCTTCTGGTTGTAGAACTCAGGCTTCGATCGGCAGCCGCACGCTCTGACCCGTCGCCACCGCGCGTTCGATCGCGACGGTGGTTTCCAGTGTGAGGCGCGCCTGCGCCGGTGTCGCATGCGGGGTCGGATTGCCGGTGACGAGATGGTCGAGCCACGAGCGCGTTTCGTTGCCGAGCGGGCCCCAGTAATCGCCGACCGCCCAGTCGCCCGACGGATTGCTGCCGCTGAACGCCATGTGGATCTTGTGGTCGGGAACGTAGGCGTGGCCGATGCCCTTCTCGGTGTAGAGGATGTGATCGCGGTGGTCGTCGTCGATGATCATCGTGCCCTCGGTGCCCAGCAGCTCGACCCGGTCCGACTGTCCGAGGACGGGATACTCCGCCGGCAGCGCGTAGCTGATGCCGAGATTGATGACGGCACCGTCGGCGAGCGTCACGATGGCCCACGTCACGTCGTGCACCTTGTATCCCGCAGCCTTGAATATTCCCGTCTGGCCGCGCGCTACCACTTCCACCGGCGGATTGCCTTCGAGGAACCACAGCATGAGGTCCACGAAGTAGGTGAGCACGTCGACCACCGGCGTCGCCTCCGGGTTGCGCTTGAGGATTTCGAACGCCTGGGCGCGGGTGTTGTAGACGCGCGCCGTGCCGCCCGTGATGTGTCCGAGATGCCCCTGCAGTACCTGCTCCTTGGCGCGGGCGAAGCAGCGCTTGAAGCGGCGGATGTAACCGATGCGGAGGCTCCCGCCGGTTTTCTCGACGGTATCGAGGATGGCGTCGGCATCCCGCAGTGTGAGGCCGAGCGGCTTTTCCATCAGCACCGGCTTGCCGAGTTCCAGCGCCCGGCACACCGGCGCGACGTGCTCGTGTTCCGGCGTGGACACGATCACGGCGTTGACCTCCGGCCGCGCGATGACCTCGTCGTTGTCAGTCGAGTGAAAGTCGGCGGCGGTCAGCTCGGCGAGCGCGCGGGAGCGCGCCGGGTCGATATCCGAGACGGCGAGAAACCCGACGGAAGGGTGCCTCGCGGCAAGACGCGCGCGCAGGCTGCCGATCCTGCCCGAACCGATTACCGCAACACCCAGTTCCTTACGCTTCATCCTCGCTCCATAGCCTGTCAGAAACCTAGCCTTCGCCCAGCAGCGACCTGGCGGTAAGACCGTAAACCTGCTCGCGCTCCTGTGTGGTCAAACCCGGAATCGCATCGACCGAACCGACCGATCTGATAGGGCACGTAGCCGCCGCCGTGCGCGCACAGGATGCGCAGTTGTTTCAGTTCGTCGAGCGCACCGCTGAACATGAGGTGAGACACCATGAGCGTGGTATCGAGCGGGAAGCCGACGAAGTTGCTCAAGTAGTAGTCGTCCATGCCGCGGAGCCGCTCCGGGCGGCGTGCCACCATCTGTGCGATGCCGTCGTTCGCGAGCCGCGCTGCTTCCAGCCCCACCTCGGGGGAGAGCCCGTAGAAGTAGATCGGCGGCCCGACCGAGATCACCGCGACATCGAGGCCGACCCGGTCCAGCCATGCGACCTTGGCGTCGACGTCGTAGAACTCGGGTTTCAGTTCCGCGAGCGGGCCATGGACGCTGAAATAGCGCCTGCCGTCCTTCAACTCGAACTTCGTGCCGTAGCGGGAAGGGTTGGCGGCGATCGCATCGACGATCGTCGGCGGCACCACGTGGTTGTGGAGGTCGATTTTCACATGAGCAGAGCGGCGCGGCCGGTGACTTGCCCGCGTTCCAGGCGCTGGTGCAGGGCCTCAGCCTCGGCCAGCGGGCGGATGTCGGTGACGATGGGCCAGACCTCCCGGCGCGCGACGAGCCGCAGCGTTTCCAGAACTTCCACGCGGGTGACGTAACGACTCCCGAGCAAGTCCTGTTCTTTGAGCAGCATGTCGAGCGAGGAGGCGCGAAAAATCTGCCCGGCCCCGCCCAGCGTGACGAGCCGCCCGCGGCGGCCCAGCGCCCTCGCGCCGGCTTCCAGCGTCGAAGTCATCGAGACATAGTCGATCGCGACATCGACCCCTTCGCCATGCGTCAGGTCGAGCAACGCCTGCGCCGGGTCGCCGGCCGAGGCATCGACCACTTCGTCGGCGCCGGCTTTGCGGCATGCGTCGAACTTGTCGCGCGCGACGTCCACAGCGATCACGCGCGTCTTTGCCCACTTCGCCATCATCACCTGATGGATGCCCACCCCGCCGCCCGCACCGAACACGGCGACGGTTTCCCCGGCCTTGACGCGTGCCCGGCGCAGCACCTTGTACGGCGTGGCGAGGGCATCGGTGATGACGCCGATCTCCGCGGGGTGCGCCCGGTGGTCCAATCCCTGCGGCAGCCGGATGAAGACGTGGGCGGGCAGCTTGATGTACTGGGCGTAGCCGCCATCGCAGTTGCGCCCGACGTTGCCGCCCGAGTTCTCGCACAGCGGCTCCAGCATCGCGAGGCACCAGCGGCAGTGACCGCAATTGAGATAGTAGTAGGCGGTTACGGCATCGCCCGCGGCCAGCCCTCTCACCCCGGCGCCGATTTCGACGATCTCGCCAGTGATCTCGTGGCCGATGATGCGCGGGAAACCGGCCTTGATCCGCCCGGCCTTGATGTGTTGTATGGTGAGTCCGGAGCCGCAGGCGAGGACCCGGGCGACGGCTTCCCCGGGGCCGGCGACGGGATCGGGCACCTCCATCATTTCGAAAGGCTGGTTTGCGCCCTTGAGGACCATGGCCTTCATCGCTTGCGCCCCGTCGCGATCCGCTGTCAGTCCCTGAACATGAAGTTGGCGGCCTTGAGGAACAGCGTGCGGTTGACCCCGTCCGAATGCAGAAACGCCGCCGCGTCCCGCACCAGCTTCTCCACGCCGAGCTCCTTCATGTAACCGTGGCCGCCGTGGATTTCCATGGTCCAGGTCGCGATTTTCCACGCCGCCTGCGAGGCCATCGCCTTGG
Source organism: Betaproteobacteria bacterium (assembly GCA_016199545.1). Classification (GTDB taxonomy): domain Bacteria; phylum Pseudomonadota; class Gammaproteobacteria; order Burkholderiales; family SG8-41; genus DSOT01. The sequence goes on along the minus strand of JACQGN010000103.1, from coordinate 5,947 downwards.
GAAGCGCCCCCAGTGTCCGGTCCCACCCGTGCTCCTGATGGTCGGCGAGCCAGCAAGCACGATGGATATAGGAGCGCGAGGCATCGATCAGCATGCGCATCTCGGCGAGTTGCGCGCGGATGCCGTCGTGCTCGATCAGCGGCTTGCCGCCCTGCACGCGCACCCGGGCCCACTCGATCGCCTTTTGGTGCAGGGCGCCGGCGACTCCGAGCACGGTGGCCGCGGCATAGGCGTTCGACTGCGGGAAGAACTCGGCCAGCACGCCGAATCCTTCGCCCGCGCTGCCCACGACGTTTCCGTCGGGCAGGAAACAGTCCTGGAAGATCAACTCGGCATTGTTCGCCAGCCGCTCTCCCATCTTGTCGTGCACGCGGCCGATGGAAAAGCCGGGACGATCCCGCTCCAGCAGAAAGCAGGTCGCGCCTTCGGCCATCGGCTTGTCCCTGTCGGTCTGCACGAAGATGAGATAGTGGCTCGCGCGATTGCCGTTGGAGATGAAATGCTTCATGCCGTTGACGATCCACCCGCCGCGGGTCTTTTGCGCCTGCGTGCGAAACGGGGTGGGATAGGGCAGGAAGTAATTGGAGGCGTTGTCCGGCTCGGTGATGCCGATCGCGAGCATCCCGCGCGGGTCGGCGGCGAATTTCGGCAGCACGCGCTGCTGCTGTTCGGCGTTCAACGCCTTCTGCATGATCTGCGCGATCTTGAGCGTCTGGGCGAAGATCACGGAGACGCCGATGTCTCCCTTGCCGAGTTCTTCGATCACCATGGCGGTGGTGAGCGAATCGGTGCCGAGACCGCCCCAGCGCTCGGAAAGCGTCATGGTGCGGATGCCCAGTTCGTGCGCCTTCTCGACGATTTCCCACGAGAAACCCGCCGCCGGGTCCGGCTCCGCGTCGAGTTTGGCCGCGCGGGGCACGACCTCCTCATCGACGAAGCGGGCGACCGTCTTCAGGATCGCGCGCTGGTCGTCGTTCGTGATGAAAATGTCTTCCATTGATGTCCCACTTCGTCTAGTCGATAACCAGTGAGCAGTAAGCAGTAAGCAGTGAGCAGTGAGCAGTGAGCTGGAAACTTCCAAACAGAAGTGCTATCAAATTTTACCGCTTACCGCTTACCGCTTACCGCTTACCGCTTACCGCTTACCGCTTACCGCTTACCGCTTACCGCTTACCGGCGTTCCGGCCGGCGCCCGAGTCGATCACGATGCGCAGATAGCGCCCGGGGTTGCGCTCATACTCCACGAACGCTTCGCCCGCATGGTCCAGGGGATAGGTGGTGGTGACGAAGCCGGAGACGTCGATCTTGCCCGAGGCGACCAGCGCGATCGCGGCGTTGATGTCGTCGGGGGTGAGCGCGCGCGAGCCGATAATGGTGACTTCCTTGATGTACAGCGGAAAGGCGCTGAAGCCGGTGACATGCTCGTGGCTCAACGAGAAGGAACAGAAGCGGCCGCCGGGACGCAGCATGTCGATGCCGGCCTTGAGCGTGCCGGCGCCGCCGGCCGTATCGATCACGACATCGGCGCCCTTGCCTCCGGTGAGCCGCATGATTTCATCGACCGCATCTTCCGCGCTCTTATCCACCGCCTGGTTCGCGCCCATGCGCATCGCCATGTCGAGCTTCCACCGCGTGCGTGAGACCGCGATGACCGGAGTCGCGCCCGACAGCGCGGCGAGCCGGGTGTGCAGCAGACCCGTCGTGCCCTGTCCCAGCACCACCACCGATTCGCCTGGCGCAAGGCGGGCGCGCACCTGTGCGTGACGCACCGTCGCGAGCGTCTCAATGAGCGTGGCTTCGGGCAGCGGCAGGTGCGAAGGCAGCGGGAAGAGGTACTGTGCCGGCAGGTGCACATACTGGCTCATCGAGCCCTCGATCTCCCGGCCGAACAATCCGGCGTTGCGGCACAGGTGCGCGAGCCCGCGCGCGCATGAATCGCAGTGCCCGCAGGTGATGACGGGGTTGATGAGCACGTGCTGGCCCGGCTTCAGTCCGGGCGCTTCGGTCGCGACCGACTCGACCGTTCCGGTGGCTTCGTGCCCAAGCACGACCGGATAGCGCACGCCGGCATGGTGGCCGGTATAGATTTCGAGATCGGTGTGGCATACCGCCGTGGCTGCGATCTTGACGATGACTTCGCCGGTCGTGGCAACCGGCCGCGGCCGTTCCACGATTTCAAACTTTCTGGGCGATCGCAGGACCGCGACGCGTGTCTGGTCTGGCATTGTCTGCTTGCTCCTCGATCCCCTCGCTGACGCGTCACTCACAGGCGAATGTGCGCGCGGGCAGGGGGCGCGCGCTGCTGTTTCATAATGTGATCACGAAGGCCCCGGCAAACCGGGTATGTGGCTTGCTACAATGCGTGTCGAGAGGCTATCCTACAAGAGGCGATCGATCAAGGGCGTTCATATTGTGAGAAAAGGATCGCCGCGCCCGCATTGAACGTGTCGAGCAAGCCATGTTGAGAGTCGCCGTTGCGGGAGTGGGTTGGTGGGGCCGCACGATCGTCGGTTTCCTGCGGAAGAGCGCGAAACTGCGCCCGCTCATGCTGGTCGATCCGAATCGCGAAGCCGCCGCCCCATTCGCGGCCGAGGCCGGTCTTCCCCTGGTGGACAATCTCGACGCAGCGCTGGCCTCAAAGGAAGTGCAGGGAATCGTCCTGTGCACGCCGCACACCTTGCATTGCTCCCAGATCGTGGCGGCGGCGCGCGCCGGCAAGCACGTATTCTGCGAGAAGCCGCTTGCCATGTCGCGTGGCGAGGTCGTGCGGGCGATCGCCGCCGTTGAGGAGAACAAGGTCGCGCTGGGCGTGGGTCACGAGCGGCGCTTCGACACGCCGGTGCTGGAACTGGAGAAACTCGTTGCGGCGGGGAGCCTGGGAACGCTCATGCACATCGAAGCGAACCTGAGCCAGGACAAGTTTCTTGCGCTGCCGGCCGACAACTGGCGGCTTTCCAGCCGCGAGGCTCCGGCCGGCCCGCTGACCGCGACGGGGATACACATGCTCGACATGGCGGTGCATTTTCTCGGCGCAGCGGAGCGCGTGCACGCCACCGTGCGCCAGCTCGGCAGCGCGCTCGCAAACGGCGACACGCTCGCGATGCTGCTCGCGTTCAGGAGCGGAGCGAGCGCGTCGATTACCGGAATCCTCGCGACTCCATTTGTCGGCCGGTTTGCCGTTTACGGCAGCCACGGCTGGGCCGAGCTCCTCGACAAGGAGCACCCGGAAACCCCGCAAGGCTGGATCATGAATGTGAGATTGCGCGGCGAAAAAATGCAAACGCGCGAGTTTCCGCCGGCGCCGACGGTGCTGGCGAACCTGGAGGCCTTCGCCGATGCCGCACTGGGACGCGCGCCGTACCCGATCACGCATGAGGACATGCGCGCCACGATCTGCGCGCTCGAAGCCGTCGTCCGCTCGTGCGCGAGTGGCGCAATCGAGAGGGTCGAGAACTGAAGAACCGCCTTGCGAAAGGCCTCGTGCCGATCGCGGCCAGCACCTCGCCCGCGGAGTCCGGCGCTTTCGTTCTCGCCGAGGTGCGCCGCCTCGGGCACATCATCCGGGAGCACAACGTCAGGTTCGAATAGACGGCCGTCAGTGCCTCGGCTTCACTCCGCTTCCCTCACCTCGAAGTCATGCGTGATCGCGGCGGTTTTGGCGAGCATGATCGACGCCGAGCAGTACTTCTCCGCGGAAAGATGGACCGCGCGCTCGACCTGCTGCGCCTTGAGCCCTTTGCCGGTTACGATGAAGTGGAAGTGAATCCTGGTGAAAACCTTGGGGTCTTCGCGTGCGCGTTCAGCGTCGATCTCGAGCACGCAATCGGTTATCGGCGCTCGGCTCTTGCGCAGTATGTGCACCACGTCGTAGGCGGTGCAGCCGCCGGTTCCCATCAGCACCGTTTCCATCGGCCGTGGCCCGAGATTGCGCCCGCCGCCTTCGGGCGCGCCATCCATCACGATGGCGTGACCGCTTTCCGCTTCGCCGACGAAACTGACGTTCTCAATCCACTTGATGCGGGCCTTCATCGCTTGCCTTCCGGGTGGGCACGCGGCGCCGGTGTCGCGCCGCGCTCACTGCCCGCGTGCCAAGGTCAATTGTATTCGATACCACGCCATGCCGATCACCTCGTGGAACCACCTGCTGCTGTCCGCAAGAGCGCGCGCATCGGGGACGAAATCCAGTATCGTGAGCCGGTAGCGCGTGGCGTAACCCGTCGCCGCCGGAATGACGGTGAAGCCCGCGCTCTCGAAGGCGCGAACGGCGCGCGGCATGTGCCATGCATGCGTGACCAGATAGACGGTGCCGATGCCGGCAGCGCCCAGCAAGCGGCGGGAGTAGCGCGCGTTCTCAAGCGTGGTGCGCGACTGGTCCTCGATCCAGGCGACCGGAACACCGAAATCCCGGTTGAGTGCTGCGGCCATGTGGGCCGCTTCCGCCTGCCCCGCGCCCTGCGGGCTGCCGCCGGTGATGAGTATCGGCTTGGTGGTGGCGCGATGCAGGTGCGCCGCATAGCGCAACCGCACCAGACCGTGGGAATTGACGGTGTCGCCACCGTATTCGGGAGCGTTGAAGTAGGTTCCTGCTCCCAGCACCACGATCGCCTGTCCCGCACGGCTGGCGAGCGGGTCATGCGCCGGCGCCTCCAGCGCCTGCAGGAGGTGATCGGCGACAAAGCGCGTCGAGAGCGCGTATAGGAGGACCACGCTCAGCACCAGGAGGGTTTGCCCCGTGCGCGGCGCGCGCCTGAGCGCGAGCAACCCGCCTGCCGCAAGGAGCAGGAGGCAGCCGGGCGGCAGAAGCGCCGAAGCGACCGCGTTCCGGATCAGCCAGTCGAGCATAAGCTGTTGTTTAAAGAGAGTTCCCGATGCGGGCCGCCGCTTGCCCACGAGGCCGGTAAATTTGACACAGGCCCCTGATTTACAATAGAATCCGCCGTTTTCCCTCGCGCCGAACTGCGGCGCCAGTTGCAGGACGACACCCATGAAGACGTTTTCCGCCAAGCCGTACGAAGTCACGCACGACTGGTATATCGTGGACGCGGAAGGCAAAGTGCTGGGCCGCCTCGCTGCCGAGCTCGCGCGCCGCCTGCGCGGCAAACACAAGCCGGAGTTCACGCCGCACGTTGACACGGGCGATTATATCGTCGTGGTCAACGCGGAGAAGTTGCGCGTTACCGGCAACAAGGCGCGCGACAAGATGTATCACCGCCACAGCACGTATCCGGGCGGCATCCACAGCACGAGTTTCGGCAAGCTGCACGCGCGCCATCCGACGCGCGTGCTTGAAATGGCGGTGAAAGGCATGTTGCCCAAGGGGCCCCTCGGCTACGCGATGCTGCGCAAGATGAAGGTTTACGCGGGCACCGATCATCCGCACACGGCCCAGCAACCCAAAGCGCTTCAGATCTGAGGAACCCTATGGCAGTGCAGAGCAACTACGGTACCGGCCGGCGCAAAAGCGCCGTGGCGCGCGTGTTTCTGAGACCCGGCACGGGCGCCATCACGGTTAACGGCAAGCCCGTCGACGAGTTCTTTTCGCGTGAAACCGGACGCATGATCGTGCGCCAGCCGCTGACATTGAGCGAGCGGCTGCAAAGCTTCGATATCTCGGTCAACGTCCATGGCGGCGGGGAGTCGGGCCAGGCGGGTGCGGTGCGGCACGGCATCACGCGCGCGCTCATCGAGTACGATGCGACCCTCAAACCGGCGCTGAAGAAGGCGGGACTCGTCACGCGCGACGCGCGCGAGGTGGAGCGCAAGAAGGTTGGCCTGCACAAGGCGCGCCGCCGCAAGCAGTTCTCCAAGCGCTGACGTTTCTCCAGCGCGTACAAGCGAAAAGCCGCCTTCGAGCGGCTTTTTTGTTGCAGCGGTTGCGGGACGTGTGACTTATGCCACCGTCATAGGACGCCGGCTTCCGGACCGGGGTCAGCGGCGCTGCCGATGA
>JACQGN010000102.1 GCA_016199545.1 Betaproteobacteria bacterium | reverse complement strand
TACCTGCGGCTGGTGAAGCTCATGTACTTCGATGCGCCGGTCGACTCGGCGCCGATCGCGCCACGGTGGGACGTGCGGTTCGTGATGTCGGTGAACGGCCTCGCGATCCTTGTGCTCGGTATCGTGCCCGGCCCGCTGATGGCGCTATGCATGTATTCGATACAGGTTTCGCTGTAAAAAATCGGTGACCGGTGACCGGTGAACAGTGAACAGTGAACGGTGCCATGGGCGAGCGCAAGGATACCGATTTCACCGAGCACACGGTCGACTCCCGTACCGTATACCGGGGCAGGCTGCTGCACGTGCTGGAAGACGCGGTGCGGCTGCCGGACGGCAAGGCCTCCGCCCGCGAGTACATCCGACATCCCGGCGCGGTCATGGTGGTGCCGCTCACGGAGGGGGGGGAAGTGGTGCTGGTGCGGCAATTCCGCTATCCGCTCAAGCGGCACTTCATCGAAATTCCCGCAGGCAAGATGGAACCGGGCGAAGACCCCCTTGCGACGGCACGCAGGGAATTGCGCGAGGAGTGCGGCGTCGATGCCGCGTCCTGGGAACACCTCGCCACGGTTCACCCGTGCATCGGCTATTCGGACGAGCGGATCGAACTCTATCTTGCGCGCCGTCTGACGCGCGTCGCGGGCGGTCCCGAGGAAGGGGAGTTTCTCGAAACCATGGAGGTGCCCCTCGAGGAGGCGCTCAAGTGGGTGCGCGAGGGCAGGATTACCGAGGTGAAGTCGATCATCGGCCTCATGTGGGCGGAGAAACGCCTCGCCGGCGCGTGGGCGCGCCGGTGACGCCACCGCGGCCCGCGCCGGGTCATGCAACGTGCGATCGCGCGCCGGATTCGGGAAGGCTCGCCGCCACGTCGATCAACGGCTCGGGCCGCTGGAACAGGTAGCCCTGCCCATATTCGGCTCCCATGTCCAGCAGCACCTTCAGCACCTCGGGCGATTCCACCCATTCCGCGATGACCTGCTTCTTCAGGGCGCGCGCCACGTCATTCATCGCCTTGACGAAAATGCGGTTGCCTTCGTCGGTTGCAAGGTCGCGCACGAATCCGCCGTCGATCTTGAGATAGTCCACCTCGAAGCGCTTGAGGTAATAGAACGAGCTGAAGCCGGCGCCGAAGTCGTCGAGCGCGAACCGGCATCCCATGTCCTTCAGCCGGCGGATGAACGCAAGGGTCACGTCCACTTCGGCCATGGCGGCGGTTTCCGTGATCTCGAACACGAGCTGGTTGGGGTTGACCGCGCTCGACCGCAGCAGCGTCATGAAGCGGGTGATCCAGCGCTGATCGCTGATGCTCACCCGGGACAGGTTCACGAAGTAGCGCAGTTTCTGTCCGTATTGCCCATTGCGGGCCATGAACTTGAGCAGAATTTCCACGACCCGCAGGTCCACCTCCTGCACGAGCCCGAGCGACTCGGCGAGTTCGATGAAATTTCCGGGGAGAATGAAGCGTCCGTCATCGTCGCGGATGCGCACGAGAATTTCCTGGTGCACCGGCACCTGGTCGGCGAGGCGCACCACGGCTTGCGAGAACAGGACCAGGCGGTCTTCATCGAGCGCATCGCGCAGGCGCTTCGCCCAGTGCACGCGGTGATGTGTGCTGCGCAGGCCGTCGGCGCTCTGATCGAAGAGCACGTAGCGGTTGCGGCCCAGGTCCTTGGCCTGGTACATCGCAATGTCCACGTTCGACAACAGCGCCGGCAGGTCATTGCCGTGAAACGGGTAGAGGGCGACGCCGATCGATGCGCTCAGGTTCGCGATCGCCTTCTGCTCGCCGGCCTGGAAGCGGTAGCGCGCCACCGCGTCCAGCACCAGTTCTGCGGCGTCGATCGCCTCCTTGCGCAGCTTGTCGGGGAGGTGGATGGCGAACTCGTCGCCGCCAAGCCGGTAAAGGTCGCCATCGCATTCGTTCATGAGGTCGCGCAGGATGCCGCTCACCCCGACGAGCAGCTGGTCGCCGATCCTGTGCCCGAAATTGTCGTTGACGTACTTGAAATGGTCCAGGTCGATGAACAGCAGCGCGCCGGTCCTGCCACTTTGCATCGCCGACTCGATCGTCAATTGCAGGCTGTGGCGGTTGGGAAGCTCCGTGAGGGCGTCGTGCAGGGCGAGATGCTCGATACGCCGCGTCGCCAGATGCTGCTCGGTGATGTCGCGGGCGGTGCCGCGGATGCCCAGCGTGCTCGCGCCTTCGTCCCGGGTGAGGCGCGCATTGATCCCGATCCAGCGGTCCTCGCCCGGCGCGGTCATGACGTGCGTGACGTAGTTCTTGACCTCCCCGGTGCGTTTGAGAGCGGCGAGAAAACGCCGGTTCGACACGTGGGACGTTCCCGCTTCGAAGTCGAAAAAGCAGCGTCCGATCAGGTCCTTCGAGGGCAGGCCGAAGATGTCGTGGGCGGCGCCGTTCAAGTAGGTGAAACGCCCCTGCGCATCGGTCGTCCAGATGAGGTCATGGGAAGTCTCGACCAGGTCGCGATAGCGCTGTTCGCTCTCGAGCAGCAACTGGATGATGCGCCGCTTCTCGGCCAGCGAGCGCTTGACGGCGGCGAGCTCGCGTGAGGTCTTGCCGGAAATGGCGCTGGAAGAAGCCGCCACCAGCTGGTCGATGAATTCCCGGGGATAGCGCCGGTGCCCGCCTGCGGTGCGTTGCGCCGACAACACGCCCATGCGGTCCCAACGCCGCAACTTGGAAATCGGGATCTCGAGCCGCTCGGCGGCCTCCTGTATGGTGTATTCCGTCGCGCCTTCCTTCACGTCATATCCTTTCTGGCACGCACCTCTGCCCCGCGAGCAGCAATCCCCCCGCGGATGAGTCCGATGCCTAGTTTATCAAACAACCTCCCATGCCGAGACGAACCTCGCGCGGCAGACCATCCTGCGCGACGCGTGCGCCGGCAGAACGTGCAACAGGCTGCGCCTAATGCACCGCCTGTGCTTCGCCCAGTCCGTTCTGCCGCGACACCAGCCGCTGCATCAGCTTCAGATCCCGGCTCGTCAGGCGCAACGCCGCGTCGGCCCAGATGCGCACCACGTCGAGCAGTTCCGAGAATTGCACGTGGTGAACGCGCCGCCGCACCGCGGCGAGCGCCGCAAGACCGTTGCGGCTGCGCTGGCGATGCGTGACGAGCCGCACGGCAGCCGCTTCACCCTGCCCTTCCTCGGTGACTTCGTCGACGACGCCCAGCGCATGCATCTCCTCAGCGCTGTAGATCCTGCCGCTGGTGATCAGTTGTTCGGCGCGTGCCTGGCCGATCTTGCGCTCGAGAAACGAATAGGCGCCCATGCCGGGAAACAGGTTGAACAGGATCTCGGGGAAGCCGAAGCGCGAGCTCTTCTCCGCGATGATGAGGTCGCTTGACAGCGCGGCTTCAAAACCGCCGCCCAGGCATTCGCCCTGCACCAGCGAAATCGTCGTCACCGGCAGATCGTGGCCGACGTAGTTGCGATACAGCACGTCGATGCAGGCACGACCGTAGCGCAGGAGCCCGGCCTGGTCCCTGCCGTCGATCAACTGCTTGAAGAGGTCGAGATCGCCGCCGAGATTGAAAACCCCGGGGGTCGCAGATGCGAGCACGACGTATTCAATCGGGCATTCCTCGCCGTAGCATTCGACGCGCGAGCTGCTCGCCGCCAGGAAATCGTAATAGGTGCGAATGTCGGCGAGCAGCCCGG
>JACQGN010000101.1 GCA_016199545.1 Betaproteobacteria bacterium | reverse complement strand
CTCGACGTCCAGTCCGCCCTTGGAGAGCGCGTTCGGCTGCTAGCGTGTGGTTATCGGCGTATCGTAGAAGTTGCTGTGCGTGTGTTCCGATAATTTCTTAAAGTCATGGCCACAGAGATCACAGAGAAGAGAGTCATGAGTTCACTTGTCCTTGAATCTCTCTGTGTTCTCTGTGAACTCTGTGGCTAATTGAACTGCTTGAGGAAACGCAGGTCGTTCTCGAAAAACAGGCGCAGGTCGTTCACGCCGTAGCGCAGCATCGTGAGCCGGTCGGGGCCGAGCCCGAACGCAAAGCCCTGGTAGCGTTCGCTGTCGACGTTCACGTTGCGCAGCACATTCGGATGCACCATGCCGGCCCCGCCGATCTCCAGCCATGCGTCGCCGAAGCTCATGTCGATTTCGGCGGACGGTTCGGTGAAGGGAAAGAACGACGGCCGGAAGCGCACCTCGAGGTCTTCGCGCTCGAAGAAGTGCCTCAGAAAATCGATCAGCACGCCCTTCAGGTTGGCAAATGTCACGCGCTCGTCGATCCACAGCCCCTCCACCTGGTGGAACATCGGCGAGTGCGTCGCATCCGAGTCGACACGGTAGACGCGCCCCGGCGCGATGAGCTTCACCGGCGGGCGATGCGTTTCCATGTAATGGATCTGGATCGGCGAGGTATGCGTGCGCAGCAGATGCTTGCCGCCGGCGAGATAGAACGTGTCGTGCATCGAGCGCGCGGGGTGATTTTCCGGCTGATTGAGCGCCGTGAAGTTGTAGTAGTCGGTTTCGATCTCCGGCCCGTGGGCGACCTCAAAACCGAGCGAGCGGAACAACGTCTCGATGCGCTGCATCGTGCGCGTCACCGGGTGCAGCCCGCCCACCCCCAGCCCGCGTCCCGGCAGCGTCACATCGAGCGCTTCCTCGGCGAGCCGCGCTTCGAGCTTGCGCGCCTGGATGCGCTCGCGCTGTTCGGCGAGCGCAGTCTCGATCCGGTCTTTCGCGGCGTTGAAGCGGCTGCCGGTCACCGGGCGCTCGGCGGGCGGCAGCCTACCGAGTCCTTTGTTGAGCTCGGCAAGCACGCCCGACTTGCCCAGATAGCGCGCTTTGGCCCGCTCGAGCTCGTCGGCATCGGCGATCCCGGCGAACAACGCCAGCGCCTCTTGCACAATTGCATCAACGTCCTGCATGGATATCGCCGCAGATCCGTGAGGAAGAATCGTGAAAAAGGAGGCCGGCAAGCCTCCTCGACCGCGCGCGAGGGATCAGGCGCCGAGGCTGGCCCTCGCGCGCTCGACGAACTTGCCGAACGCGGACTTGTCGAGCACCGCGATGTCGGCCAGCACCTTGCGATCGATGGCGACCGCAGCCTTCTTCAGCCCGTTCATGAACGTGCTGTAACTCATCCCGTGTTCACGCGCCGCGGCATTGATGCGCGCGATCCACAAGGCGCGAAACTCGCGTTTGCGGTTGCGCCGGTCGCGATAGGCGTACTGCCCCGCCCGCATCACGGCTTCGTTGGCGACCCGGAATACGTTGCCGCGGCGGCCGCGGAATCCCTTGGCCTTCGCCAGGACCTTCTTGTGCGCCGCGCGCGCGATGACGCCGCGTTTGACTCTCGGCATGGCGGCTCTCCTTAGTAGGGCAGCATGGCGCGGAGCGCCCGCTCATTGGAACCGTGCGCGGGCGTCGTGCCGCGCAGGTGACGCTTGCGTTTGGTGTTCTTCTTGGTGAGGATGTGGCGCAGGTTGGCGCGGCTGCGCTTGAACCCGCCGCCCGCGAGCTTCTTGAAGCGCTTGGCGGCGCCGCTCTTGGTCTTCAACTTCGGCATGACAACTCCTGTATTGACATAGCGCCGGGTGCCCCCGGGGGGAGACTTTCGACCCGGACAACTACTTCTTGGTAACTTCGGCTGCTACCTTCGGCGCCACTGGCCTGGACGCCGCGCCGGCGTCCGGCGCGGCACCTGCTGCTCTTGCAGCCGGGCGCGGCGGTGCTTTGGCGACCTTCTTCGGTGACAGCACCATCACGAGCTGCCGCCCTTCCATCTTGGGAAACTGCTCGACCACTCCGTACGACTCGAGATCGCCTCTCACGCGCTCCAGCAGGCGGAACCCGATTTCCTGGTGCGCCATTTCGCGGCCGCGAAATCGCAGCGTGACCTTGGTCTTGTCGCCCTCGTCCAGAAACCGCACGAGATTCCTCAATTTGATCTTGTAATCGCCTTCGTCCGTTCCCGGACGGAACTTGATCTCCTTGACGACGATCTGCTTCTGCTTGAGTCTTGCTTCATGCCGCTTCTTGCTCTCACGGTACTTGAACTTCCCGTAATCCATGATGCGGCACACCGGCGGAACCGCCTGGGGCGCAATCTCCACCAGGTCCAGTTCGGCTTCCTCGGCCATCTTGTTGGCCGCCGCAATGCTCAAGACCCCAGCCTGCTCCCCGTTCGCGCCGATGACGCGTACCTCGGGTGCGGTGATCTCGGTGTTGATCCGTGCTTCCTTTTCCTGAGCGATAACGCAAACTCCCCTGTCCCGTTGGTCTCAGGCCGCGCGCCCCATCCGTCCAGTCTCCTCCCGGATGCGGCTGACAAAGGCTTCAAGAGGCATTTGCCCCAGGTCCTCTCCTTTGCGGGATCGCACGGCCACCTTTTGCGCTGCCATTTCCTTGTCGCCGACGACGATCTGGTACGGCAGCTTCTGCAAACTATGTTCCCGAATTTTATAGGAAATTTTCTCGTTGCTCAAGTCGGCCTCGGCGCGTATCCCGGCCTGGCTGAGAGCTGCCGTCACCGCACTGGCATAAGCGGCCTGGTGTTCGGAAATGTTGAGCACGACTACCTGCACCGGCGCAAGCCACACCGGCATGGCGCCGGCAAAGTGTTCGATCAGGATTCCGATAAAACGCTCGAACGACCCTAATATCGCCCGGTGCAGCATGACGGGCACGCGCCGGGTATTGTCCTCGGCCACGTACTCGGCGCCGAGCCGCCCAGGCATCGAAAAATCGAGCTGCAGCGTCCCGCACTGCCATACCCGGGCCAAGCTGTCCCTGAGCGAGAATTCGATCTTGGGGCCATAGAATGCCCCTTCTCCGGGATTCAATTCCCAGTTGAGCCGGCGCGCCTCCAGCGCCGCCTGCAGCGCCGCTTCCGCGCGCTCCCACACATCATCAGCGCCCACCCGTTTGGGCGGGCGGGTGGAAAGTTTGACCAGAATCTCGTCGAACCCGAAATCCGCATAGACCCGCTGCAACAGGTCGATGAACAGCATGACCTCGGACTCGATCTGCGCCTCGCTGCAGAAAATGTGCGCGTCGTCCTGCACGAACCCCCGCACCCGCATCAGGCCGTGCAACGCACCGGAGGGCTCGTTGCGATGGCAGGCCCCGAACTCCGCCAGCCGCAGCGGCAACTCCCGGTAACTACGGATTCCCTGGTTGAACACCTGCACGTGGCCCGGGCAGTTCATGGGCTTGACCGCGTAGTCGCGCGACTCGGACTCGGTCGCAAACATGTTTTCGCGGAAGTTGTCCCAATGGCCCGAGCGCTTCCACAGCGACACGTCGATCACCTGGGGCGTGCGCAGTTCGAGGTAGCCGTTCTCCCGCAGCAACTGGCGCATGTACTGCTCGATCACCTGCCAGATCATCCATCCCCTGGGGTGCCAGAACACCATCCCGGGCGCCTCCTCCTGCAGGTGGAAGAGGTCGAGCTGGCGGCCCAGCTTGCGGTGGTCGCGTTTCTCGGCTTCTTCCAGCCGGTGCAGGTAGGCGTCCTGTTCCTCCTTCTTCGCCCACGCGGTGCCGTAGACCCGCTGCAGCATCTCGTTCTTCGAGTCGCCGCGCCAGTAGGCGCCCGCGACCTTCATCAGCTT
>JACQGN010000100.1 GCA_016199545.1 Betaproteobacteria bacterium | reverse complement strand
ATCGCGAGGCCTTCCATCACGCGCTCCGCAAGCGCCTGGCGGTTGATCGCCTTGGACATGGCCTTGCGTACCCGTGCGTCCCGGAGCGGATTCTTCTCGAGCGGCCTGCCTGATTTGTCGGTGACGAAAGGGGATTTGTCGCGGTTGCTGTCCAGGTGCAGGTACATCACGCGGTGCGAGACGATGCGAAACACCGAGAGCTCTGCGTTCTTCGACACTTTGGCGAGATCGGCGGTCGGCACGTTTTCGATCGCACGCACGTCGCCGGCGAGCAGCGCCGCCACGCGCGCGGGATCCGAGGTGATGAGCCGCAGCGTCACCTTGTCCCAGGGCGACTTCGCGCCCCAGTAGGCCTCGTGGCGGGCGAGTTCGATGCGATCTCCTTTCTGCCAGCGCACGAACCGGAACGGCCCGGTGCCGATCGCCGCCTTGCCGGAATTGAAATCTTCGGTCGCCGCGCCTTTTGCGGCGCGGCTCGATACGATCAGGATCGTGCCCATGTCGTTCGGTATCAGCGGGTAGGGCGCCGCGGTCTTGAGCCGTATGGTGTGGGGATCGACGATGATTTTTTCGGTGATCTGCTTGCTGTAGGTGGTGAAGGGTGACGGGCTGTTGGGGACTGCCGGCACGCGATCGAGCGAAAACGCGACGTCGGCCGCGGTGAACTCGGAACCGTCATGGAACTTGACGCCGCGGCGCAGCTTGAACTCCCAGGTGAGTTCGTCGACCGCGCGCCACGACTCGGCGAGCGCCGGGATCAGCCTGCCACGCTGGTTCTTGCTCACCAGCGGTTCGAAGATGTGCCCGCCGACGTTGTTGTTGGGCGTGAGATTGTGAAAGTGCGGGTCGATCGAGGTCACGTCGGCTCCGAGGCCGACGCTCAGGTCGGCGCCGGATGCGGCGAACGACAATGCAAGCGATGCGCAGCCGAGAATGCGTGCAAGCAACTTCCCCATGTCACTTCCTCCAGGTTCCCGTGGCGCGATGAGCATACCGCAAATCGCCGGGCGATTGCGGGCGGCCTGGCGTCAGCCGTGAATCGCCGCGCATTGACACTCGCCGGGGCCCCCCCTATCCTGAACTCTTTGCAACGGGAGCACTTGCATGGCCGTTCCGTCGTCCGACGTGCCGGTCAGTGTGGAGATGATCCGGAGGATGGTGGAATTTCCCACCGTCAGCCGCGACTCCAACCTCGATCTGATCCATTTCATCCGCGACCATCTCGTGCCGTTCGAGGCCGAGGTGCGGTTCACCTACGACGACGCCCGGGGGAAGGCCAACCTGTTCGCGACGCTGGGCCCGCGCGGCGTCGCGGGGATCGTGCTCTCGGGCCATACCGATGTGGTGCCGGTGGAGGGGCAGGCGTGGGACGCCGACCCTTTCTCCCTGGTTGAAAAGGATGGACGGCTCTATGGCCGCGGCACCTGCGACATGAAAAGCTTCCTCGCCGTCGCACTCGTTCTCGCACCGGAGTTCGTCGAACGCGGCCTGAAGGTGCCGCTGCATCTCGCGTGCTCGTACGACGAGGAAGTCGGATGCGTCGGCGTCGGCCGCATGATCGAGGACCTCAACCGCGCCGGCATCAGGCCCCAGGCGTGCATCGTCGGCGAGCCGACGATGATGCGGCCGGTCATCGCGCACAAGGGGAAGAAGGGTTATCGCTGCACCTTTCGCGGGCTCGCTGCGCACTCGGCATACGCGCCGCGCGGCGCGAACGCGGTGGAGGCCGCCGCCGAAGCGATCGCATATCTCAAGCGCATGGCGCGGCGCCATCGCGATACCGGGCCGTTTGACCGAAGCTTCGACATCGCGCATACCACGGTGCATACGGGAGTCGTTCGCGGCGGCACGGCGCTCAACATCGTGCCGCATGAGTGCACGTTCGATTTCGAGTTTCGCTACCTTCCCGGCGGGGATCCGGAAAGCCTGCTGGCGGAGTTCGAGCGTCATGTGCGCGAAGCGCTTGTACCCGAGCTGCGAGCCGTCGATCCCGGAGCGGGCGTCACGATCGTGCCGCTCTCGGAGATTCCCGCGCTTGATACCGGTCCCGAGACGGAAGTCGTGGCGCTGGCCCAGGAGTTGTCGGGCAGCGCCGAGATCGGGAAGGTATCCTTCGGCACGGAAGCCTCGCAATTTCAGCGCGCCGGCATTCCGACCGTGGTGTGCGGCCCCGGCTCGATCGACCAGGCGCACCGTCCGAACGAGTTCGTGACGCTCGAGCAGGTCGCGCGCTGCGAAGCGTTCATGCGGCGCCTGATGGACCGCGTTTGCAACAATTGACGGCGGGGAGGGATCAGGCTGTCATGGCGGATGGTGAGCGCTTCGATCTCATCATCCGCAACGCCACCGTAATCGATGGCACGCGCGCGCCGCGTTTTGCGGGCGAGATCGGCGTGCGCGAGGGGAAAATCGCGCGCATCGGCGACCTGAGCGGCGCACGGGGCAGCGTCGAGATCGACGCGTCGGGCCGCATCGCCGCTCCCGGATTCATCGACGCGCACACCCACGACGACCGCCTGCTGCTGTCGGCCCCGGAGATGACGCCCAAGGTGAGCCAGGGCGTTACCACCGTCATCATCGGCAACTGCGGCATCAGCCTCGCGTGTACGCCGCCTCGCGGCGCCATGACGCCCCCGCTCGATTTGCTCGACGGCGAGGGGTCGTGGTTCCGTTTTCCCTCGTTCGACGCGTATCGCCGGGAATTGGCCGCGCAACCCGCGACGATCAATGCGGCCTGTCTGCTGGGGCACACTACGCTGCGCTGCGCGGTGATGGACGACCTGGAGCGCGCGGCGCGACCTGCTGAGTTGGCGAGGATGCGCGAGATGGCGCGCGAGGCGCTCGCGGCAGGCGCAATCGGCATCTCGACAGGAACGGCTTATGCTCCCGCTGCCGCGGCGCCGGCGGAGGAACTGATCGAAGTCTGCCGCCCGCTCTCCGAGTACGCCGGTCTCTACGCCACGCACATGCGCAACGAAGACGACCGGGTGATCGAATCCATCGAGGAGACGTGCCGCGTCGGTCGCGAGCTCGGCGTGCCGGTGGTGATCTCGCATCACAAGACCGTGGGGACGGCGAATCACGGGCGCTCGGTGGAAACGCTGGCGCTGATCCGCCGCCGCATGACGGAACAGGAGATCGGGCTCGACTGCTATCCTTACATCGCCTCCTCCACGGTGCTGCGCTACGACCGGCTCGAACAGTCCTCGCGCATCATCGTGACGTGGTCCAGGCCCCATCCCGAGTTTTCGGGTCTCGACCTGAATGACGTCGCGCGGCGGCTGGGCGTGTCGGAGACCGAGGCGGTGGAACGCATCAAACCGGCGGGTGCGATCTACTTCATGCTCGACGAAGGGGATGTGCGGCGTATCCTCGCATTCGATGAGACGATGATCGGTTCCGACGGCCTGCCGCACGACGTGAAGCCGCACCCGCGGCTGTGGGGGACGTTTCCGCGGGTGTTGGGCCGCTACTCACGGGAGCTGAAGCTGTTTTCGCTCGAGACGGCGGTCTACAAGATGACGGGATTGCCGGCAACGAGGTTCCGCCTCGCCGGACGCGGCGCGCTGAAGGAAGGCAATCACGCAGACATCACGATATTCGACGCCGGGACCGTGGCCGATGCCGCGGACTTCCAGGACTCCACGCGGCCCGCACAGGGCATCGATACCGTGATCGTCAACGGCGAGATCATATGGCGCGGCGGTGGGCCCACGGGGAAGCGACCCGGCCGCGTCCTGCTGAACCGCGGTGGTCACGTCGCAGCCGACTGAAAAAACCTGTTTGCCACAGAGATCACAGAGTTCACAGAGGAAAATCAAGGACGCAAGCTCTTGAATCTCTCTATGTTCTCTGACAATCATCTAGCCGGCCTCCCCCGCCGTGAGGCGGTGGGGTTAAAGTAGGTTTGCGAATTT
>JACQGN010000107.1 GCA_016199545.1 Betaproteobacteria bacterium | reverse complement strand
GCGCATCACGATGTCGCTCAACGCGGTCAACGAGAAGCTCGGCAGGAAGCCTTCCGGCGAGGCGCTGGACGAATTGGTCGCAAAACACTTCCCCGGCTTCAGGCTCGACCCCGACCTGCGCGAGGCGATCCTCAAACGGCAGGCGCGCGAGCGCAACTTCAGCCGCGTGACGCAAAACCTGCTGGGACGGATGGTGGCTCGCCAGACCGGTTATTACTGGGGCACTGCGGGGCACACCACGCAGCCGGTGCTGGTCGGCGCAATCGGCCCCGGCGCGGAGCTCTTCCGCGGTTACCAGGACAACACGGAATTCGGCAAACACCTCCATCGGCTGATCCAGGTCAAGTAGTCGATCGACAACCTTGCAGGGCCGATGGGGTCGAGCCTGTCGCGGTCGTGGTGCGCCGAATTCCCGATTGGCGGGTGATGCTGTGTGCGCGCTTGCCGGCGCCGCCATGGTCAGTCCGCGCCGCGTACTCGCAGTAGAATAGAACGCCTGTCGAGTTGCGCGCTGCGATGCGCCAGACGGCCGATCGCGAGTTTGTACCGTATACCACGTACCGCCGCCCATGCAGCCTGACGATCTCGAGCGCCATCTCGCCGCCATTCTGGCCGCGGACATGGTTGGTTTCAGCCGCAGCATGAGCGCTGACGAAGAAGGCACGCTCGCCCGGCTGAATCGTCTGCTTACGGAGGTGGTCAATCCTCCCATCGCGGCCCACGGCGGGCGCGTCTTCAAGACCACCGGCGACGGCCTGCTCGCCGAATTTCCGAGCGTGGTCGCCGCCGTGAGGTGCGCCGCGGAGGTTCAGGTCGAAATGGCGTCGCGCAACGCCGGCGAATCTCCCGGGCAACGCATCCTTTTCCGCATCGGCATCAATCTGGGCGATGTCATCCGTCAAGGGGATGACGTATTCGGGGACGGCGTCAATATCGCCGCACGGCTCGAAGGCCTGTGTCGCCCCGGCGGCATTACGCTCTCCGCCAGCGCCCACGAGCAGGTGCGCGACAGAGTCGGGCATCACTTTATCGACCGTGGCGAGCATGCGGTCAAGAACATCGCGCGACCGATTCATGTGTACGACGTCGACCTGAGCGAACGGGGCGGCCCCGCGCCCGAAGCAGGCATGCCGCCTGAGGCCGTGCGTGCACGGCGTCGGCGCCAACGCATCCTCGCTTCAGTCATCATCGCCGGCACCTTGGCTGCTGGAGTATTGGCGATAGTCACAGACCTGCCGCAAAAACTCGGTTTGCAGGGGTTGGCGTCACGGGTAGGCGGGCAACAGACCGGCAAGTCGGCGCGGGCCACCATCGCGGTGCTGCCGTTTTCCAATCAGAGCGGCGAAGCGCAGCGCGACTACTTCAGCGATGGCATCACGGAAGACGTCATCAACGCGCTGGGGAGGTTTTCCGGCACCCAGGTCACGGCTTATAACGCGGTACGGCCATACAAGGACCGCAACCCCGCCAATGAGGAGATCGTCCGCGAGCTGGGCGTCCGTTATATCGTGCAGGGGAGCGTGCGTCTGTTGGCGGCGAGGCTGCGCGTCTCGGTCCAGTTGAGCGACGCCCGCACGGGAACGCTGCTGTGGTCCGATCGCTATGAGGACGACATCGGGAAGGTTTTCGAAATTCAGGACCGGATCGTCACCCATATCGTCGGTGCGCTGGCCGTCAAGCTCACCGGCCTCGAGCAGAAACGCGCAATCGCGAAGCCGACGGACAGCCTTGAAGCGTACGACTTGGTGTTGCGTGCCCGGGCGCTCCTGAATCGTGTCGAGCGCAGTGCTAACCTCGAAGCGCGGGCGTTGCTGGAAAAAGCGATCCGGCTCGCGCCGCAATATGCCGAGGCCTATGTGGTCCTGTCAACCGCCGAGTATTATCGCGCGGCCTTTGGGTGGGTCGAGGACATGGAGGAGGCCGTGCGCCGCAGCGAGTCTCTTGCCAAACGCGCCCTCGCGCTCGACGACCCTGGCGCCCACGCCCGCGCACATGCGTCTCTCGCCGCCGCCTACGCTCTTTCCCAGAGACTCGACGAAGCTCTGAGAGCGGCCGATCACGCGCTCGAACTCAACCCGAGCGACTATCTGTCATACGATACCCGCGGCGCCGTACTGCTCTGGCTGGGGAAAATCGAGGAAGCGATTGCGGCGAAGGAAACCGCCCTGCGCTTCAATCCGCGGCCGGAACCCGGTTCCGCAGTGGGCTTCGCACTTGCATACTACATCGCGGAGCGCCACCGGGAAGCGCTCGCGCTTGCTGATGCGGTCCTGGCGCGCGCGCCTGAAAACGTATTTCTCCACGCCGTGCGCGCGGCATCGCTCGCTCAACTCGGGGAAATAGAGGATGCCCGGCGGGCAGCGGAACGCGTACGCGCGCTCAGTCCATTTTTTCAGGTCGAGGTGTTTGGGTCGCGCTTCGTAAACCCCGCGCACCAGGCAAAGATCCAGGCGGGCCTGCGGAAAGCCGGCTTGTGACAGCGGAAGGGTTCGCTCCGCCCGGCGTTCTCATCCGATACGATCATTTCAACCGCTTCCAGTTCCTGCTTCCCCGCTCAATCGTGCCCGCCGGATCCGTTTCGAGGGTTTCCTTGGCCCTGGTGGAAGCGAATACGTACAGCTTGCCGTCCACGACCTTCCAGAGTTCGGGATCAGCCTCGGCTTTCCTTCCCAAGGACAGGCCACCGGCGCAGTAGCCACCGTAGCGCGGTGCGTAGCGGTCCGGATCTGCGACAAAAGCACTTCGATGCTTAGTGCTCGAAAACAGGTAGCGGGCGCCATCCCAGTCGTAGCTGATATCCGGCGCTCCCCTGACGGGGCGCTTCTCGGTAAAGTAAGCAACCGGATCATGGCCCTTGAGCGCCACGCGGATCGACGCGCCCGCGCTGCTCTGCCCAAAGCTTGCCGGCGCAATCAGCAGAATCAACAGAAATGCGAACGCCACCGCGCCTATCGCACTATACGAGCGTCTCATATCCCGCCTCCGAATGACTCAATCTGAAGCGCGTACTGTATACGAAAAACTCCGCTGCGTGGATATGGACGGATCACGCCGCCGCGTCGACGCTCCGGCCCCGGCAGAAAAACCATGCGTAGAACAGCACTGCGCCGATCGAGAGCGTGGCGAGCGCATACGCGGGATCCAGTTCGCGCGCCGTGAAGATCGACTCGCTGGCGAGCACCGAGCCTTCGTAGTTCGCGACCAGCACGAGCAGCAGGTTGTTCGCGGCGTGCAGGCCGATCGCGAGTTCGAGCCGCCCGTCCCGCAGCGCGACCGCGGCGAGCAGCAGGCCGATCACGAAATAACTCGCGCCCATGAGCGCCACGCCGTGCTGCTGCACCTCGGGATTCAGGAGATGGGGAAGCGTGAAGATGATCGCGCTCGCGACCGCAACCGCGGCGGGCCGTTTCACGACGAGCGCTATACCCTGCATCACGTAGCCGCGGAACACGAGCTCCTCGGTTGCCGTCTGCAGCGGGGTGAGCAGCAGGGCGACCGCCGCGAACGGGACGAAGCGCTCCGCCATGAAACTCAGGAAGTAGCGTTCCGGGTAAAGCAGGTGCTCCGCGAGGACGGTGGCGAGCCCGATCACCGCCCACACCAGCGCAGCGCGCGCGATGCGCCCCCAGTCGATGCCGCGCTTGCCCGTGACCAAGGTCATCAGCGGACGGCGGTGTATGAATTTCACCGCCACCGCGAGACCCCCGAGCATCATGATGATGCTGAAGTTGATGGCGATAAACCTTGTCAGCAGCCCGTCGCCGCCTTCCATTACGACCAGCGCGTACGGCATCCAGCCAAGAATCAACCACGAAAACAGGATCGCGATGACGCCCAGCACGTAACGCCACCACTCGTTGCGGCCGAGGCGTACAAGATCGAGATAGTTACGAGCGTGGTCTGGCATCAGCGGTGGCGGGTGGGCATACAAGGGTGAAAAGTGATCCCCCTCACCCTTCCCTCTCCCCCAGTGGATGGGGGAGAGGGAACCTACGTTTCACGTTTCACCTTTCACGTTTCACGCGGTTCGTAGCCGAGGTTCGGCGCGAGCCAGCGTTCAGCTTCCGCGAGTGGCATGCCGGTGCGCCGCGCGTAGTCCTCGACTTGGTCGCGCGCGACCTTGCCGACGGCGAAGTAGCGCGACTGCGGGTGCGCGAAATAAAAGCCGCTCACCGACGAGGCGGGATCCATGGCGTAACTCTCGGTGAGGCGTATCCCGGCCTTCTCGCAGCCGAGCATTGCGAACAGGCCCGCTTTCGCGGTGTGGTCGGGACACGCCGGATAGCCGGGCGCGGGTCGTATGCCGCGGTACTTCTCCGCGATCAGCGCATCGTTGTCGAGGTTCTCCTCGCGCGCATAGCCCCAGAACTCGCGGCGCGCGCGTTTGTGCAGGAGTTCGGTAAACGCTTCCGCCAGCCGGTCGGCGAGCGCTTTCAGCATGATGGAGGAGTAGTCGTCGTGCTGCCGTTCGAACTCCGCAAGCTTTTTCTCGATCCCGATCCCGGCGGTCACCGCGAATGCCCCGATGTAGTCCGAGACGCCCGCCCCTTTGGGCGCGATGAAGTCCGCCAGGCACAGATTGGGATTCCCGGCAGGTTTCACGTTCTGCTGGCGCAGGTTGCGCCACGTCATCAGCATGCGCTCGCGCGTTTCATCGCTGTAGATCTCGATGTCATCTGACTCGACGCTCGCCGCCGGAAACAGCCCGAACACGCCGCTCGCCGTGAGCCAGCGCCCCTCGATGATTTTTTTCAGCATCGACCGTCCCTCGGCTAGCACTTTGCGCGCGGCCTCGCCCACCACGGTATCGTCCAGAATCGCGGGGTACGCGCCCGACAGCTCCCAGGTCTGGAAGAACGGGCCCCAGTCGATGCATTGCGCGATCTCGGCGAGATCGTAATTCCTCAAGAGCCGCACCCCGAACATCTCGGGTTTGGGCGGCACGTACTCGGTCCAGTCGGTCTTGAGGTGGTTGGCGCGCGCGCGCGCCAGCGGGATCAGCTCCGGGCCCTGCTTGCCCTCGTGCTGGCGCCGGATACGTTCGTACTCGACCTTCACGTCGTTGAGATAACCCGGGCGCAATTCGTCCGACAGCAGACTGCTGCAGACACTGACGCTGCGCGAAGCGTCCGGCACCCAGACGACCGGCCCGTGGTAATGCGGCGCGATCTTGACGGCGGTATGCACGCGCGACGTCGTCGCCCCGCCGATCAACAGCGGCAATGTGAACGCTTCGCGCTCCATCTCGCGCGCGTTGTGCGCCATCTCTTCGAGCGAGGGCGTGATCAGCCCCGAGAGCCCGATGATGTCGGCCTTTTGCTCGCGCGCCACCTCCGCGATCTTCTTCCACGGCACCATCACGCCCAGGTTCACGACCTCGTAGTTGTTGCACTGGAGCACGACCCCCACGATGTTCTTGCCGATATCGTGCACGTCGCCCTTCACAGTGGCAAGAACGATCTTGCCCTTCGCCCTGATATCGCCCGACTTCGCTTTCTCGGCTTCGATGAACGGAACGAGGTGCGCCACCGCCTGCTTCATCACGCGCGCGCTCTTGACCACCTGTGGCAGGAACATCTTGCCCGAGCCGAAGAGGTCGCCCACCACGTTCATGCCGTCCATGAGGGGGCCTTCGATCACCTGGATCGGGCGTTCGCACGCGAGCCGCGCCTCCTCGGTGTCCTCTACGATCCATTCGGAGATGCCCTTCACCAGCGCGTGGGTGAGTCGTGCCTGCACCGCGCCCTTGCGCCATTCGAGGTCTTCCACCTGCTCGCGGCCCTTGCCCTTCACCGTCTCGGCGAACGCCACCATGCGCTCGGCGGCATCGGGCCGGCGGTTGAAGATGATGTCCTCGACGCGCTCCAGCAGATCCTTCGGGATTTCTTCATACACGCCGAGCTGCCCGGCATTGACGATCGCCATGGTGAGCCCGGCCTGGATCGCGTGATAGAGGAAAGCCGTGTGGATCGCCTCGCGCACCGGATCGTTGCCGCGGAATGAGAAAGAAATATTCGAGAGCCCCCCGCTCACTTTCGCGTACGGCAGGGTCTGGCGGATGATGCGGGTCGCCTCGATGAAGTCCTTGCCATAATTCGCGTGCTCCTCGATCCCCGTCGCAATCGCGAAGATATTGGGATCGACGATCACGTCCTCCGGCGGGAAACCGAGCTCATCGACCAGGATATGGTAGGCGTGCTTGGCGATGTCGACCCGGCGCGCGAGCGTGTCGGCCTGGCCCTGCTCGTCGAAGGACATCACGATGACCGCCGCCCCGTAGCGGCGCGCGAGCTTCGCGTGTCTGACAAACTCCTCCACGCCTTCCTTCATGCTGATCGAGTTGACGACGCACTTGCCTTGCACGCACTTCAACCCGGCTTCAATCACCTCCCACTTCGAGGAGTCGATCATCACCGGCACCCGCGAGATGTCGGGCTCGGCGGCGATAAGCTTGAGGAAGGTCGCCATCGCCTGCTTCGAATCGAGCATCGCCTCGTCCATGTTGATGTCGATCATCTGCGCGCCGTTCTCGACCTGCTGGC
>JACQGN010000106.1 GCA_016199545.1 Betaproteobacteria bacterium | reverse complement strand
TGCACCGTGGACTTCCAGGTTGAGCCGCGTCACGCGCTGAATGACGTCGGTCGCAAAATTCATCAGCAGCACGTTGTTGATCGAGTGATGCACGCCCTGGGCATCGCTTTCCGCCGCCACCCGCAGCACGAACGAGCGCAAGGCTTCCGTCAGCATGCACATTTCGGAGAGTTTGAGCTGGACGGTCTGGTTGCCGGTAATGAGGCGGCCGCCGGGCAGCTTCATTCTTGCATGTTCCATCGCCATTTCGACCGCCGCATCGCACACTCCGAGCGCGTTCGCGGAGAGCTCGAAGTCGCCGAACTTCGAGGTGTTGCCGCTGCGCGCCTTGAAGCCGCCATTGACCTCGCCCACCACGTTGGCGTGAGGCACACGGGCGTTCTCGAAGATCAGTTCCCCGTTCTGGTAAAACCGCCAGCCACTCTTGTCGAACACCTTTCCCATGCGCAGTCCGGGCGTGTCGACCGGCACCAGGAACTCGGTGGAGCCGTCGCGGATGCTCACCTCCGGGTTGGTGCGCGTGCTCACGAAGAAGAGCTTCGCCACGCTGCCATTCGCGATGAAGCACTTCTCGCCGTTCAACCACCATTCGTCGCCGTGGCGCTCGGCTTTGAGCTTCCAGCCGGATCGCGGATCATCCTCGGGCGGCAGGCGGTGGTCGGATCCGGCATTGGGCTCGGTGCCGGCGTGACCCAGAAGATAGCTATCGTCCGTCATGAACGGTCTGAGAAACCGTTCCTTTTGGTCCGGCGTGCAGAACTCCGCGATCAGGTGGCTCCATTTCCAGCACTGGCTGAAGGTCTTGGCGATCGCGCTGTCCTCTTTCGCGAGTTCAGCGATCACCAGCGCCTGCGTCACGAAGTCGATGCCGTGCCCGCCCCACTGCTTCGAGACGACCGCGGTGCGAAAACCGAGTTGCGAGCCTTTCCGGATGATGTTCCAGTCGAACGTCTCGCTCGCACCGGGAGTCTGGTCGCGCTGCAGCGAAACCGGCCGTATCTCTTCCTGCGCGAATTGGCGCGCCTTCAACTGCCACGCGCGCTGTTCGGCCGTGAGCGAGACGTCCATCGGAAACTATCGGCCCCCATCCCAACCTTCCCCCGCAAGCGGGGGAAGGAGCAATTTGCCTTTCACCGTTTCCTACTTGATTGCAAGCGGATTCACCGGCGAGCCGACGGCGCCGGTGATCGGCAGCGCGGGCGCCACGAACAGGAACTCGTAGCGCTTGTCCTCGGCGCAGTCCTTGGCGAGCTCGGTGAGATGAAAGATCTCGCCGACGGTGAGCCCCATGATCGGGATGCTGATCCAGTGCCAGGGCTGGTTGGTGTCCTCGGTCTCGTTGGGCCGCACCTCGGCGCCCCAGGTATCGGTCGCGACACCCGCGATCTCGCGCTTGTGCAGCCAGTCCACCGTCTCGAACGCAAACCCCGGCGCATCGCCGCCGGAATAGCCGTCCCAGCTCTTTTTCGTGAGGCAGCGCTCGACGTGGCCGGTATGTACCAGAAGGTAGTCGCCGCGCTTCACCTTGACGCGCTGCTTCTCCTCGGTGTAATCGAGCATCTCGTTGGTGATGGCGAAACCATCGGGCAGCCACTTCTTGCCCATCGCGCGCGCAACGTCGAGCAGCACGCCGCGGCCGACCATCTTGCTCTTCGTCTTCTCGATGCCGCCTTTCTGCGCGCCGGCGCTGGTCACGTTGCGGCAGTCGTAGCCGTTCCACATGGTGTCCTCGTACATGATGTGGCCGAGCCCGTCCCATTGCGTGCCGCACTGGAGCGGCATGATGATGATGTCGTCGGTGCCGCGGATCCTGCGATGATCGAGCACACCCGAGTAAGCATCGGTGCCGGTGCGCGTCATCATGTGGATCGGATTGAAACGCCCGAGCGCCGGATACTTGGTCTTGCCGCCCTGCGGGCCGCCCTGATCGTAGTTGAGCGCAAGCGAGATCACCTTGCCCTTGCGCACCAGCCGCGCGGCGGCGACGATGTCCTCGGCGGTGGTGAAGTTGAGCGTGCCGATTTCGTCGTCCTTGCCCCAGCGCCCCCAGTTCTTGCAGCGGCTCGCCGCCTTCTTTACGTCCTTGCGGGTGAGCTTGCGGTTCTTCTGCTCGCGCGTGTCCTTGATCTTCAACTTGGCAGGCATGTCCGGTCCTTGTAGTCGAATTGCTGGGAAGGCCCGCAGTCTAGCCAACGCCGCCGGGTGGCGTCAATGAATAACGCCTGCTAGGCGAGGAGATCGATCGCCCTGGTCTTGATCGTCTGGTCCGACTTGAGTACTTGCTTGGCCACCTTGTGCGTGGGTGTGTGCGGCAGGTCATCCACGAACAGCACGAAACGCGGCACCTTCTGCGGCGCGAGTCGCTCGCGGCACCACTGCGCAATGTCCCCCGCACTGGCGCTCTGCCCGGGTTTCAACACCACCGCCACCAGGATTTCGTCCTCGCCAAGTTCGGCCGGCACCGGAATGGCCGCGGCCTCGTGCACTGCCGGATGGCTCCCGATCACCCGGTCCAGTTCGGCGCCGGCGATGTTCTCGCCGCGGCGCCGGATGATGTCCTTCTTGCGCGAAACGAAATGGAACCATCCGTCCTCGTCGCGCCGCACGAGGTCGCCGGTGAGAAACCAGCCGTCGCGAAAAGCCGCCCGCGTCTGCTCCGGATCGCGAAAGTAGCCCTGCATGATGATCGGTGTCTTGACGACGAATTCGCCCACTTCGTTCACGCCCACATCACGCCCCTCGTCATCCACGACGCGGCACTGCGCCCAGGGGCGCGCCGGGTCGGGATGACGCCCGACGGGCCCCATGCTGATCGGCTTATGCACGTTGTCGAACGGCGTGCAGGTCACTCCTGGAATCTCGGTCATGCCGAAACCGCCGATCAGATGCGGGATGTTGAACTCGTTGCGAAAGACGTCGACTACGCTCTGGCGCGCGCCATAAAGCTTGCGGATGCGATGGTCGGGGCGGAACTCGCTGCGCGGGCGGTTAACGAGGATCATGCCCATCGCCTCGATCAGATTGACCACGGTCGCGCCGGTTGCGGCGGCGGTCTGCCAGAACGTCGTCGCGGAAAACCTCGGCACGATGACCATGCCCGCCCCGGCGGCGAGCGTCCCCGCAACGGAATAGAACATGGCGTTGATGTGAAAAAGCGGCAGCACGATCATGACGCGATCGTCGTCCTGCAGATGGATGCGCTGCACGAACGCTTCGCCGCCGGTCACGAAGCTGCGCTGGCTGTGCATCGCGCCCTTGGGAAAGCCCGTGGTGCCCGAGGTATAGACGATGAGGCAGGTGTCATCGCCACTGACTTCCTCGCCAAGTCGGATTTCGGGCGCGTGGATCATGAGATCGCGCAGTTCGGTCGCGTCACTCGCGCTGCTGTCGAACAGAATGAACCACGGCGCGCAGGCGAGACCGCCGCACGCATCACGCGCCGTCGCGAAACACTCGGCGCTCGCTGCAACCGCGCTCACCTCGGCGTTGTGCAGCACATAACGCGCCTCCTCGACGCCGAAATTGGGATTGACGGGCACCATGATCGCCCCGATGCGCGCGAGCGCGAACAGCATGAGCACGTGCCCGTCGCTGTTGCGCGCCATGACACCCACCCGATCGCCCTTGCGGATGCCGCGCGCGCTGAGCGAGCGTGCGATGGCGTCGAACGCAGCGCCGAACGCCTCCCAGCTCCACGTCCTGTCGTCGAAGAGAATGAGCGGACGCTGCGGGCCGCGTCGCGCCCGGCTCTCGAACGCCCCGTTGAGGGTGTAATCGTGCTCCGGGTAGAGCTGCAGTACTTCGAGCGGCTGTTTCATGCGGCGGGAAAAGCGTGACTCGTGACTGGTGACACGTGACTGGTGACCGGCCGAGTCTCGGCGTTCGGCGGTTTCGTGCTCGATTCGGTCATACTCGCGACGTTGACAATGGGTGGGGCCGACCTCAACATAGGTCGCCATGCAATCTTATGCTGATCCTTCGATCGGCATCAATGGGGAGTCCATGACTTGAACGGCATCACGCGCGCACCGCCGCGCCACGTTGCGCTCATCGCGGGGGCAAGCGGGCTGATCGGACGCCGCATCACCGAGCATCTGCGCTCGGCCGGTGACTGGGATGTCATCGGCCTTGCGCGCAACCCTCCTGCAACGCACGCCATGCGCTGGGTCGGAGTGGATCTTGCCGACCTCGAGGATTGCCGGCGCAAGCTGGCCGGGCTCGATGCGGTGACTCACGTGTTCTACGCGGCGCGCTTCGATCATCCCGAGGGTAAGCCGGAATCCGCTGGCATCAACGCCGCGATGCTCCGCAACCTCGTCACCGTGCTGGAACCTGCAGCACGCCTGAAGCACGTTCACGCGGTCCACGGCAGCAAGTACTACGGCCATCAACTCGGACCGGTGCCGGTGCCCATGTGCGAGGACACTCCGCGGGCGCAAGGGAGGAATTTCTACTTCGAGCAGGAGGACTTCCTGCGCGAGCGCAGCGCCGGCGCGCGATGGACGTACTCGACCTCGCGCCCGCACTCGTTCTGCGATCCCGCGATCGATCAGCCGCGCTCCCTCGGCCTGCTGATTGCCGTGTTTGCCGCGATCCAGCGCGAACTCGGTCTCGCTCTTGATTTTCCCGGCAGCGCCGCAGCCTTCGAGGCCCGGACCCAGTTTACCGATCTCGCGCTGCTTGCCCGCGCCATCGCCTGGATGGCGGCCGATCCGCGGTGCGCGAACCAGGGTTTCAACGTCGTGAACGGCGATCACCCCCGCTGGTCGCAACTGTGGCCCCGCATGGCATCGTGCTTCGGACTCGCGCCCGGCGTGCCGCGCGCGATCAAGCTCGCCGAATTCATGCGGGACAAGGGCCAGGTGTGGGACAGAATCGTCAAGCAGCACGGCCTGCGCGCAACGCGCGTCGATGCGCTGGTGCTGTGGCCATATGGCGACTATCAATTTCGCCCGGAATGGGACGTGGTGTCCTCGATGGCGAAGGCGCGTGCGCTGGGTTTTCACGAGGCCGTCGATTCGTGGGCGATGTTCGCGCGGCAGTTCGAGCACTACCGTGCCAGCGGCGTCGTTCCGTGAACCAATAAGTGTCGGGCCTGCGACGGCCCAGGCGCCGGATCAGCGCGGGGAAGCGCGGCGTTGCTGCGCCTCGCGGTGTTTGCGCAGCCGGTCGAGATACGGCGCAATCTTCATCTTGTCCGCGGTATCGAGGTTCGCGAGGTCACTCGTAAACGCACCCAGTCTTTCCGGATAGACCGCCACGGCCCGATCGAGCAGCGGCATGGCCTCAGCCAGGTTGCCCTTCAGGGCCAGGAACAGCGAGTGCTGGTAGGCGATCACCGCGGTCGGCGCGAAGCGCATCACGCGGCCGCCGAACTGGAGCTTGCGGTCGAGATCACGGCTGTCGAGATCGAGCACGCGCGCGAACGCCAGTTCGACATACGGCGTGAGCAGCGATCCGTGCACGCTCAGCAATTCCCGATTGGTCCGTTCGATCTCCGCCCTGGTCGCTTTCTGCGGGCGCGGGAAGAGCGATACCTCCAGCACGTAGTAGTTGCGGACCAGGCTTGCCGCGCTCAGCCAGCCTGCGACCAGCAATACCGCGAAACCCGCCTGCGCAACGTGCGGGCGCCGAACAGAGTGATGCGCGCACTCGCCCGCACCAAAGACGACCGCGGCGATCCCGAGGAAATACGCGTACCACAGCGGGAACTCGATCAGGCTGTGCAGTCCCACTACCCCCAGCAGCGACAGCATCCACCACGAATCCGGAGTGAAAGGAAGACGCCGCAGGCCCCATAGCCATACGACAACACCTCCCACGAGAATCAGCATCCCCGCAGCGCCCATTTCCGCCATGAGTTGCAGAACGATGTTATGGGCGTTGTGGTACAAGCCCGTGAGCGGCGCGACACCAGCAGTGTCGGCGAGACTGAAGTGATGCCACGCGAACTGCCCGATCCCTACGCCCATCAGGGGCGACTGGAGGAAGATCAGCAGGGCCTCATGCCATAGCTGCAGCCGGATGCCCGCGCTTGGTACCGGCTCGAACAGCCTCTCGGTCGCGGTGACGACCGGTACTGGAGCCGTGATCCACGGCAGGCTCACCAGCCCCTGCGCGATGGCAAAACCGAGCAGTAAAGCCATCGCGTACACCGCAAGGCGCCGATTCGCGCTCGTCCTATCGCGGGCATAGAGCCCGGCCGCGAGGATCGCCAGCAACGCAACGTACAGCCACGCGCTGATCGAGGCCGCAAGCGCCAGCGCAAACAGTAGTATGCCCGCCAGGAGCGGCACGACCCAAGCGGGCAGCCGGTCGCGCGCAACGAGCAAGCCCAGCGAGGCCAGCGCGAGCGCCATATGGTCGGCGAAATGATTGGCCTGGACCAGGTTGCCGTAAGCGCGCGGCGTGAGCTTGGTGGCAATCAGCGACTCGAGCGGCCCCCGCAGCTCGTAGTGTTGCAGGATGCCGGCCACCGCATTGAGCAATCCGCCGGCGACGAGAAACCACGCCAGCACGGCGCAAAGCGCCGTCAGTCCGACCTCGCGGCGGAGCAGCGCGCCCAGCACCATCAGCCCCGCGGCCCAGAGGAGATAGAGCATCGCGAGAAACACCTGCTGCGCGTACGCCGCCTTGAGGAGGACGAGATGGAAAAGCAGCAGCACGACCAGGGCGAGAGGAGTCAGCGCGATCCGCGGGAGCGGCAGGCCCTGCGCGTAGCGCGGCATCACCAACACGGTGAGAGCCGCGAGTCCCAGCACGGCAGCCAGCCATTCGCTGTAGAAGTGCGGCAGCGGGAAATGGTGCCGCGGCTGGATGAAAGGCAGGCACCACATCAGGCCCACCAGCGCGAGCGAGATCCGCGCCGCGGTCCCCGGCGAACGACCGTCAGTCACGGTTCATACCGCCACCAGGTCGACAAACTCGTTCACCGCCAGCGCGTCGAGCCGCTGCGGGTCAAGGCACGCGGCGAGCACTTGATCGCGCCGCCGCGCCGCAAATACGCGCGCGACGTTCTTCTCGAATTTGTCCATGAGCACGGGAATGCCTTCCTTGCGCCGCCGGCGGTGACCGAGAGGATAGAGCACCTCCGATAGCGGGCTCTTCGATCCGTCCTTGAAGAACACCTGGATCGAGTTGGCGTTGGTGCGCTTCGCCGGGTCGTGGTACTCGCGCTCGTATTGCGCCGACTCCGAGAGCTTCATCTTCGCGCGCAGCGCGTGGATGCGCGGATCGGCGGCGATGTGGTCCTCGTAGTGCTCAGCGGTCATCGTCCCGTAGATCATGCCGACCGCCATCATGTACTGCATGCAGTGGTCGCGGTCCGCGGGATTGTGGAGCGGCCCGGTCTTGTCGAGTATCACCATGGTCGAGTCGTGGCACCTGACATCGACGCGCTTGATGTCGTCGAGCCGGTCTTTGACCAGCGGATGCAGCTTAATCGCGGCCTCGACGCCGCTCTGGCCGTGGAACGCCGTGGGATAGGGAATCTTGAACAGCACGTTCTCGATGACGTAGCTCGTGAACGGCCGCTGGAACCGGAAGCGCCTGCCTTTGAAGAGCGCGTCGTAAAAACCCCAGGTCTTTGCCGTGAGCACCGACGGGTATCCCATCTCGCCCTTCAAAGCCTGCAGCGCAAGCCACACCCCGCGGCTTGCCGCATCTCCCGCCGCCCACGATTTGCGAGAACCGGTGTTGGGGCGCCGGCGGAAAGCCGCGAGCGCGTGGCCGTCGACCCACGCGTTCGACACCGCATTGATGATTTCCTCATGCGTGCCGCCAAGGAGCTTCGTCGCCACCGCGGTGACGGCGATCTTGACCAGGATGGTGTGGTCGAGCCCGACCGCAGTGAACCCGTTCTCGAGGGCAAGCCCGCCCATGATCTCGTAGGCTTTCACGATGTTCTCCAGCACCTCGCGCATCGCGAGCGGCGCCTTGCCGCGGGCAACGCGCGAACGCGAAAGATGGTCAGCCGTCATCAGCACGGCGCTGATGGTGTCCGATGGATGGATCACGGTTTCGCCATAGAACGCGTCGTTGAAATCCAGCCAGCGCACCAGCGCGCCGAGATTGAACGTCGCCGCGACCGGATCCATGACGAACGGCGTCCCGGGCACTCTTGCGCCGTTCGGAACGATCGTTCCGGGCACGACTGGTCCCAGCAGCTTGGTACACGCGGGATAGGTGAGCGCCTCGAATCCGCAACCCAGGCTGTCGATCAGGCACAACCGCGCCGTCTCCCGGGCGAGCCCGCTCCTGACGCGGTAGTGCTCGACGTACTCGGCAATGGTGACAAGCACCTCGTCGGGATCGGGACGGACATTGGAGACCTGCGCCACGATGACTGACTCCTCACGGTTGAAAGCGTTGCTGCCGCATTATAAGCTCGACATATGACGCCACCGCTTTCGATGGAGCATGAAGCTTCGGGCTCGCCAAAGGTGCGCGCCACCGTATTGAGAGCGACGATGAACGAGGAGAACAGAATGAAAACCCCGGCGGCCAGTCAGGATCTGGCTTGCGACGGGCCGCCGGAACCAGGGCCGCGTTCCGACCGAGTCGGTGTGCCTACCCCGAGATGAGCCAGTCGAGGTAAGGTCGCACGCGGTTCCAGAAAACCGCGATCAGGATCAGCGCGAGTCCGAGCATCAGGAAGTTGAAGCGGGCGATTCCGCCCTTGAATCCATGCATACCGTCGTCGTACTCGTAGTGGCCATCGAAACTCCGCGCGCCTCGCCTTCGAAACCATAAGCGGAAACGCGTATCGCTCGTGTTCCAGAAGACCACGAGGATCGCGCTGCCGAGCGCCAGCACCACCCACCGAACCCAGTCTGGAATCATATCGCCATCACTGCAGGCGGATATTACCCTTTTTGATCACCGCCGCGTACTTGGCGGTCTCCCGCTTCACTTGCGCGCCGAGTTCGGCGGGCGTGCTCCCGACCGGGTCCAGCCCCTCCTTCATCATGAACCCGCGCACTTTCTCGGCCTTCAGCGCCTTCAGGATCAGCGCGTTCATGCTCGCTACGATCTCTGCGGGCGTTCCTGCCGGAAACCACATGGCGTACCAGTTATCGGCCTCGAAGCCGGGAAAAAACGTATTCATGGTCGGAAGTTCCGGAAACGCGGACGCTTTCCTGGCAGTGGTGACGGCAAGCGCTCTCACCTTGCCTGCCTTCAGCGCGCTCGTGGCCACTGGCCCGGTGGCGAACTGGAAATCGATCTCGCCGCTCATCAATGCCACGATTCCCGGCCCACCGCCCTTGTAAGGGACGAGGGTCGCCTCGACAAGCGCCGTCTGCTTGAGCATCTCGGCCGCGAGATGGTTAGTGCTTCCCGGATTATTGATGCCGGCGTTGAGAAAACCAGGCCTGCGCTTGGCGAGCGCGACCAACTCAATCACGGACTTCGCCGGCACGCTCGGGTGCACGACCAGCACCAGCGGTGTGGACGAGATCCAGCTGATCGGAGCAAGGTCCCTGACAGGATCGGTCTTCATCCGGCTCCCGAACAGGGTCTTGTTAACCGTCAGCGAGGCCGTGCTGAACAGTATCGTGTAGCCGTCCGGCGGCGAGGCCGCTGCGAGGTCTGCCCCGATGAGACCGCTCGCCCCGGCCCGGTTTTCCACGATGAACGTCCGGCCAACGTGTTCGTGAAACACCGCTCCCAGTAGCCGCGCTTGAATGTCGGTGCCTCCACCCGGGGCAAAAGGGACCACGATGTGCACGGGTTTTTCCGGCCAGCGTTGTGCGTCGAGATGATCGGCAGAGAGCGCGAATCCTGCTCCCGTGACAATTGCGGCCCCTAGGGCATGCAGTCTGCGAGCGGTCATGACGACGTCCTCATGATTATCGTTCTGATTCCAAGAGCCGACAAAGGCGCGGATGAACGCGCGGTCGATCGGGCGCCGGTTCGCGCTTTGCCACCGCGGGAGCTTCTTGCGCCGTTCCGCGAGCGTCTGGCTCATGGGGAATCCTGAGGACGTGGGTGTGGAAACAGTGGCTGCGGCGCGGCGGCAAGTCTAGAGCGGCTTCATTGGGCCGTCAACGACGGCGGCGCTCGTCCCGGTGATACGGCTAGGAGTGTGTCGGAGCTAAGTCCGACACACTCCTAGGAGGCGACACCGACACCACGGGCGTGATGCCGCTCAACCCGCTGATGTTACTCGCACGCAACCTCGTCTTTATGCTGATCGTGCTCGCGCACGGGTTCCGGCGGCTCTTGCCTCCTCACTGATAAAGGGGCAGGGCTCATCGCAGCGGAATGTTGCGCGACTTGATCACCTTCGCGTATTTTTCGACGTCGCTCTGAAACTGCGCGCGCAACTCAGCCGGCGAGCTGCCGACGGGTTCCAGTCCTTCCCGTGCGTAAAACGACTTAACCCTCTCGTCGTTCAGCGCCTGCTTGATCAGCTCGCCCAACCGGTTGACGATATCCCCGGGCGTGCCCTTCGGGAAGAACATCGCGTACCAGTTGCCGATCACGAGCCCGGGAACAGCCGCCTGGATCGCGGGCAGGTCGGGGAACGAACGGTTTTTCTCCGCCGTCGTGACGGCCAGGCACCGCACGCGCCCCGTCTTCAGCGCGGCCGCCGCGACCGGGCCCGTCGCGAACAGCATGTCGATATCGCCGGTCACCAGCCCCGCCATCGACGGGCCGCCGCCCGTGTAGGGAATGATCAC
>JACQGN010000105.1 GCA_016199545.1 Betaproteobacteria bacterium | reverse complement strand
CCGAGCGCGTCTCGCACTTCCCGAATGTGTTTCGCGGGGATCGCCCGACCATCCTTAACTATGATGTTTCGTCGAGTCTCTTGTCGATCAACAAGCACCGGGGAGTGTGTAGTGACGATGACTTGATTGACACTGGCAATATCCTGGAGGACTGCTCGAAGGCCGTGAATTGCTCGTGGGTGGAGATGTGATTCCGGCTCTTCGATCGCCAAGATCAGGGATCTGTTACCGCGCGCTTTTTGACTGGTATGACGAAGAAGAGCAATTGCAGTGAGGCTCTTGACCCCATCACCCTTTCTCCCCAGATCCGTTTCTGTACCGTCATCGATGAGAACACGAGATGAATGTCGGACGGCGCGCCGCAGGGCACTTCCTGTCTGAACTGAGACGGCACTTACCTCGGGGATGAAACCTGAAACCATCTTGGTGAGTTCGCTGCTCAGCCCGTCCAGCACGGGCTGTTGGATTGCCTCCAGCTTTCCCAACAGTTCCTGATACTCGGGGTTTGCTTCGAGCGACGCCAGTTCTCGAGCCAACAAATCGTCCACCACGCTCTCCGCCAGGGCAGAAGGACGAATCGCGGGAATGTATTGGATATCGAGTTTTTCCGCGACAAAACGCGCAACTTCCTCAAGATTTGGGCCGACCTTCTGCTTAGCTTTGCCTTGAAGGAGCAAGTCGAGCTTGGCATCTTCTTGCCCAAGAGAGAGTTTCAGCTTGAGGTTGGTAGCCAGATTGAGTTTCGTCCTTGTTCGAAATTCCTTTTGTTCGGTTGCATTCAGCTCGAATTCCAGGACGAACTCAGAGCGACCATCCAATTGCGTTGCCTGAAATGTAAGCGGGTAGTCGCGATTCCAGCTAAATGCGAGATCATCCTCGTCTCCGTAGCGGTAACGCAATTGCTTTTGGCTTTTGAAATAGCGGGATCGGGATAATAGGCCAAGGGCTATCACCATGGATTTAAGGACGTTCGACTTCCCCTCGTTGTTCGGACCAACAAGCACAGCGAAATCTCTGAGAGGCAGTTTGTATGCGTCCGTTATTGAACGGAAATTCTTAACCGTGAAGGAAGCGAGTCTCATGAGATGCGATGTCTAACGTCCGAATTCACGGGCCTGGCGCGGCTTGCCGCGACAGGTCCGGTGGAATGATGGGTTGGGCCACGGTCGTCTTTGGATGGTCGAAGAATACTTTCCCGTAATGACACAGGCTGCTGCGACCTTCTATCCTGGCGTCCAAAGTAGATCTCCGGAAAGATCGTCCCAGTTGCCGTATTGCTCCAACCATTTCTTGATGCCCGCAAAGTCCGCCAATTTGAGTTGCCATTGATTCTCAGCGGCGAGCATCTCCGCTTCTCTAGAAAATGCGGACGTAGTAGCCACCAGCCCTAGGTTAGCTTTATCCTGATCTCGGATGGTATACAGGAACTCGGCCAAAGCCGGCCGGCCGACCTTTCGATCAGGGGCATATCGCTTGCATTGCACAAGTGTAAGAATATTTCCGACGGGCGTTTTGAAAATAGCAAAGATGTCTCTGCCCCGATCTCTACCGTTGGGGGTAAGCGAAACGTCGGCGCCAAAGCCCTCCATGATTTCCGCGATTACCTCTTCAAATTTCCGAGGAGATAAACCAAAAAGCAAGCCTGGCCGCTCCTGAAGCTTCTTCAAAAGATGATCCGAGATTGGCTCAAGGATCACCTTACGTTCTATTTCTCTTTCTCTCGCCTTGGAAATACATTGATTTACGATATCAAGCGATGACTCCAGGCCCCAGTATCCCCCGCTCCCCAGGTCGCGTGAGTTCATACGTCTTTCAAAGGCATTTCGGAGAATGTTCTCATCGGGAACCAAATAACCTCGCTCCCACAACATTACGTCGCGCTTCTTGACACCAAGTAGCTCAGCGAACTGTTCCTCGGATATGTCGTCCCGAAGCTCTCGCATTAGTCCTGCAAGAGTCCTTACTGCATCTAGAACCGCTGCTGGACGAACAGCATGGGCACGATAGTTCTGAGCTGAGAGATCTTCTGGCGATAGCGAACGGTTGGGCGTAGAAACAGATTGAAGATGCAATTTCTTCGTTCTGCCTCCATGAAGGTCGCGCATTAGCTTTCGCCTGGCCTTCGCTCTAGCTGGCGATCCGATTCGTTTTGTCATGAGCGTAGGTATAGTCGAGGAGAGTCTGTGGCCCAACGTCTGCAGTGAGATGCGCGGGCGAGCGACGCTCGCGGAGCGTCATTCTCGACTGCACGGTTAGATGGCTTAACGGTACACATCTTTCCGATGCCCGATCTTGAAGATCGTAACCTCGCGGCGCCCCTCATCAATAAGGTAGATGATTCGGTAATTCCCCTGTCGCACCCGGTACCGGTCGGTGTACCCAGCGAGCTTTTCGGACCCTTGGGGCCGGGGGGCCGCGGCCAAGGTGCGCATTCGCTGAACGATGCGCTGACGGTCGGCCTTGGTGCCTACTGCGTCAAGCTCCTTCGCAGCCGAGGCCTTAATCAGCAGCCTATATTCGGCCACGCCGTTTCAAGCCCTGGACGAACGTATCGAACGATAGGCTCTTCTCGCTCTTTCTTTCAGCGAACGTCGCAAGATCCTCGGCGTCCTCGGCCAAAGCAGCCTTCACTGCGTCGTTGACCATATCCGAGATGGAACGATCCGATGCCGCAGCCTTCAAGCGCAGGGCGCGGTGTACGTCAATCTCGAAATAGACGGTAGCGCGTTTTTGAGTCTCCATGCGTGGCATTGTGACGTTCGACCGTCAAAACGTCAAGACGTCTAAAGCCATCAACGTTCGCGATCAGAGGCCGCGAAGCAGCGGGCGAAAGCCCGCTGTGAAGCGGTCCCCTGCATCGCAGGGTTGGCAGATTTGCACTGTGACCGCGACCGAAGAAGCGAACTATTATCGGCATAGATTTGAGCCACACCAACGCTTTCGCTTTGGAAGCGATTCCACCAACAACGGAACCGAAGCTTCTAGACGTTCTTTTATTGGAACGATTTGACTCGAAACGTCCACAGCCCAGAATTTCTTAAGGCGTCCGCTTATTGCATTTGCATCCGGATCAACGATGAATACTCTTCGCGTTTTCCAAGAAGTCTGGTGAAGAAAATTTGTTGACTTTTTAGTTGAGAAATTATTTGACGATTTAGTTGACACCACGCCAGTGGTCACAAGGATTCTCTGTAGCGCAATCGACGCTCGTCGACGGCCTGAGGAACCTGCTATTTGCCGGCGAGGGCGGCGGCAACGGCGCGCTGAGCGAGAACCGTGATGAGGTGCGAGCGGTACTCGGCGCTGGCGTGGATGTCGGAGTTGAGGGTTCCCGGCGGCACGGTGATTTTCGCGATCGCTTCCGCAGCGAACTTCTCGCCCAGGCGTTTTTCCATCTCCTTCACGCGGAAGACGCAGGGCGCCGCACCCGTCACGGCAACGCGCACCGCGCCCGCGCCTTCGGCGACGAACACCCCCACCAGCGCGAACCGCGACGCCGGATTCCTGAACTTGACGTAGGCCGCGCGCTTGGGCAGCGGGAACGCCACCGCGGTGATGATCTCGCCTGCGCGTAACGCCGTTTCGAGCGTGCCGGTGAAGAACTTGTCGGCTGGGATGACGCGCTTGTTGGTATGAACGCTCGCGCCGATTCCGAGCACCGCGGCGGGATAATCCGCGGCGGGATCGTTGTTGGCGAGCGCGCCGCCGATCGTGCCGGCGTTGCGTACCTGCCGGTCGCCGACGCCTGCGGCAAGCCGCGCCAGCGTGGGGATGCCGATGGCGACATCCTTTGATGAGGCGACCTCTGAATGCGTAGTCATGGCGCCGATGGTGAGCGTCGCCCCGTCGAGCTTGATGCCACGCAATTCGCCGATCCCCGCGAGGTCGATCAGTGCCGATGGCTTCGACAGGCGGAACTTGAGCGTCGGGATCAAGCTCTGGCCGCCTGCGAGCACCCGCGAATTTTCGGTCTTGCGCAGCAGCGACGCGGCTTCCTTGATCGTGGCGGGACGATGATAGTCGAATGCGTGCATGATGTGTACTCCTTCGCGAAATGTTGGGTTACGGTCGCTACGCTGACCTAACCCAACCTACGTTTCTGGGTGTTGGGTTACGGCCCGCGGTGCGCGCCTGACCCAACCTACATCCCTACGCGGCCTTATTTGCAGTCTTGGCGGACTGGATCGCGCGCCACACACGCTCGGGCGTGGCGGGCATCTCGACGTCACGCACCCCGAGGTGCGCCAGCGCGTCGACCACGGCGTTGATCACCGCCGCCGGTGCGCCGATCGCGCCGGCTTCCCCGCAGCCTTTGACGCCGAGCGGGTTGTGGGTGCAGGGCGTCTCTTTCATCCCGACCTTGAAGGCCGGCAGGTCGTCCGCCCGCGGCAACGCGTAGTCCATCAACGTGGCGGTGAGAAGCTGGCCGCTCTCGGGATCGTAGATGCAGGCTTCGAGCAGCGCCTGGCCTATCCCCTGCGCGAGCCCCCCGTGCACCTGGCCCTCGACGATCATGGGGTTGATCACTTTGCCGAAGTCGTCCACCGCGGTGAAGTTGACCACGCGCGTGACGCCGGTAGCGGGATCGATCTCGACCTCGCAGATGTGGCTGCCCGCCGGAAACGTGAAATTGGTTGGATCGTAGAATGCCGATTCGTTCAGACCCGGCTCGAGCTTGTCGAGCGGGTAGTTGTGCGGCACGTACGCCGCGAGCGCCACTTCGGCGAACGTCTTACAGCGGTCGGTGCCGGTGATCCAGAACTCGCCGTCGACGAACTCGACCTCGCTTTCCTGCGCGTCAAGCAGATGCGCCGCGATCTTCTTGCCCTTGGCGATCACTTTGTCGAGCGCTTTCATGATCGCCGTGCCGCCGACCGCGATGGAACGCGAACCGTAGGTGCCCATGCCGAAGAGGATGCGGCCGGTGTCGCCGTGCACGACATCGACGTTCTCCACCGGGATGCCGAGGCGGCCGGCAACCACCTGGGCGAAAGTTGTCTCGTGCCCCTGGCCGTGGCTGTGGGAACCGGTGAAAACTGTCACGCTGCCGGTCGGGTGGACCCGGATCTCGCCGGCTTCGAACAGGCCGGCCCGCGCGCCAAGCGCACCCGCGATGTTGGAAGGTGCGATTCCACAGGCTTCGATGTAAGCGGAATAGCCCAGGCCGCGCAGCATGCCCCTGCGCTCCGCTTCCTTGCGGCGCGTCTCGAACCCCGCGACACCGGCAATCTGCATCGCTTCCGCGAGGGTGGCTTCGTAGTTGCCGGTATCGTAGTTGAGCGCGACCGGCGTCTGGTACGGAAACGTGGTGATGAAATTGCGGCGGCGGATCTCGGCGCGATCGATGCCCGTCTCGCGCGCGGCGGTGTCGACGAGGCGTTCCACGACGTAGGTGGCCTCGGGGCGCCCGGCTCCGCGGTAGGCGTCAACGGGCGCCGTGTTGGTGAACACCGCGGTCACTTCGCAGTGGATGGCGGGCGTCGTGTACTGGCCCGCGAGGAGTGTCGCATACAGTATCGTCGGGATGCATGACGCAAACGTGGAAAGATACGCCCCCATGTTGGCGGTGGTGGCGACCCGCAGCGCGAGAAACTTGCCGTCCTTGTCGAGCGCGAGTTCTGCGCGGGTCACGTGGTCCCGCCCATGGGCGTCCGACAGGAACGATTCGGTGCGCTCCGCCGTCCATTTGATCGGGCGCTTCACCTGCTTCGAGGCCCACGTGATGACGGTCTCTTCGGCGTAGAGATAGATCTTCGAGCCGAATCCACCGCCCACGTCGGGCGAGATGACCCGCACCTTGTGTTCCGGGAGCCCCAGCACGAACGCGGTCATCAGCAGGCGCTCGACGTGCGGGTTCTGCGAGGTCACGTGCAGCGTGTACGCGTCTTCGCTCGCCGCATACTGGGCGACCGCGGCGCGCGGCTCGATCGCATTGGGGATCAGGCGGTTGTTGATGAATTCGAGCGTGGTGACGTGGTGCGCGCCGGAAAACGCCCGGTCGACCGCCTCCTTGTCGCCGATCGCCCAGACGAAACAGGTATTGTCCGGGGCGGCGTCATGAACTACGGGCGCGCCCGGTTTGCGGGCGTCGCCTGCCTTGACAACTGCGGAAAGGATTTCGTAGTCGACGTCGATCAGCTCGGCCGCCTCCTTCGCCTGGTTGAGCGTTTCCGCAATCACGACTGCGACGTGATCGCCGACGTAACGCACCTTGCCCTGCGCGAGCACGGGATGCGGCGGCTCTTTCATCGGCTGGCCGTTGACGTCGGTGATGAGCCAGCCGCACGGCAGCCCGTTGACCTTGGCCTCCGCAAGATCGTCGCCAGTGAAGATGGCGAGAACGCCGGGCGCCGTCGCGGCCTGCGCGCGGTCGATGCTGCGGATGCGCGCGTGCGCGTGCGGCGAGCGCAGGAAATATGCGTGTGTCTGGCCGTGCACGTTCACGTCATCGGTGAACGTGCCGCCGCCCGTGAGAAAGCGCACATCCTCTTTGCGCTGGATCGGCTGGCCGATGATCGGTGCGTTCATAATTCGTCCCTCGGACAAAACTCAATTGGCAGACGTGAGTCTGCAGTCGTCAGCGCGTAGCTTGGGCTGAGGCATTTACGCCGATGCCCAACAACACTCGTCGCCATGTTGGGGTTCGCGCCCCTTACCCCAGCCTACGATTCCAGAGCCCACTGCTTACTGCTTACCGCTCACTGCTTACTGCTTACCGCTTACCGCTCACTGTTGACTATTTACTGCTTCATTGCGGCTGCCCCGGCGACGATCGCCTTGACGATGTTGTGATAGCCGGTGCAGCGGCACAGGTTGCCGTCGAGTTCGGCGCGCACGGTGTCCTCGGACGGATTGGGGTGCTTGCGCGCGAGCTCCACCGCATTCATCACGATGCCCGGCGTGCAGAATCCGCACTGCAGCCCGTGGTGCGCGCGGAAGGCTTCCTGCATCGGGTGCAGCTTACCCGGCTCGCCGATGCCTTCGATGGTGGTCACGCTCGCGCCCTGCGCCTGGAGTGCCAGGAGATTGCAGGATTTCACCGCGCGATCATTGAGGTGCACGGTGCAGGCCCCGCATTGGCCGGTGTCGCAGCCGACATGCGTGCCGGTGAGCCGCAGGTGATCGCGCAGGAACTGAACGAGCAGGGTTCGAGGATCGACATCCGCGCTCACGGCCCTGCCGTTGACGGTCAGAGAAAGGTTGATGCCCATGCGTCCTCCAGGGAATCGGGTGGGATCGCGTGCCGGGCGCAACACGCGGCACGGTGGTTTTCATCCATGCTAGCCCATGGGCATGGCGCCTGCAACTCTTTACGCTCGTGCGGACGTGACAGGTGGGTGACGCCGGCTTGACCGCCGGGCACGCTTCCACTACCCTATAAGCGCTCTATTTCATGGGATATAACGGGGTCTGGCATGGACAGCGTCGATCTGGAGGTCTTGACGAGCGCGCGTGAGTGGGTCGAAGGCGGCCACCGCGCGGTCATGGCGACGGTGGTCAGGACCTGGGGCTCGGCGCCGCGCCCGATCGGCGCGCTGGCTGCGTTCCGGGACGACGGCGCGGTGGCGGGCTCGGTGTCGGGCGGGTGCGTCGAGGACGACATGATTTTGCGCGTGCGTTCGGGCGAATTGGTGCAGGACCGGCCCGCGACGACCGTGTACGGGGTGAGTGCGGACGAAGCGCAGCGCTTCGGCCTGCCCTGCGGCGGGACGCTGGAACTCGTGCTGGAGCCGCTGACCGCGGCAAGCGGGCTCGATGAGCTGCTCGCGCGTATCGAGCGGCACGAGCTCGTGACGCGGCGCCTTGACATGAAATCAGGGCGGGTGACGATCGGCCCGGCGAACTGGTCCGACCAGCTCGCGTTCGATGGCGCGACGTTCGTCAGCGTGTTTGGGCCGCGCTGGCGGCTGCTCATCATCGGTGCCGGGCAACTCTCCCGCTATCTCGCCCAGATGGCGCAGGCGCTCGACTACCAGGTAACCGTGTGCGATCCGCGCGAGGAGTACGCCGATACCTGGACCGTTGCCGGCGCGCAGTTGATGCGCGGGATGCCCGACGATATCGTGACCGGGATGGAGCTCGATGCGCACAGCGCGGTAGTGACGCTGACGCACGATCCCAAGCTCGACGATATGGCGCTGCTCGAAGCGCTCAAGTCGCCGGCGTTCTACGTCGGCGCGATCGGCTCGCGCAAGAACAACGAAGCCCGCCGCCAGCGGCTCGCGGAATTCGACCTGTCCCAGGAAGAGATTGCGCGCCTGCGCGGCCCGGTGGGCCTCAAGCTCGGAGCCAAGACCCCTCCCGAAATCGCGATTGCCATCCTCGCCGAGATGACCGCGATCCGCAACGGCGTCACGATTACCCAGTTCATCGAACCGCCGAAAGCAACTGTGGCCGGCTGCGCCGCCTGAGGAATTCGTCACCTTGGACGGTGACGAATTCCTTACAAGAGAGATAGACCGGGAGTTCAAACAGGCCACAATCCGACTTCGGCCGCAATGACTGCGTTACGCCGCGCCATTTTTTTCCTGACCGTGATGGCCGCGTGTTGCGGTGGTACGTGGGCGGCCGAAATGGCGGCCAGCGGCATCTTCCTGGTCGCTGCGCCGCGCCTGCAGGACCCGAATTTCCGCGAGACGGTGGTACTGGTCACGCAGCCGCAACGCGGCGGCCCGTTTGGCGTCATCATCAATCGCCCGCTCGAGCACAAGCTGGGAGAATTGTTCCCCAGGCACGAGGGATTGAAGGCGAGTCACGACGCGATTTATATGGGCGGCCCGGTGGCGCGCCGGGGGCTGGTGTTCCTGGTGCGCGCCGCGCAGCCGCCGCCGCAATCGGCGCAGGTGCTGCGCGACGTCTACCTGACCGGCGATATCGACTGGGTCGACGCGCGATTGCAGGACGGTGATCTCGCTGCAGGCCTGCGGGTCTACGTGGGTCATTCGGGCTGGGGTCCCGGGCAGCTGCAGAACGAGATCGGCCGTGGCGACTGGTACGTGCTTCCCGCCGACGCGGACGTGATCTTCAATCAGGATCCGGCAACGATCTGGCCGGAACTCAGCAAACGCGCCACGCTGCGCCACACACGGGCGAATCCCGCCGCACGACCGGATCAACCCCTGTAGAATCCCGCAAGTTAGCGCAGCAAGAGCGGGAAGATGAGAGTCGGCATCATCGGCGGCGGCACCATCGCACGTCTGGTCCTCGAGCACGTCCGCGCGGGCGACCTCGGCGGCGCGCGCGTGGTGGCAATCCTCACGCGCAGTGCATCGGCGCGCGGTTTGCGCCTGGTGCAGGAGTTCGGGGTGCCGCTGGTAACCGGTCTTGACGCGCTTGTCGACCAGCGCCCGGACGTGGTGGTGGAAGCCGCATCGCATGAGGCCGTGCGCGATCACGCAGAGGCGCTGCTGCGCAAAGGCATCGCGGTCATCGTGCTCTCGGCCGGCGCGCTGTGCGACGACGCGCTGCGCGACAAGATCGAACGGGCGGCGCGGGAGGGGGGTGCGCTGCTCTACGTGCCCTCCGGCGGCATCGCCGGTCTCGACGCGCTCAAGGCGGCGTGCATTGCCGGCGTCGATGAAGTCACCATCGCCGTGACCAAACCGCCGGCGGCGTGGAAGGACATCCCTTATGTCGGCGAGATGAAGATCGACCTCGACCGCATCACCGCTCCTTGCACGCTCTACGAGGGGCTGGCGCGGCAGGGCGTGCCGCTGTTTCCGGCCAACGTCAACATCGCCGCCGTACTGAGCATGGCCGGG
The DNA here is from genome assembly GCA_016199545.1 of Betaproteobacteria bacterium. GTDB lineage: Bacteria > Pseudomonadota > Gammaproteobacteria > Burkholderiales > SG8-41 > DSOT01. The sequence goes on along the minus strand of JACQGN010000105.1, from coordinate 6,452 downwards.
ATCGGTTTCGACCGGACGCGGCTCAGGGTGGTCGCCGATCCGGCGCTTACACACAATACGCACTTCATCGAGATTCGCGGCAAGACCGGCAACATCAGCATCAAGGTCGAGAACGTGCCGGCGCCTGACAACCCCAAAACCGCGTGGCTTGCCTGCTACAGTGCACTCGCGGCACTGAAGCTCGCGAAGTCCCCGGTGCGGTACGGAACCTGAGAACCGCTGTCTGCGCCGGGCATATGGGTGCACTTCCGTGAAGGCTGCGGCTTTTTCCTACGTCAAGCCGCGGTCGCTTGCCGAGACGTTCGATCTGCTGGAGCGCCACGGCGAAGGGGCGCGGCTGCTTGCCGGTGGACAGAGCCTCATTGCCGCGCTCAACATGCGGCTCGATACGCCGCGGATGCTGATCGATCTCAACGGTCTCAGGGAGCTGTCGGGCATTCGCGTCGATCGCGACACAATCGCAATCGGGGCGCTCACGCGGCATCGTGTGCTCGAGCTGTCGGACGATGTGTCGCGGCACCTGCCCCTGATTCATGCCGCCATGCCGTTTGTCGCGCACGCCGCGATTCGCAATCGCGGAACTTTCGGCGGCAGCATCGCGTTCGCCGATCCCGCCGCGGAACTGCCCGCATGCTGTATTGCACTCGATGCAAGATTTGTCATCCGCAGTCGTGCCGGTGACCGGCGGGTGGCGGCGCGGGAATTCTTCAGGGGTCTGTATGAAACCGATCTGCGCTCGGGCGAGGTGCTGGCCGGCGGGGAGTTTGCGCGGTCGGGAGACCCCTATCGGTACTCGTTCCAGGAACTCGCGCGGCGGCACGGGGATTACGCGATCGTCGGCGTCGCGACCCGCGCGCGGATCGCGGCCGGCGTGCTGAGCGACGTGAGGATTGCCTTCTGCGGCATGGGACCGACGCCGATGCTGGCCACGGCCGCCGCGGCGGCCCTTGACGGACGCGCATGTTCGAGAGACGTCATCGCCCACGCGCAGGCATCGCTCGCGCGGGATCTCGCGCCGTTCGACGATCTGTATCAGACCGCTGCGACCCGCATGCACCTCGCGCGCGTGCTGCTGGGACGCGCGCTAGCGCAGTTGACGGCGGATCATGAGTGCTGAAACGGCCGATACGCTGGAAATATCGCTCCAAGTTAATAGGGCGCCGGTGCGCCGGCGTGTCGCGGCGCGGCAGCACCTCGCGGATTTCCTGCGCGAGGAGCTGGGCCTGACCGGCACCCACGTTGGTTGCGAGCACGGCGTGTGCGGCGCCTGCACGGTCAGGGTGGACGGCGAGATCGTCCGCAGTTGTCTCGTGCTCGCCGTGCAGGCGGACGGCGCCCGCGTCGAGACTATCGAGGGCCTCTCCGCCGCCGGCACGGTGGGCGCGCTGCAACGTGCGTTTCACGAGCGCAACGCAATACATCGGCGCGTCCTTGCCGCGTGCGAACGCACTGCGCCTCCTGGCGGGACGCGGCCAGTACGTCGACGACCTGCAGTTGCCGCGACTCGCGCACGCGGTGATGATGCGCAGCCCCCATGCACATGCGCGCATCGTGAGTATCGCCGCGGACGCGGCGTGCAATGCGCCCGGCGTGCTGGGCGTGCTGACGGGCGAGGATGTGGCGCAGTTGTGCCGCCCGTACGTCGGCGTACTGCTGCACATCAAGGGCATGCGGTCGGCGCCGCAGTTGCCGCTTGCGATCGATCGCGCGCGCTGGCAGGGAGAACCGGTGGTGGCGGTCGTTGCGGAAAGCCGCGCGCAGGCGGAGGATGCCGCCCAACTCGTCGAGATCGAGTGGGAAGAGTTGCCGCCGGTGACCGATGCCGAGACTGCGCTCGATCCGGGCGCTCCGGTGATCCATCCCGAATTCGGCGACAACCTGTGTTTCGAGCGGGTGGTCGATACCGGCGGCGTCGATGCCGTCTTCGCGCGCGCCGACCACGTGGTCGAAGCGACGTTCGTCACCTCACGCCATGCCGCAACGCCGCTCGAAACACGGGGCATCGTTGCCGACTTCAATCCCGCGGAAAAACACCTCACCGTGTGGCAGTCGACGCAGGTGCCGTACATGATGCAGTGGATTCTGGCGCACCATTTCGGCCTGCCGGAAACCAGCGTGCGGGTAATCGCCCCGGACGTCGGCGGCGGCTTCGGGCTCAAGATCCACGTGTTCGGCGACGAGATGGCCGCGGTGGCGGCGTCCTTGGTGCTGGGGCGGCCGGTGAAATTCATCGCGGACCGCCTCGAATCGTTCGTGTCCGACAATCACGCGCGCGGCCACCGCGTGAAATTGCGGATGGCGGTGTCGCACGACGGGGACATCCTCGCGGTCGACATGGATGATCTTTACGGCATCGGGCCGTTCTCCGGTTATCCGCGCGCGAGTGTCAACGAGGGCCTGCAGGTGGTGAACCTTGCGGGCGGGCCGTACCAGCAGCGCGTCTACCGTGGACGCTCGCGCGCGGTGTTTCAGAACAAGCCGATGTACGGGCAGTATCGCGCCGTGGGCCACCCGGTCGCGTGCGCGATCACCGAGGGCGCGGTCGATCTAGCAGCGGCCGCGGTCGGCATGGATCCGGCGGATTTCCGGCGCCGCAACTATATTTCCCCGGACAGTTTCCCGTACACGCTGGTCAGCGGTCCGACTTTCGAGAAACTCTCGCAGCACGAGGCGCTGGACCGGCTGCTCGCGATGATGGACTACACCGGGCTGCGCCGCGAGCAGGCGGAGTTGCGCTTGTGTGGCGTCCATCGCGGCATCGGCCTTGCGAGCTTCGTCGAAAATTCCAATTCGTCGTCGGCAACCTACGGTCAGGGCGGCGTATCGATCGCGGCGCAGGACGCCTGCACCATAAAATTGACCGCGACCGGCGGGCTTGCGGTGGCGAGCAGTTTGACGGAGATGGGGCAGGGCGCGCACGCGGTGGCGATGCAGGTCGCCGCAAGCGCGGCCGGCGTCCCGATCGACCGCGTGAAGGTCATACTCGGCGATACCGACGCCACGCCTTACGGCGGCGGCAACTTCGGGTCGCGCGGCACGGGGATCGGCGGGGAAGCTGTTTTCCAGGCGGCGCGCGCGCTGCGCGCCAACATCCTCGCATTCGTGGCGCGGCTCACCGAGTCGGAGCCGTCGCTGCTCGACGTGCGGGAAGGCAATGTCGTCGATGCCGAAGGTGGAGCGCTGCGCATGACGCTGGAAGACGTGGCGCGCACCGCGTATTTCCGCACCGACTGCGTGCCGCGCGACTTCCAGCCTGAACTCACGGTGACCCGCAGCTACGCGCAAAAGTACTATAGCGGCGTTTTCACCAACGGCATCCAGGCGAGTTATCTCGAGGTCGACACCGACACCGGGTTCGTGAAGCTGCTCCGCCACTGGGTGGTCGACGACTGCGGCACCATCGTCAACCCGCTGCTGGTGGACGAGCAGATCCGTGGTGCGGTGGTGCAGGGCATAGGCGCGGCGCTGTTCGAGCAGTGCATCTACAGCCCGGAAGGACAGCTCCTTAACGGCAGCCTGATCGATTATCTCGTGCCGATGGCAGCCGAGATGCCCGACATCGAGATCGGGCACTGCGTGACGCCGACCGCCACCTCCGAGCTGGGCGCGAAGGGCGCGGGAGAAGCGGGCACGGCCGGCGCGCCGGCTGCGATCATGAATGCGATCAACGACGCGCTGAAGCCGTTCGGCGCGCGCGTCACGATGCAGCCGTTCACGCCCGAGCGCATCTTGCGGGCGCTGGGGAAGGCGGGCGCGGTGTGAGGCGGAGTACGCGGAACGCCTGAATTGGAGATAATTCCGCTTTTCGACGTTGCAAACGTGACGATGAACGAGATTATTCCCTTGCCGGCCGCGACGGTGGCGATCGTGCGCGATGCGCATGGTGGCATCGAGGTGCTCATGCTGCAGCGCAATCTGAGATCGGGCTTCGTGGCCGGGGTGCATCTCTTTCCGGGTGGCGCTCTGGACGAGGCCGATGCTGCGGTCAAAGCCACGAAGCTGTGCTGCGGCCTCGATGACCGCGCTGCGAGCCGCATCCTGGGACTCGCAGCCGGCGGGCTCGCGTACTGGGTGGCGGCAATCCGCGAGTCGTTCGAGGAAGCGGGCATCCTGCTCGCCTGCGATCGCTACGGGAAACTGGTGTCGCTCATCGACGAAAGGTCGGCTGGACGCTTCCTCGTGCATCGCCGCGAGATCAACGCAGGGCAACGGGAATTCCTCTCCATGCTCAACGAAGAGGGCTTGGAGCTCGCGGCCGATCGCCTCACGTTTTTCGGACACTGGATCACCCCGGTCGGCGCGCCGCGGCGCTACGACACGCGCTTTTTTCTCGCGGCGGCGCCCGAGGGGCAGGAACCGCTGCACGACAGCCTCGAAACCATCGATCACCTGTGGGTGCACCCGTCGGTGGCGCTCGACCGCCAGCGCAAAGGCGAGTTCAAGATGCGCACGCCGACCGTGCATACGCTGAAAAAATTCGCCGATTACGACACCGTGGCCTCCCTGTGCAACGGCATCGCGCGCGGCGAAATTCCGGTGATACTGCCGCGCATTACCAGGGACGGCAAACGGCTCCTTCCCGGCGATCCGGGGTACGAGGAGGCCGTGGGGGAAAAGGGAAGGGGCGAATGGTCATGAATGCGATCGTGCCGGGCATGCTGGTCGAACTCACTCCGCTGGTCAGGCGGATCACCGCCCCCAATCCCGGCATGATGACCGGGCCGGGGACTAACACCTACCTCATCGGGGAGAGCGAAATCGCGGTGATCGATCCCGGGCCGGAGATCGATTCGCATCGCGATGCGATTCTCGCCGCCGCGGGCAAGCGGTTGCACTGGATTCTATGCACCCACACGCACCTGGATCATTCGCCGGGCGCCCGCGCGCTGCGCCACGCGACCGGCGCGCAGGTACTCGGCCGGTCCGCGCCGCAGGACGGGAGACAGGATCCGGATTTCGCCCCAGATCGCATGCTCGAACACGGTGAAATCGTCGATTGCGGCGCGTTTCGTTTGCGCGCCGTGCACACGCCGGGACACGCTTCCAATCACCTGTGCTACCTGCTCGACGGATACGGATTGCTGTTCACGGGCGATCACGTGATGCAGGGCTCGACGGTGGTGATCTCGCCGCCGGACGGCGACATGGGCGCTTACCTCAGGTCGCTCGAACTGTTGCTGCGGATGGATCTCAAGGACATCGCTCCCGGGCACGGGCACGTGATTCCGGACCCGCATGACGAAGTGCGCAAGATCATCGCTCACCGCCTCAAGCGTGAGCGCAAGGTGCTCGATGCGTTCGCGCGCAGGAACCCCGCGACTCTCGATGAACTGGTGCCGCTGGTATACGACGACGTGTCACCGCGACTGCACCAGCCGGCGCGGCGCTCGCTGCACGCCCACCTCATCAAGCTCGCGGCCGACGCGCGCGTCGTGGAAACGGCCGACGGCTGGAAGCTCAACTAGACGCCGGGTCCTGCGATCCACCCTCGGGCATGACCACTTCGATGTGGTCGCGGCTCACGTTGATGAACGGTGCGTGCAGCACCTGGCGGCCGCTGATCTCCCATACTTCCGCGTCGGTCACCGCGATGAAGTTCTTGGATTCGACCATGTAGTCCGTCACGCGGGCGCTGGGCGTGATGTGAATGTAGCCCTTGATGCGAAAACTGCGCGTGAGGATCGTGATCCTGGTTCTGTTCTCTTCACCTTCCATCCGGTGCGCCCCCCTCTTGGTGTGCCGGAGCTCGGTCCGACACTGAATTCTGCACCGTCGCGCGCGAGCGATCAAGCGCTGCGTGCGCGCGCATCAACTTGCGGTGGTGACCTTCGCGTCCTTCACGACCTTGCGCCACTTTTCGACGTCACGCTGGATCACCTTCAAAAAATGCTCGGGCGTGCCGCCCACCGGCTGCAGGCCTTCGCCCGCCATGCGTTCCTTCATTTCCCGAGACTGCAGCGCCTTGCCGATTTCCCCGTTCCACAGCGTGACAATGTCCCGTTGCAGCCCTTTCGGGCCAAAAACGCCCCACCACAGCACGACCTCGTAGCCTGGCACGATCTCGCCGACCGTCGGCACCTCCGGCGCCACCTCCGCGCGCTTGGGGCCCGTGACCGCCAGCGCGCGCAGCCGCCCACTCTTTGCGTGGGGCAGCGCAGCAGGCATGGCACCGAACATGAAGTGGATCTGGTTGCCGAGCAGCGCGCTGAGCGCCGGGCCGGTGCCCTTGTACGGCACGTGCGTCATCCTCGTACCCGCCATCAGATCGAAGTACGCCGCGGCGAGGTGCGTGATGCCGCCGGTGCCCGTCGATCCGTAGTTGATGGTGCCGGGCCTGCTCCTGGCAAGCGCAATCAGGTCCTTCAGATTCTTCGCCGGTACCTGCGGGTGCACCACTACGATGAACACCGATTCCCCCACCAGGATGATCGGTTGGATGTCCTTGATTGGGT
>JACQGN010000119.1 GCA_016199545.1 Betaproteobacteria bacterium | reverse complement strand
CTCGAGAAGAATCCGCTCCGGGACGCACGGGTACGCAAGGCCATGTCCAAGGCGATCAACCGCCAGGCGCTGGTCGAGCGCGTGATGGACGGCGCCGCGGTTGCGACCGGCCAACTCATGCCAGAGGGCATGTTCGGTTACACGCCCGCGCTCAAACCCGAACCCTATGACCCCGACGGCGCACGCAAGCTCCTCGCCGAGGCGGGCTATCCGGACGGCTTTGGCATCACGCTGCACGCGCCCAACAATCGCTACGTCAACGACGAACAGGTGGCCCAGGCCATCGCGCAGATGCTGGCGCGCGTAGGGGTCGTCACCAAGGTTGATGCCATGCCGGCCTCGGTGTATTTCAGCCGCGGGAGCAAGCTCGAGTTCAGTTTCCTGCTGGTGGGATGGGGCTCGGACACGGCGGAAGCCTCCTCGCCGCTGAAAGCCTTGCTCGCCACGTTCAACAAGGAGAAAGGGATGGGTACCGCCAACCGCGGCCGCTACTCGAACCCGAAGATGGATGCCCTGCTGGCACAGGGACTGGCGACGGTCGACGACGCACAGCGCGAGAAACTGCTGCAGCAGGCCACCGAAGTCGCCATGGCCGATGCCGGCATCATCACGCTTTATCACCAGCAAAATGTGTGGGCGACCCGCAGCGGGATTACCTATGCGCCGCGCGCCGACGAGCGCACCTTCGCCCACGAGTTCCGAACTGGCAGGTAGGCGTACTGTGTCACGTGCTGCGAGCGACGCTCCTTCCCCCTCGATGGGGGGGTTGGGATGGGGGTGGTGCTCGCTGTTACGTTTCACCCCCACCCTCTCTTAAGTCGCTCCCGCTAACCAATTGATCTGATATGCCATTTTTTCAGCGACCTCGGGGCGATTTGCGGGCGTGGCCCGATTACTTCGCTAACCCTCCCCCCTCAAGGGGGAGGGAGTCGATTTTCCTGACACAGTACGAGTAGACGGCAGGACGAATCTCAGGAGACTTTAATGGCGAAACTCTTGCACACGCTGATCGGCGCGCTCGTTATGGCGGTTTTCCCGGCCGCGGCCGCGGAACTGGTCATCGGGCTGGGCGCCGACGTAACTTCGATCGACCCGCACTTTGTCAACCTCGCACCCAACAACTCGATCGCCGAACAGGTGTTCGACCCCCTGGTGCGGCGCGACGCGCGGCAGCGGCTCACCCCGGGGCTGGCCGAATCGTGGCGCAGCGTCGACGACCTCACCTGGGAGTTCAGGCTGCGCAAAGGGGTGAAGTTCCACGACGGTTCGGACTTTACCGCCGATGACGTCGTGTTCACGCTGGATCGGCCGGCAACGATCAAGGGGCCCGGCGGATTCACCGTCTACACCCGCCCGATTACCGGGAAGATCGTCGTCGACCCGTATACCATCCGCCTGAAAACCGCCGCGCCGTATCCCAACATGCCGATCGACATGTCGGGCCTGGTGGTGGTGTCGAGCCGCGCCGCCAAGGGAGCGAGCACCGAAGACTTCAATTCCGGCAAGGCCGCGGTCGGCACCGGCCCTTTCAAATTCGTGCGCTACGCCAAGGGCGACCGCGTCGAACTCGCCCGCAACGACGCCTACTGGGGCGCGAAGCCGGTCTGGGAGAGAGTCACCTTCCGGCTCATCACCTCCGACCCCTCGCGCATTGCGGCGTTGCTCGCGGGCGACGTCCAGATGATAGAGATCATTCCCACTGCGGATTACGCCAAGTTGAAGGGCAACAAGGGCATCTCGATTTTCGTCACCGCATCCAACCGCATGATCCATCTGCACCTCGACTCGAACCGTGACCGTTCGCCCTTCGTCACCGACAAGGCGGGCAAACCCCTGGAGAAGAATCCGCTGAAGGACGCGCGCGTGCGCCATGCGATTTCCAAAGCGATCAATCGCGCGGCAATCGTCGAGCGCGTGATGGAAGGGCTGGCGATTCCGGCCGGCCAGCTTGTACCCGAGGGGTTTTTCGGATACATCCCCGCGCTCAAGCCCGAAGCCTACGACCCGGACGGCGCCAGAAAACTGCTGGCGGAAGCGGGCTTCCCGGACGGATTCGGGCTGACGCTGCACGGCCCCAACAACCGTTACATCAACGACGAGCAGATCGTGCAGACCGTGGCGCAGATGCTGGCGCGCGTGGGTATCGTTGCGAGGGTCGAGACCATGCCGATGTCGGTTTACACCGGGCGCGCGACCAGGACCGAGTTCAGCGCGGCGCTGCTGGGCTGGGGCGTCTCCACCGGCGAGGCAAGCTATCCGTTGCGTTCGCTGCTCGCCACCTGGAACAAGGAAAAGGGCTTCGGGCCGTGGAACTTCGGGCGCTATTCCAATCCGAAGATGGACCGGGTGCTGGAGCAGGCGCTCGCCACGGTCGACAACGCGCGCCGCGAGAAGCTCCTGCAGGAAGCAACCCGCCTCGCGCTCGCGGACCACGGGTTGATCCCGCTGCACTACCAGGTCAACACCTGGGCTGCGCGGCGCAACCTCACCTATGTACCGCGCACCGACGAGCGCACTTACGCGCACGAGGTGAAAACACGGTGACCCTGAAGAGCGTGACCCGTGACTGGTGATCCGTGATCCGACAAAGACCAGTCCGCTCACGGCTCACGGCTCACGCCGTTCTTGGGCTTTTCGGTGCGCGGTGCGCACCCTACGTCCTTGTCGGATCACGATTCACGGATCACGTCTTTTCCGTCTTCGCGCGCTGGTGCCTGCTCGGCGTGTTGAGCGGGGCAGCGGCATCCATGTCCTGCACCGCTCCGGCGGCGGAGCTGCGCATCGGGCTTTCCGCCGACGTCACCTCGCTCGACCCGCATTTTCTGGCGGCGCAGCCCAATCTCACGGTGGGCCGGCACATCTTCGATTCGCTCACCCACGTGGACGAGCGGGCGCGTCTCATACCCGGACTCGCGGAAGCGTGGCGCGCGCTGGACGCAACGACCTGGGAGTTCAAACTGCGCCGCGGCGTGAAATTCCATGACGGATCGGAACTCACGGCGCACGACGTGGCGTTTTCTCTGGAGCGGCCGTTATACATCAAGGGTAGCCCGGGAGGTTACGCCAGCTACGTCAGGCCGATCGTCGCCAGGGAGGTCGTCGATGCCCACACGCTGCGCCTGAAAACGGCGGCGCCCTACGGTGCGCTGCCCGAAGAAGTCAATTCCATCCTCATCGTCTCGCGCAAAGCTGCGGCGAACGCGATCACCGAAGACTTCGACGCCGGTCGCGCGCTGATCGGCACCGGGCCGTACCGCTTTGTGCGCTATGCGCGCGGCGATCGCGTCGAACTCGCGCGCAACGACGGCTACTGGGCCGGGCGGCCGGCGTGGGACAAAGTGAGCCTGCGCATCCTGCCGAGCGATCCGGCGCGCACCGCGGCGCTGCTGGCGGGAGATATCGACGTGATCGAACATGTTCCCACCGCCGACATCGCCCGGTTGCGCAAGCATCCAAATGTGCGCCTCGAACAGGCGGTATCCTGGCGCACGATCTTTCTGCACCTCGACCAGTACCGCAGATCGCCGCCCACGGTTACCGGCAGGGACGGCAAGCCGCTCACCGCCAATCCCTTCATGGATCACCGGGTGCGCCGCGCGATGTCCAAGGCGATCAACCGCCAGGCGCTTGCGGAGCGCGTGATGGAAGGCCTCGCGATTCCCGCCGCCAACATCGTCTCGCCCGGCGTGTTCGGGCACAACGCCGCGCTCAAGCCCGAAGCCTATGACCCGAATGGTGCACGTAAACTGCTGGCCGAGGCCGGTTATCCGGACGGATTCACGGTGACGCTTACCGGCCCCAATAATCGCTATATCAACGACGAGCAGGTGCTGCAGGCATGCGCACAGATGCTCACGCGGATCGGCATACGCACTGCGGTGGAAGCGTCTCCGATGAGCGTGTTCCTCTCGCGCGTGCGCGCCCAGGAGACGAGCTTCGCGTTGCTGGGCTGGGGTTCGTTCGCGGCCGACCTCGCGCTGCGGTCGCTCGCCGCGTCACCGAATCCGGGAAAAGGCCACGGCGCTTGGAACTGGGGGCGCTACGCGAACCCGAAACTGGACCAGCTCGTGGAGCAGGCGCTCGCCAGCGTGGATGCGAAGAAACGCGAAACGCTCGCGCAGGCGGCGGGCGCGGTGGCGATGCAGGATATCGCTTTGATCCCGCTGCACCACCAGATCGTGAGCTGGGCGATGAGGAAGAACCTGCGCTACACGCCGCGCACCGACGAGTTCACGCTTGCGCACCACTTCAGGCAGCAGTGACGTGCGAAAGGCGTGACTGGTGAAGCGTGACTGATGGGACGTGACTGGTAGGGCGTGACTGGTAGGGCGTGACTCACGGAGAGTGAGTGGTGTTTCGTGATTCTTGACCTCAGGGCGCCGGTCGCCTCTTTTCATCCCTCATCCTTCCGCCTTCATCCTTCCTTACTTCCCGGCCTTGATTCCGGCGCGCTCGACGAGCCGCGTCCAGCGGTCCAGTTCGCGCTCGGTATATTTCCGCAGTTCCTGCGGCGTCATCGTGACGGTTTCGAGACCCTGGGCGCCGAATCGCTTCCGCACCTCCGGATCCGCCAGCGCCTTCGCGATCGCCCCGTTGAGTCGTGACACGATCTCAGCGGGCGTGCGCGCCGGCGCGAAGATGCCGTACCACGTCACGAGCTCGAACCCCGGCAACGTTTCCGCAATTGGCGGCGTGGCGGCGATCACGGGCGAGCGCTTGGTGCCGCCGGTCGCGAGCAGCTTCAGTTTTCCGCCCTTCACGTGCGCGAGCACGGTGGGCATGCTGGTGAACATGAACTGAACGCGCCCCGCCAGCAGGTCGGTCATCGCGGGAGCCGTACCCTTGTACGGAACGTGCACCACGTCGATGCCGGCGAGCGCCTTGAAGAGTTCGCCACCCAGGTGCGGCGAGGTTCCCGTGCCTACCGATGCGAAGTTGAGCGCGCCCGGTTTCGCCTTTGCCAGCGCAACGAGTTCGCCTACCGAATTCGCAGCGACCGACGGGTGAACGACCAGCACCTGCGGGCTCACGACCAGCATGCCGACCGGACCAAAATCGCGCCTGGGATCGTAGGGGACGTTCGGCACGATGAGCGGGGCGAGAAAGGTGCCGCCGCCGGTACCGAACAACAGCGTGTAGCCATCGGGCGCAGCGCGCGCCACCAGTTCGCTGGCGATTACCGTCGCGGCGCCGGGCCGGTTGTCGACGACCACCTGCTGCCCCATGAACTCGGTGAGCTTCTGCCCCACCGTGCGCCCGACGAAATCGGTGGGGCCGCCGGGAGGATACGGAATGACGAGCCGGATCGGGCGCACCGGATAGTTCTGCGCCGCGGATGCGCTCCACGCAAGCACCACCAACAGAGCCGGCAGAAGAATGACGCGGGTTGCAAAGGCAATGTAATTCATGATGCGCGTTTCATACCTCTCCACGTCGCTTTCCCAATCACACCATCGTCCCAACGCGGCCGCGGCTCCTGCCCGGCCCCGTCGCGTTGCGCAGTCTGCTACACGGAATGGCGGAAAGCAACCGCTAAGGAATTTGCCGGCGCTCCTGCCCGACAAATTCCTGACTGCTATCGGCGGGAATATCTCATATACTCGCCCGAGCCGGTCGTTCATCCCGCGTCCGGATCGCTGAAAACAGCATTAGCGCGTCATGCTCGCTTACATTTTCCGCCGCCTGCTGCAGAGCCTGCTGGTGCTGTTCGTGATGTCGCTGCTGGTGTTTCTCGGCGTCTATGCGATCGGCAATCCGGTCGATATCCTGATCAACCCGCAGGCCGACCAGGCCGAGATCGAGCGCGTCAAGGCGGCACTCGGGCTCGACCAGCCGGTATGGGTGCAGTACTGGACCTTCCTCGCCAACGCGCTGGCGGGCGATCTCGGAAAATCGTTCGCCGCCAACGTGCCGGCGATCCAGCTCATCCTGCAACGGATGCCGGCGACGGTGGAACTCGCATTGACGGCCATGGTGATCGCCATCGTGCTGGGATTGCCACTCGGGCTGTGGGCCGGACTGAAGCCCGACTCGGTCGCCGCGAAGGCCATCATGGCCGGTTCCATCCTCGGCTTCAGCCTGCCCACGTTCTGGGTGGGACTCATGCTGATCATGGTGTTCTCGGTTCAGCTCGGATGGCTGCCCTCCACCGGCCGCGGCCAGACGGTCGAAGTGCTGGGACTCCATCTGAGCATCCTCACCTGGGACGGCATCCGCCATATCCTGATGCCAGCCTTCAACCTGGCTCTGTTCAAGCTCGCGCTGCTGATCCGGCTCACGCGTGCCGGCGCGCGCGAGGCGATGCTCCAGGACTACGTGCGGTTTGCCCGCGCCAAGGGGCTCACGGAGGAGCGCGTGGTGCGCGTTCACGTGCTGAAGAACATCCTGATTCCGATCGTGACCGTCGTCGGCCTCGAATTCGGCTCGGTCATCGCCTTCGCCATCATCACCGAAACCATCTTCGCCTGGCCGGGGATGGGCAAACTGCTCATCGATTCGATCAACGTGCTCGACCGTCCGGTGATCGTCGCCTATCTCCTCATCATCGTGTTCATCTTCGTCGTCATCAACCTGGCGGTCGACGTGCTCTACAGCGCGCTCGATCCCCGCGTGCGTCTCGCCGGAGCCCGCGCATGAGCGCGACGCTGACCGGCACGTCTCCGGCGCGCGAATTTGCCGCCAACTTCGCCCAGAGCAGGATCGCGGTCGCGGGATTCGCCGCCTTGTGCCTGATACTGATCGTGGCAGTGGGCGCGCCGCTCATCTCGCCGCAGAATCCGTATGACCTCGCGCAACTCGACATCATGGACTCCAAGCTTGCGCCCGGCGAAAGCAGCGCCAGTGGCGCCACCTACGTGCTGGGGACCGACGACCAGGGCCGCGACATGTTTTCGGCCATCCTTTACGGACTGCGCATCAGCCTCGGCGTGGGCGTGCTGTCAACCGTCGCGGCGCTCGCGCTCGGGCTCGCGATTGGATTGATCGCGGCTTACGCCGGCGGCTGGCTCGACGCACTCATCATGCGCCTGGTCGATCTGCAGTTGTCTTTCCCGTCGATCCTCATCGCGCTGGTGCTGCTCGCGGTGCTGGGACAAGGCGTGGACAAGATCATCGTCGCGTTGATCACCGTGCAGTGGGCCTATTACGCGCGCACGGTGCGCGGCAATGCGCTGGTGGAAAAGCGCAAGGAATACGTCGATGCGGCGGTATGCCTCGCGTACAGCACGCCGCGTGTGCTGTTCCGCCACATCCTGCCCAATTGCCTGCCGCCGCTGATTGTGGTCGCTACCGTGCAGGTCGCCCACGCGATCGCGCTGGAGGCAACGCTCTCATTTCTCGGGCTGGGCATGCCGATCACCTCGCCGTCGCTGGGGCTCCTCATCTCGAACGGCTTCACGCATCTTCTCTCCGGCAAGTACTGGATCAGTTTCTTTCCCGGCATCGCGCTGCTCGTCACCATCGTCAGCATCAACCTGGTGGGCGTCCAGTTGCGCGACGTCCTCAATCCGAGATTGAGGTAAACCCGTGACTGGTGAGGCGTGACTGGAGAAGCGTGACTGGTGAGGCGTGACTGGAGAAGCGTGACTGGTGAGGCGTGACTGGTGCGTGTCGAGGGGCGGAACAGGGGCCCCACTTCGGTGGGGATGTGACCCCCGGTGACACGCCGACGGCCGACACGATGACGATGAAACTTTCGAGCACCTTGGCGGAGGCCGTGCGTGACTGGTACGGCGTGACTGGTGATGCGTGACCGGTGATTCATGACTCGTGTATCGTAGAGCGGGCATACCCACCGTTTACTGCGTATTGACAACCCCAGGACTTAACATTGACGCTCCACGATTCACGCACTATCAGTCGCGCCCTATCAGTCGCGCCCTATCAGTCACGCCCT
>JACQGN010000104.1 GCA_016199545.1 Betaproteobacteria bacterium | reverse complement strand
CGTAAGGAGCCCGCCTCCCGCGCCGCTCGCCTTGAGCGGGATGCCCTTCGCGCGGCCTTCGGCGCTGAATCTCATCTGGTATTTTTCTTCCGCGGCCGTCTTCAACCGCACGCGCAGCGCCGTATCCGACACTTCATCCAGATACTGGAGCTGTCCGTCGTCAACCTGCAATGTCCCGATGCGAGGCGACTCCGCAGTCGCCTGCTCGGATGGGAGAAGTATCCAGTTGCGCCGGCCTTCGCGGTCGCGCTGCAGCAGGACGACGGGCGACTTGAGGGCGACGTCCGGGAGTACCAGCTTCCCTCGCAGCAAATCGGGCAGGCTGATGGAAAACTCGACGTGGTCAGCGGAGATCATGGGCGCCTTTCTGCCCCAATCCGCATTGCCGAGCGTGACGCGTTGCGCGCTGACGCGTGGCGTCAGCGAGAACGGGTGTAACTGCAGGTCGCCTTCCACGGCAAGGTCACGGCCGGTCCGCTCCTTGACCTGGGTGGAGAGCCAGGGTCGCGCCAGGTTCCAGTCGAAGAGGGCGAGCGCCAGCACGCCCAGACCCGTGGTAGCGACGAGTACCGAGGTTATCGCAACCAGCGTCCTGCCGATGGTCGTCATCGTCGTTTCGCGGGGCTCTGCGGCACCCGGCCGAGTTCGTCACCGATGGCGCAAACGCTGCCGCGGCGGGCCTACGACCGTTTGAGAATGATCAGGTGGTTTGTGACCGATTTGACGCCGTCCACATTCAACGCCACCTGCGCGGCCTTGTCGCGGCGTGCGGCCGTATCTGCCGTTCCGTACAGCGTGACCGCGCCATTCACGGCATTAACGTCGATTGACAGCGCCTGGAGACCCGGTTCGGTGCTCAGGGCGGACCTCACCTTGGCGCTCAATGCAACATCAGCGGTGCTCTTGCCGGCTGTGGCGGACTTTGCGCTGCTGACGTCGGCGGCCTGATTTGCTTTCTCGTCTGCGATGTCTGCTGCCTGCTTCCATCCGCGCCCGCCATCAACGATCGCCCGATCGACGTCCTTGCCGGCTTTCTCGATCGAAGGCCCCTGGTTGCATGCTCCCAGACTCAACGCAGACGCGGCTGCCAGTACCAGCAACAAGACGTGATGAGCGTGCAGCTTCCCGCGAGAGTTCATGATGTCCTCCATCGAATGAGGGACTCAGTCACCAGTTTCTTCGGAACGCTCCCTGACTTTGCCTTTGATCTGCTTCCAGTTGCCCCCCGTGCGTTGCCAGTTCATGAAATGTGCCTCCGGGCAATCATGGGCGATCAGTCGGGGTTCACGGCAGTTCGTGTTTGCCGGCGCGGCGTCACATACGCTCCTGGGCGTCCTTCGAGGTGCCCTGAAGTTTTTCACCGCCGCGCTCGATGTCCTTGCCCAGTCCGTGGAACGTGTTGCATCCCGCCAGTCCGGTGACCATCAATGCCAACAACAAAACCACGAGCTTTTTCATGATCGCCTCCTGTTTTCACTTTCAATTGCCGTCCCGCTCTCCAGGAACGGACAATGCGATGCGTACAACCTCGTGCCGCCCGTCCCGGCCATGGAATGCAGGCAGATGCCGTGCCAAAGTTGAAGTGGCAACAAAAACAGGTTGTTACGCTCGGGTACCGGGCGATCCAAGGCCGGAGAATGTCGTCAGCAAGCGACGGCGGGTGGGGCTTGCCGGGTATCTGCCTGAAGCGACGCGATTTTCTTCGTCGGTTGGCGGCAACAGCGCGCCGTCGCAGGGGGTGGCGCGGTTACCGGGAGAACCAGCGCCAGCGCTTCTTCTCGATCGTCCTTGCCAATTCAACCAGCGCCGCGTCGTTCAGCAGCGTGATCGGCTTGCCGCGGGCAAAGTCGCGGGCGTTGGCGGAGAATGCCCCGGCGGTAATGCAAATGCAATTGAACGCGTCCTGCTTTTCCATCGCGTTGACCAGTTCCCGCACCGGGGCGTCACCGACCTGATTTACTTTCCAGCGCCGGCATTGCACGAGCGTGATCTGTCCCTTCTTCGCGAGCTGGAAGTCGAAAGCCGCGCTATTTGACGATTCGACGGAATAACCCTGGCGGCGGTAGGCCTCGCCCACGACGAGACTGAAGTTTTCCCACGGCATGGCGCGCAATGCCGCAAGCCGCTCCTCGACATTCGCGGACGGGCCCGCCCGCAACTGTCGAAAGGCAAGGTAGACGGCGAGAGCCGCGAACGGCAACGCCACGAACGGCGCGATCGGCGGGAATACGAACTGCATGACGCCGAAGATCAGCACGGCGAGGAGCAGCGTCAACCACCACGGCTGGCGCGACAGGATGTGGAACAGCGATTCGCGCGCCATGGTGTGCGGCTCCGCCCGTCCCTTAACCGACACTGCCGTCCGCGGCGCGGCGGAGTACCTTGCCAGGCGTGGCGCCGGTCATCTTGTGGATCGCTGTTTCGAGCGGGAGCAGTTTCTGTTCGCCGACGTAGCGCCCTATGACGCGCGGAAACGTTCCGTAGAAGCGCGGGTGCGGCATGCCCTGACTCACTGTGCCGTAAGTGGCGACGCAGTTGCCGTCGGAGCCCACCAGCGCAGCGGGTGAGCGCACGATTTCGCGGATGTCATCTTCGGAGATCGCGATTACCAGCACGCGCGTTGCACCCTTGTCGGCAATGAGGTAATCGCACACCACGTCAATCGGGTCCTGGCCGCGCTCAGTCGCGAGCTGGTCGATGGTGCGTCCGGCGTATTGGGGCAGATGGGGCGAAATCGAGATCTGCACGCAATCCCATGCCGGAATGCGGCCCCAGTTGTTGAGTCCGCTGCGCGCGATGTCGGCCCGAATCCGCTCACGGGTTTCCCTGAGCGCCAGGCGCGCGATCATGGCGGCGACGCCGCCGGCCTGCACCCATTGCGGCATCAGGTTCTTGAGCGGATTGCTGCCCGCGCTGTAAGGATAGGAGTCGCAATCGACCGCGAGCCCGCGCTCCTTTGCAGCAGCAATTCTTGCGAGCGCGATTGCGGCTGTGCCCCAGTTGTCCATGCCCGAGCACTTGAAGTGTACGATCTCGACGTGGATGCCGCAGGTCTGCGCGATGTCGATCGCCTCGTCCACCGCCTCGAGAACGTGATTGGATTCGTCCCGAACGTGCGTGAAGTAAGCCGCGTTGTGGCGTTTCAACGCGTAGCACAGCGCCACCATTTCGTCGCGGTCGGGGAAAGGTAATCCCTGAGCAACGCCACCTTGCCCGGCAGGCATGGAGCGGCCGAGTAGCCGCAATGCCCGATGATTTCGGTGGTGACGCCCTGGCGCACCTTGCTCTCGGCCTTGGG
>JACQGN010000109.1 GCA_016199545.1 Betaproteobacteria bacterium | reverse complement strand
CGGTGGTTGGAGGCTTGAGGCGCTACGCTTTCTGTGGGCGTGACGGGTGATCCGTGACTGGAAATGCGTGACGGGTGATCCGTGACTGGTGAAGCGTGACTGGAAATGCGTGACTGGTGAACCGTGACTGGTGAAGCGTCACTGGTGAAGCGTGCTGGCGACAACTCGCTTTATCCGTCACGCCCCATCCGTCACGCCCCATCAGTCACGCCTTTGGTCGTATAATCAGCGCGACTCACCGGAGCATCCTGTCATGCAAACGAAAATCCCCTGCGTCATCATGCGCGGCGGCACGTCGCGCGGACCGTTTTTTCTGGCTTCCGATCTGCCGGCCGATCCGGAGACGCGCGATGCGGTCCTGCTGGCGGTGATGGGTTCCCCGCACGAGTACCAGGTCGATGGCATAGGCGGGGCGAATCCGCTCACCAGCAAGGTCGCGTTGATCGGCAAATCGAAGCGGCCTGACGCCGACGTCGATTACCTTTTCGCGCAGGTGCTGATCGACCAGGAACGGGTGGACACAAAACCCAACTGCGGCAACATGCTGGTGGGCGTCGGCCCGTTCGCCGTCGAGGCTGGGCTGGTGCCGGCGAAGAACGGCGAAACCATGGTGCGCATTTTCAACGTGAACACGCAGGCGCTGGTCGAGGCCATCGTCCAGACGCCCGGCGGCAAAGTCATCTACGAAGGCAACGCGGCTATCGACGGCGTAACGGGCACGGCGGCGCCGGTGAGGATCAACTTTACCAGCGCGATCGGATCGGTCACCAGGAAACTGCTGCCCACGGGCGGACCGCTGGACGTGATCGACGGCGTGGATGTGAGCTGCGTCGACGTGGCGATGCCGATGATACTGATGCGGGCCGAGCAATTCGGGAAGTCCGGCAATGAGACCGCGGCGGAACTCGACGCCGACAAGGAACTCTTCAGGCGCATGGAGGCGATCCGCCGCAAGGCGGGCGAACTGATGGGCATGGGTGACGTAGCAAAAATGGTGGTGCCCAAGATCGGCCTGCTGTCGAAACCCCACCATGGCGGAACCATCAGCTCGCGCTACTTCGTGCCGTACGCCTGCCACAAGGCCCACGCCGTCACGGGAACAGTGTGCGTGGCGTCGGCCTGCGCCATACCGGGAACGGTCGCCTCGCGACTCGTTACGCTGCCGCCTCCGCCGCAGGGCATGATCACGATCGAGCATCCTTCGGGCATGATCGCAATCGATCTCGATGCTGATTTCACGGGCGGCCGCCAGGTGCTGCAGCGCGCCGCGCTCGTGCGCACCGCGCGCCGTATCTTCGACGGCTACGTCCATGTGCCGGAAGCGGTCTGGAGCGGCGCGCGCCCGGCGGCCGCCAGCGCATCCCCGCGATCCGTGGCCAGGGTCGCGTAACGCCGCCCACCCCCGCGCGTTCCACTCGACGCATGAAGGTGGCCGTGATCGGCGCGGGCTACGCCGGCATGGCTGCCGCGGTGACGCTCGCCGATCACGGAATTCCGGTCACGGTTCTTGAAGCAGCCCGGCTGCCGGGCGGCCGCGCGCGGCGCGTCGAGGCGCACGGTTTCGCCCTCGACAACGGGCTGCACATCCTGATCGGCGCCTACCGCGAAACCCTGCGTCTGATCGAGCGCATCCATCCCGCCGGCAAACGTGCCCTGATGCGCCTGCCACTGGATTGGGTCATCCACCGGCAGTTTCGTCTGCGTTCGGCGGCACTGCCCGCCCCATGGCATCTCGTCGTCGGGCTGCTGCAGGCGCAGGGCATCTCGTTCACCGAGCGCCTCGGGGCGTTGCGCTTCGTGCTGAGGATGCGATCCGCCCGCTTCGGGCTTGCCGGGGACCTGACGGTCGACGAACTGCTCGACCGTTTCGACCAGAGCGCGCGCGTGCGCCGTGTGCTCTGGCACCCACTGTGCGTAGCGGCGCTCAATACGCCGCCGCGACGCGCCTCGGCGCGCGTGTTCCTGCGGGTACTGCGTGATACCTTGGGAGCCGGCCACGACCAGTGCGATCTGATCCTGGCGCGAACCGACCTGAGCGCCCTGTTTCCCGAACCGGCGGCGTCCTACGTCGCGGCGCGCGGCGGCAGCGTGCGCACCGGATGCCGGGTCACCGCCATCGACCGTTGCGACGGCGGATTCAGCGTGGCCGCAGAAGGACGGCAGGACGTTTTCACGCACGTCGTCTGCGCGCTGCCGGCGCACCAGGTCAACGCGTTTCTGATCGGCATTTCGGCGTTGGCGGAGGTCGTCGAGATCGTCGAGCGCCTCACCTACCAGCCGATCTACTCGGTTTACCTGGGCTATCCGCGGAGCGTTCGGCTCACGGCGCCGATGCTGGGCTTCGACAGCGCGCTCGTGCACTGGGCCTTCGACCGCGAAGCGCTGTGCGGTCAGGCGGGCGTCATCGGCGCTGTCATCAGCGCCGAAGGGCCGCACCAGCAGCTCGCGCAGGACGAACTCGCCCGCGAGGTGCACGAAGAGCTGCAGCGGCACCTGGGCCCGCTCCCGGCACCGTCCTGGACGCAGGTGATCGCCGAGAAGCGCGCCACATTTTCCTGCACCCCGGGACTTGCGCGGCCACCGCAACGCACACCGCTGCGCAACTTCCTGCTGGCGGGGGACTATACGGAGAGCGATTACCCGGCCACGCTCGAAGCAGCGGTAAGGAGCGGCATCAACGCCGCCAATATCGTCCTTGGAAAGGCGTGACAGATGAACCGTGACAGATGAACCGTGACTGGAAATGCGTGACTGGTGAACCGTGACTGGTAAACCGTGACTGGAAATGCGTGACTGGAAATGCGTGACTGGTAAAGCGTGACTGGAGAAGCGTCACTGGTGAAGCGTGCTGGCGACAACTCGCTTTATCAGCCACGCCCTATCAGTCACGCCCCATCAGCCACGCCCTATCAGTCACGCCCCATCAGTCACGCACTAGGAGAACGCATGGATCTGCAACTGAAGGGGAAAACGGCGCTGGTGACGGGTGCAAGCATGGGGATCGGCCGCGCGATCGCGAAGGGCATTGCTGCCGAAGGCGTGCGGGTTTGTATCGCCGCGCGGCGCCGCAACCTGCTCGAAGAGTTGGCGCGGGAGATCACATCCGCCGGTGGGACGATGCCGGCGATCGTCGAGATCGACGTGATGCCGGAAGGCGCAGCGCAGCGGCTTGCACGCGCCGCGCTCGACCATCTGGGCGAAGTCGACATTCTGGTCAACTGCGCCGGCGGCAGCCGGCCGGCAATCCCGATCGACGCGCCGGAAGAGGAATGGTCGGACGTGATGACGTTGAAT
Source organism: Betaproteobacteria bacterium (assembly GCA_016199545.1). Lineage (GTDB taxonomy): Bacteria > Pseudomonadota > Gammaproteobacteria > Burkholderiales > SG8-41 > DSOT01. Next base: position 582 of record JACQGN010000109.1, on the reverse strand, counting down.
TTTATCCGCGTGCGCCAGCTCACCCATGCGTTGCTGCCGGGCATGATCGAAAAGGGCTGGGGGCGCATCATCAACATCAGCGGCAAGTCCGAACCGGACAATCTGGTGGCCGCCACACCGGCCAAGGCGGCCATTCACGCCTGGTCCAAGGGACTTTCACGCACTGTCGGCAAGCACGGCATCACGGTCAACTGCATTGCGCCGGGACGGATCATGAGCGAACAGATCCGGCGGAAGTATCCGGAGCAATATCGAACCGAGCAGTCGGCGAAGGAGATTCCGGTGGGGCGTTACGGCGAGCCCGAGGAACTCGCCTGCCTCGCGGTCTTCCTTGCTTCTCCCATCGCGTGCTACATCTCCGGCGCGGTGTTGCCGGTGGATGGAGGCTTGAGGCGCTACGCTTTCTGAGGGCGTGACGGGTGAACCGTGACTGGAAATGCGTGACGGGTGAACCGTGACTGGTGAAGCGTCACTGGTGAAGCGTGCTGGCGACATCTCGCTTTATCCGTCACGCCCCATCCGTCACGCCCCATCCGTCACGCCCCATCCGTCACGCCCCATCAGTCACGCCTTTGGTCGTAT